>JAGQUQ010000004.1:0-17699 GCA_020438425.1 Solirubrobacterales bacterium
AGCCGGCGTTGTTTACGACGATGTCGATCGAACCGAAAGCGTCCTGGGCGGTCGCGACGAGCTGGTCGCAAGCGTCACCCTTGGTCAGGTCGCCCCCGAAGACGGCGGTCTCGCCGTCGATCTCCGAGGCGGTCTGCTCGGCGATGTCCGCATCGAGGTCGTTGATCAGAACCCTGGCGCCCTGAGCGGCGAAAAGCTCGGCGGTGGCGCGGCCGATGCCACGGGCCGAGCCGGTGACGATCGCGTTCTTGCCTTCAAGTAGTCCCATCGAGAGAAACACTCCTTGGATTGGTTGCAAGCCGCACTATAGAGCCGGATCGAGGGCCGCAACCTGCCCGCAAAGTCTCCGCAAGGGCGGGATTGGAACCTGCTGACATCAGCAATCCCGATTCAGGAGGTCCCGTCCAGATGAAAACCGAACGCCGAATCAGCAAAGCCTGCAGCGGAGCGAATGTCGTGCTGACCCTCGTCCTCATGGTCGGGCTGTTCTCGTGGCTTTCCCATACGCCTGACGCAGAGGCCGCCAACGTCTCCTATGTGGGAACAGACGGCAACGTGTACCGGACTTCACCGGACGGGACGATCACCGAGAAGGTGACCTCGGACGCGACCGCGGAGACCCGATATGTCACGCCGACCCAGAAGAACGACGGCACGATCGTCGCGATCAAGAAGGCGAGTTCATCCGGGTTCGCCTACTTCCTCAACCCGGCCAACGGCCAGGTCAAGGACACCTGGCTGCTGCCGAAGACCGGTGCCGGCTCGTTCTCGCCGTTCAACGGCGGCACGATCTCGCCGGACGGCGGGATGTTCGTTTACGACTGGCACTACTTCGACTGCTGGACGAACCCCTGCACCCTGAATCAGAAGGTCTCCTTCATCAGCGGACCCGGAACGACCAACCCCTGCCTGATCAACTGCCACACCTACTACATCCGCCCGCGCTGGATCCCCGGGACTCCCTACGCCGGTTTCGTCGACACCGACTTCCGCCGGATCTGGGTCCAGAAGGCGGGCAGCGCCGAACCGAATGCCTGGCTCGGATTCAACGACCCGAACGCCGGTGACATGCACAGCTTCGACGTCTCCTCGAACGGCGTCACGGTGCTGGAAGTCTCGCCGGAAGGATCGGATGCGGCCGAGTTCTCGTTCTGGAACACGGGCGGGACCCCGCCGGCCGGCACGCCGACCTACCGTTGCTCGGTTCCCGGAATCGCCGAGACTCCCGCCTACCCGCGCTTCTCCCCGGACGGCTCGATGATCACCTGGCAGGATCGCGGCTCGGTCTATGTAGCCCGCGTGCCGGCGGCGACCGGGGGCAACTGCAGCCTGACTCCGGTCAAGGTCGGCAACGGCAAGGAGCCGGCCTTCGGCCTGGCGACCCTGACCCGCACCGGACCGACCGGACCCACGGGACCAACCAGTCCCACCGGACCGACCGGACCGACCAGCCCGACGGGACCGACAGGGCCCACGAGCCCGACCGGACCGACCGGACCGACCAGCCCGACGGGTCCCACCGGACCCACCAGCCCCACTGGACCGACCGGGCCCACCGGACCAACTGGACCGACCGGGCCCGGCAAGTCCCGCATCACCCTCAAGGTGAGCCCCGGAACCGCCACCGTCAAGGCGGGCCGCAAGGTCAATCTTTCTGCGGCGGTCACCGCTTCCGGTTCCACGGCCACGATGGTCAAGGTCTGCGCCACGGTGAGCGGAAAGGCCAGGGGCAAGGTCATGCCCGCCGCCTGCCGGACTCTCCGCAACCTCGTTGCCGGAACCACCGTCCGGGTCGGCATTCCGGTCCGGACAACCCGTGCTGCCCGAGGCAGCTACCCGATCCGGGTCAACGCCTCCGGCCCGGGCCTCAACCCAGTCAACTCGAATAACAAGGTCAAGGTGACCAAGTGAACACCCGCAACCACAGCACCCCCACAATGATCAACCGACCCGCCAAGAAACCGGAACCCGTCAGCGAGAGCGGATTCAGAACCGGTCTGGCCCTGTTCACGCTGCTGTTCTTCGTCTGGTTCATGTTTGCCGCGGACTTTGCCGGTGCGGCGGACTACAAGGGCAAGACCAAGGGCGGCAGCTCGATCACCTTCGCCCTCAAGGGCAACCGGGTGACCGGGATCCGGACCGTCGTCCCGACCCTTTGCCTGGAGACGACCGGCAACTACTCCTCGCGGGCCGGGGCCGAACTGTTCCAGCCGGTCGCGGCGGGCCGGATCGGCCGGACCGTGAAGAGCAAGGCCCTGCAGCCCGCGGCAATGAACGTCGGCGCCAAGGCGACGAAGAACTACGAGGTCACCCTGAAGAAGCGAGGCAAGGCCGTCTCGGGACAGCTGAAGCTCAACTACTCGTTCCTGATCCCCGATCTCTACGGCGCGAAGATCTTCATCTGCTCGGGCTCGACCAGCTTCTCCGCCAACCCCCGCTGAGGACCCTCCACCCGGCGGTCCCTCCCCGCGGCGCGGCGCTCCCTCCGGGCGTCGCGCCGCCTCTCTTTTTCCGTCAGGTTCACCGGATAGCTTCGAGCCCATGAAGATCATTCATGGCTACAAGGAGTTCATCAGCCGGGGCAACGTGATCGACCTGGCCGTCGCGGTCGTGATCGGTGCCGCATTCACGGCCCTCGTCAACTCGATGGTGGCCGATCTTCTGACCCCGGTCATCGCGGCGGTCATCGGAGAACCGGACTTCTCGGCGCTCAGCTTCACGATCAATGGATCCGAGTTCACCTACGGAAACTTCATCAATGCGCTGATCGCATTCATCTCGGTTTCCCTTGTCGTCTACTTCTTCGTCGTGGTTCCCATCAACCACCTGAAGGAGGACGAGGAGGAGACCCACCGCGACTGCCCGGAGTGCCTCTCCGAGATCCCGGTCAAGGCAACCCGCTGCGCCCACTGCACAGCCGAAGTGACGCCGACCCCCTAGGGGAGGAGTTTCGAGGGTTTGGCGTTCTTGAGCAGGAGGTTCGAGAGCAGGATCACGACCGGATCGTTGCCGTTGTTGGCGGCGCGGTGGTGGTTGGAGGGTTGTTCGATCAACCACTCGCCGGCCTTCACCCGGGAGGTCTGTCCTGCCTTGATCAGACGAACGAACTCCGGAGCGTCGCCCGGTCCGGTCATCACTTTCGCCTGGCCGGATTCAACCGTGTAGGTCAGGGTTCCGGACTGGATGTAGCCGACCTGGGTGCCCTGGTGGAGGTGGAGCGGGATCTTCGCTCCAGGCTGGATGACCACCCGGGCGAGGTTCAGGGCGCGACCGGGCGCACCGATCGGATTGACTACCCGGGCCAGCGAGTTGTACTTCGGAGCAGGGGGATCCGAGGTCGCCGAAATGGCGAGTGTTGCCCCGGCGCCACCGAGGGCGACCAGGGCAAGGGCTGACAATCCGATCAGGAAGCGGCGGCTCTTCTTCATGCCGTCATCCTACGGCGAGGCTCCGGGTTCCTACAGGCCGTAAGAACGGCCGATCACCTCGAGCATGACCTCGTCGGTGCCGGCACCGATCCGGTTGAGACGAATGTCGCGGTAGGCCCGCTCGACCTCGTACTCCTTCATGTAGCCGTAGCCGCCGAGGATCTGGATTGTCTGGTCGGCGACCTCGCAGGCCATCTGGGCCGAGAGCAGCTTGGCCATCGAGATCTCGCGGACCGGGTACTCGCCGTTATTGACCCGCCAGGCCACGGAGTAGGTGAACTGCTTGGAAGCCTCGATCTTGGTCGCCATGTCGGCAATCTTGTGGCGGATCGCCTGGAACTTGCCGATCGGGCGGCCGAAGGCGTTGCGGTCATTTGCGTACTCGATCGCGGTTTCGAGCAGACGCTCGGCCGATGCATTCGAGCCGGCGGCGGCGACCAGCCGTTCGGACTGGAGCTCCCAGCTGATGTGGTAGAAGCCCTTGCCGACCTGGCCGAGAACCGAATCGGCCGGAACCCGGAAGTCCTCGAAGGCGAGTTCGCCGGTATCCGAGGCGTGCATGCCCATCTTCTCGAGGTTCTGGGCGACCGAGAAACCGGGCAGGTCGTTGCCTTCCTCGTCGCGGATGTCGATCAGCATCAGGGTGATGCCGTCGTGTCCGGCGTCGGGGTCGGTCTTGGTGACCAGAACCATGAAGTCGGCCCGGGCCGCGTTGGTGATGAAGGTCTTGGCACCGTTGATCACGTACTCGTCGCCGTCAAGGATGGCGGTGGTGCGGATACCGGCGACGTCGGAACCGGCACCTGGTTCGGTGATGCCGAGCGCGCCGATCTTCTCGCCGGTGATGCCGGGGGCGAGGTACTTCTGCTTCTGCTCTTCGGTGCCGAGCAGGTGGACGGGAGGGAGGACCATGTCGGTCTGGACGGCGAAGCCCATGCCGAGGCCGCCTGAACCCGAGTAGGAGAGCGCTTCGGCCCGGACCAGCGAGTAGTAGTAGTCGCCGCCCTGTCCGCCGTACTCCTCGGGGAAGCAGAGGCCGAGGTAACCAAGCTCACCGGCCCGCTTCATGGCCGAGTCTGGCCACTTGGTGTCTTCCCACTCCATGCGGTGCGGGTAGAGCTCCTTCTTGACCCAGTCGGTCATCGACTCGCGCAGGTCCTCGTGTTCCTGGGTGAAGATGAAGTGCTTGCGGCCGGCTTCGTGATCGGGCTTGATGACGGTATCGGTAGACATGAAGTGGACAGTAGCACTTTCTACTCTCGACTTACTGGTATCTTTGCCTCCATGAGCCAAGCCAGCCCTTCCTTCGAGAAGATCCGGTATGAGGTGGCCGACTTTGTCGGGACCATCACGCTGGACGACCCCGAGACCAGAAACGCCCTCTCCGACCAGCTCCTGGGCGAGTTGATCGCAGCCCTGCGCCTCGCCCGTGAAGACGAAGGCGTGCGTGTAGTCGTACTCGCCTCCTCCCACGAGAAGGTGTTCTCGGCCGGTGGCAACCTCGCTGCCTTCGGCGGTGACGCCAACGCCGTCCAGAAATTCGAGGGAGCGGAGAACTTCGTCGAGGCCTTCAGGCTCTTCGGCCAGCTGGGCAAGCCGTCGATCGTCGCGGCACGGGGTCACGTCCTGGCCGGCTCGCTCGGGCTGGCCCTGGCCTGCGACCTGATCGTCGCCAGCGAGGAAGCGACCTTCGGCACGCCCGAGATCACGGTCGGGCTCTTCCCTTTCATGATCATGGCGCTGATTTACCGCAACGTCGGCCGCAAGAAGACCAACGAGATGCTGCTGCTCGGCGAGCGGCTCACCGCCGAGGAAGCCCGGCAGGAGGGCATCGTCAACAAGGTCGTCAAGGCAAAGGAGTTCGACGCCGCAGTCGCCGGGTGGGCCGCGATGCTGGCCGCCAAGTCGCCGCTGATCATGAAGCTGGGCAAGGACGCGATGTGGCGCCAGATGGACATGGACCTGAACGCAGCCCTCGACTACCTGCGCTCACAGCTGGCGATCGAACTCTCGAGCGAGGATGCGATCGAGGGTGTCAAGGCCTTCTTCGAGAAGCGTGAACCGGAATGGAAGGGACGCTGATGAGCGAAGACAAGAACCTGATGCCGGGCGCCGCCCCGCTGTCCGAGCTCACCGAGCAGCTTCACGAGCGACGGGGGAAGGCCCGGCTTGGTGGCGGGCTCGACAAGATCGAGAAGCAGCACGAGCGCGGCAAGCTGACCGCCCGCGAACGGATCGACCTGCTGGTCGATGAGGGAACCTTCAACGAGATCGGCATCCACGGTCGGCCGCATTACTCGCAGCCTGCGATGCAGGAAAAGTACGCACCGGCCGACGGCGTGGTCACCGGCTGGGGAGACGTAGACGGCCGCCCGGTCGCGATCGTCGCCTACGACTTCACGGTGATGGCCGGCTCGATGGGCCAGACCGGCGAGATCAAGGTCACCCGGATCCGCGAGATGGCCCTGCAGAAGCGGATGCCCCTGGTCTGGCTGCTCGACTCGGCCGGCGCCCGGATCCAGGAGGCGGCCGGTTCGCTCTTCGCCGGCTCCGGCCACCTCTTCCGCGAGGAAGTGCAGATGTCGGGAGTAGTGCCGATGGTCGCGGCGATGATGGGACCCTGCGCCGCCGGCACCGCTTACATCCCCGGCCTCTCGGATTTCGTACCGATGGTCGTCGGGCAGGGCGCGATGGCCCTGGCCGGGCCGCACCTGGTCAAGGCGGTGACCGGCGAGGAGATCGAGATGGAGGATCTCGGCGGGGCCAAGGTCCACTGCCGCAAGTCCGGGGTCGGTGACCTCGAGGTCAAAGACGACCCGGAATGCATCGCCTCGATCAAGAAGTACCTGAGCTACTTCCCGAGCAACTGCGAGCAGAAGCCGCCGCTGACCGAGACTTCCGACCCGGAAGACCGCGGTTCGGACAAGCTGCTCGAGATCATCCCCGACTCGCCCCGCACCCCGTACAACATGTACGAGGTGATCGAGGAGATCGTCGACGACGGTGACTACTTCGACATCAAGCCGAAGTTCGCCAAGTCGCTGATCACCTGCTTCGCCCGTATGGGCGGTCAGTCGGTCGGCATCGTCGCCAACCAGCCCAAGGTGCTCGGCGGCGTGCTCGACGTGGACTCGGCCGACAAGGCGGCCCGTTTCATCAACCTCTGCGACGCCTTCAACATCCCGCTGCTCTTCCTGCAGGACGTGCCCGGCTTCCTGGTCGGCTCGAAGGTCGAGCAGCAGGGGATCATCCGTCACGGCGCCAAGATGCTCTACGCGGTCAGCCGGGCCACGGTGCCGAAGATCACGGTGTTGGTCCGCAAGGCTTACGGGGCCGGCTACTACGTGATGTGTGGCCGGGCATACGAGCCGGACCTGATCGTCGCCTGGCCCGGGGCCGAGATCTCGGTCATGGGTGCCGAGGGCGCGGTCAACATCATCGGCCGCTCGGCGATCGAGGCGGCCGACGATCCGGAGGCGACCCGCGAGGCGATGCTGAACGCGGTCCGCGAACAGATCGACCCGTACATCGCGGCCGGCAACGCGATGATCGACGACATCATCGACCCCCGCGAGACCCGCCAGACGGTGATCCGCGGACTGAAGATGGCCAAGGACAAACATGTCGAGCGGCCCTGGAAGAAGCACGGCGTGATGCCGGTATGAACGAACTGCTCGAGCTGCGGCTCGAACATGACCAGCCGGGTATGGACGGGCTGATCACCTTCGACGGTGAAACGGTCGAGGTCTTCGGTTTCAACGACATCCACTCGGTCCGGATGCCGATCCGGTTGATCGACGAAGTCACGGTCAGCTTCAAGAGCGGACTTATCGCCCAGCCCAACATCACCTTTCAGGGCGCGAGGGGCGGCCTGGGCTACACCCAGGCGATCGAACCCCCGGACGCGCAACAGCCCGAGATCGACGGGTTCGCAGCCGCCGTCAACGCAGCAATTCAGGAGAGAGCATGAGCAAGTTCGAAGACCCGGTAATCATCAGCAACTCGATCTCGGGTGTGATCGCCAACCGGGACCAGTGCCCGGCCATTCCGTACACGCCGGAGGAGTACGCGGCGGAGGCCCGTCGCTCGGTCGATGAAGGCGCCAGCCAGATTCACATTCACGCCCGCAAGCCCGACGGCACCCCGTCCTACGAGATCGAGGATTTCCAGGCGATCACCGAAGCGATCAAGGCCGAGGTCCCGGATGTGATCATCAACTACTCGACCGGCGCGATCGGCGTTTCGATGGAGAAGCGGATCGCCTACCTCGAAGCCTGCCGGCCCGATGTCGCGGCGCTCAACATGAGCTCGATGAACTACGCCAAGTACTCGAAGCGTCGCAAGGACTTCGTCTTCAAGGCGGTCTTCGAGAACTCCTTCGACACGATCATCGAGTTCATCACGGCGATGAACGATCTTGGCATCAAGCCCGAGCACGAGTGCTTCGACGCCGGCCATGTCGCCAACCTCGATCCGCTCTATGACATGGGCCTGATCAAGCCGCCGTCGCAGATCTCGCTGGTCATGGGTGTGACCGGCGGTATCCGGCCGACCCCCCGCAACGTCGCGGTGATGGCCGATCAGGTTCCGGGCGGTCCGGAAGGGCCGAACAACTGGCAGGTGATCGGCATCTCCCGTGACCAGTGGAAGTTGCTGGCGACCGCGATAACTCTCGGTGGCAACGTGCGGGCCGGGGTGGAGGACAACCTCTACCTGCCGGACGGCACCATGTGCAAGTCGAATGGCGAGCTGATCGGCAAGGCACGGCAGATGGTCGAGGACGCCGGCCGCAGGGTGGCGAGCATCGCCGAAGCCCGCGAGATGCTCGGCCTCAAGGCGGCCTGAGCCATGGCCCCGGCCACCGAAAGCGATGGGGCTCTGCCGCTCAGCGGCATCAGGGTTCTCGACCTGACCCGGCTGCTGCCGGGCGGGTTCTGTTCGCAGATGCTGGTCGATTTCGGGGCCGAGGTGATCAAGGTCGAGGACACCGGCCCCGGTGACTACATCCGCTACGCCCCGCCCCTTTACGAGTCGGAAGCGGATCCGGCTGAAGCCACCGCCTCCGGCCTGTACCTCTCGCTGAACAGGGGCAAGCGATCGATCCGCCTCGACCTGAAAAACGAGGCAGGCCGCGAAGCCTTCTACCGGCTCGTGCCGACCGCCGATGTGGTGCTGGAGGGCTTTCGGCCGGGAGTCGCCGAAAAGCTCGGAGTTGATTACGAAACGCTGAGTCGGAAGAACGAGGCACTCGTCTACTGCTCGATCAGCGGCTACGGCCAGGACGGTCCCTCGCGGGACCGGGCCGGTCATGACATCAACTACCTCGGTTCGACCGGCATGCTGGCGATGACCGGCCAGGCCGGTGGCGCCCCGATCCAGCCGGCCGGACAGATCGGCGACCTCGGTGGCGGGGCGATGAACGCCGCCTTCGGCATCCTTGCGGCGCTGATCGAGAAAGGCAAGAGCGGCAAGGGCCAGATGGTCGACATCTCGATGACCGACGGGGCCTTCGCATGGCTGGCGATGGCGGCCGGCGCCCTTTTCGCCGGAGGTGAAGCACCCCGGCGGGGAGAAGTGATGCTCGGTGGCGGGATCGTCTGCTACCTCACCTATGAGGCAGCCGACGGCTGGGTCAGCTGCGGCGCCCTGGAGCCGAAGTTCTGGCGGGCCTTCTGCGAGGGCACCGGCCACGAGGACCTGATCGAACTTCAGTTCGAACGACCGGGCGGCGAGGCCTGGGAGAAGATCGCCGCGGTCTTTCGCGAGCGGACCCGGGAAGATTGGAAGCGCTTCAACGATCAGTACGACTGCTGCATCGAGCCGATCCTCGAACTCGACGAGGCGGTCGAGTCAGAACTACTGCGCGAGCGTGGAATGGTCGTCGAGTGGGAACAGCCGGGCATCGGTCCGGTCCGGCAGATCGGCTCGCCGATCAGGATGAGCCGCACCCCGGCGGCCGAACCCGCGCCCGCACCTGCGATCGGTGCCGATACCCGCGAGGTTCTCGCCTCTGCCGGGCTCGACGGGGAAGAGATCGAGGCCCTGTTTGAAGCCGGCGCTGCTTCCGGGCCGGGCAGCGGCGGCGGGATGGAGTTCCGGGCGTGAGCCAGGCGGCTGCCGACACGGACCTGCTCAAGATGTCGGGACTGGTCGAGGCTTCCGGCGTGCCGGCACCGACCATCAAGCACTACCTGCGGGAAGGCCTGCTGCCGGAACCGGTCAAGACTTCCCGCAACATGGCCTGGTACCGGCCGGAGACGGTCGAGCGGATCCGGCTGATCAAACGGCTGCAGGAAGAGCGCTACATGCCGCTAAAGGCGATCCGCAAACTCTTCGAGGAAGACCCGGATCAGGCGGAAGCGATGCTCGACGTCGAAGACCGGATCCTCGAACGGGCCCTTGCCCGGGAGCGGACCCGGACCGGACCGGCCGAGATCAGGAAGTACGGGGTGCCGAAGAAAGTCCTCGACCGGCTCGCCGAGATCGGCATCCTGACCCCGAACTCGCGTGGCTACTCGCCTTCGGACGTGACGATCATTGAAGCGATGTCCCGTTTCCGGGCCGGCGGCTACGACGAGCAGATCGGCTTCACGGTTTACGACACGCTGCGCTACAAGCACGCGCTCGAAGCCCTGGTCAAGGAAGAGGTCGACGTGCTGATGGACCGTCTCGACGGTGAAATGCCCCCCGAGCGCGCGGTCGAACTGATCGAAGCGGGCGTCGAACCACTCAAGGACCTGATCGCCGCCCTCCACACCAAACTGATGGTCGAAGAGGTCGAACGCCGCCGCTGATCCCTGCGGTTTCGCTGTTATCTTCCCCCCAATGGGATTGGGGGGAGTTGTGAAGGGAGCGTTGCTTGGGCTGCTTGCAGCCGGGCTGATCGCTGCCCCGTCGCAGGCCTCGAACATGAACAGGCCCGATGATCCCGTGGTGCTCAAGGGAAGCGACTTGACCCGGCTGCTCGGCGCGCAACCGGGCCGGGTGGTCGCCTTCCGCTGGACTGGTGCCGCCTGGGATCAGGTGCCGGTGCAGGTGGATGAACGCAAGACGGTCAGCGTCCGGGATCTCTACCCGGCAAGCGGCACCAACTCCAATTACGTGAGCGGAACTTTCCAGCTCGAGGTTTACGCCGACACGGGAACCCGCTCCGGGGCCGACACCGACCTCACGGTCGATGCGGATGACGAGATCACCTTCATGGCCGGCGATGCCGGCGTCGCCCACGATGACTGGCCGCTGCCTTCCGGAGTAATTGCCGGAACCGGGGTCAAGGTGGCGGTGGCAGATCCCGTTTCCGACGATGAGTCATTTGTCTACCTGTTCCTTTCCCAGGGCTCGCTCGATCCGGCGGCGGGAGAAGACTATGTGTCCTACAGCCCGGTCCTGAACCTGGCCGGTGGCAGCTACCGGACCAACTACGACTACTTCTTCCCGCTCAACGGGTCGCCGCCGGCCAACGGCTACAACCCCGAAGACTCGACCGTCACGACCGATGCCTACGAGTTCCATTCGAGTGACCGCTGGCTCGACGACCAGCTGAGGATCAAGGCCGGCGGGGCTCCCGGGCTCGACATCCTCGACCGCGAAAAGGTCTCGACCGTCGCCTACGCCTGTGCGAGGACCGAAGACACCTTCACCGGCCGGGCGGTCTTCCCGAGCTCGGACAACGCCGAAGGAACCTTCATCGCCAACATCGACGGGCCGGTCCGGGCAATCCGCTCCTACATGGGCGCCAACTCCGGTCCCTACACCCAGCGCGAACATGTCTTCTACGAGACCCGGCAGGAGGTCAGGACTTTTCTGCGGGTCCACGCCGGGATGCCATCGCTGATGTCCTTCGTCGACTACTCGGCGGCGGCGATGGGGATGACCTATCGAAGCTCGATCTATCCGCCCGGGCTCGCGGTGGACGGGGAGCAGGACCTGGTCAAGATTCCCCACAACGACCCGGAGACGATCGACCCGTGGCCGAACCCACGGGGGCTGACCGGCCTGCCGGTTCCGCTCAGCGCGGGAACCGGGAGCGCCTGGGAACAGCTGACCGGGAGTCAGGGCACGGTCAACATCATGTCCCGGGTCACTTCGACGATCCCCGGCCTGCAGGTCAACGCCTACCAGTTCGACGAGGCGGACACCAACCCGAACTGGGTCATCGATCCGCAGGCCGGCCGGGTCGGTGAAGACGAGACCTACCAATGCACGGGTGACAGTCAGGCGATCGGCTCCAGCGGCATGTCGATCCGGGCCGGCAGCAGCATCCCCAACTCCGATCCGACCAAGGGCAGCTACGGGAACCTGACCATGCTTCGGGAGTACAACTACGGCGCGCCAAACCAGACCGGGACCGAGGCCGTGGCGATGAAGGCGAATTTCGACCAGCCGATCGAGACGGCCGAGGCGGGATTCGATCCGCCAACCGATCCGTTGCCGACAGTTGCTCCGGCCTCGAAGGCTTTCGAGGCCAGAGAGGTCAGTGCCGGTCCGGCAACGGTCCAGTACTTCACAGTCACCAACGCGGGGCCCCATGCGCGGTCGATGGGATCCGCGACGACAACCGGAAGCGGGGACTTCACCAAGGTCACTGACACCTGCTCCGGTCAGTCGATGCCGGTGGCCGGAAGTTGCCAGATTGGCATCAGGTTTGACCCCTCCTCGGTCGGCTCATTGAGTTCGACCCTGACCCTTCCGGGCAACGTCACATATCCCGGCGGGACAGTGATCGACAGCGAATCGACGGTGGCACTTTCGGGGACCGGCCTGCCCGACCCGAGCCCGACGATCGTTCCGGCGAACCGGGATTTCGGCGAAACGACGGCCGGTGGTGCCTCCGGTTTCACGGTTTTCACGGTCACCAATCCGCAGGCCGTTGCCTGGACGGTCGGGACTCACACCCTGACCGGCAGTCATGCCTCCCAGTTTCAGGTTCTGCCCCAGGGGACTCCGGGGAACACCGGCTGCGTGAACGGGACCATGCTCTCCCCGGGGCAGTCCTGCCAGTTCCAGGTCAGGTTCAAGCCGGCAGGCGAGGGCGCACGCTCGGCGACGCTGAACGTCAGAAACCAGGCCGGGACGATCCTCGTATCGGCGACTCTCTCGGGCTCCGGGGTCGAGCCGTCGGGTCCAACCGGGCCGACCGGACCGACTGGTGAGACCGGGCCGACCGGAACAACCGGCGAGACCGGGCCGACCGGACCGATAGGGCCAACCGGAACGACCGGAGAAACGGGACCGACCGGACCGATAGGGCCAACCGGAGAAACCGGAACGACCGGAGAGACCGGAACGACCGGAGAGACCGGAACGACAGGGCCGACCGGAACGACCGGAGAGACCGGAACGACAGGGCCGACCGGTGAGACCGGAACAACCGGCGAGACCGGGCCGACCGGCCCCACGACGCCGACCGGAGAAACCGGGCCCACGGGTCCGACGATCCCGACCGGCCCCACGGGTCCGACGACTCCGACCGGACCAACCGGGCCGGTAGTGCCATCGGCGGCCTGCCTGAAAGCAAAGAAGAACCTGAAGCTGGCAAAGCAACGGCAGGCCAGGTCAAAGAAGGCGATCCGCAAAGCGAAGACCCGGAAGGCAAGCAAGCGAGCCCGGACCGGCTTTGCGCGGGCCGCCCGAGACGCCAGGCGGTTCAGTCGCTCGGTGACGCTCAGCTGCTCCTGAAGATCACCCTGCAACTTCAGAAACACGCTGTATCCTGTCTCCCATGGGAAGGGACCTCGCGACAAGAATGTTCGCGCGGGCAGGGGCTGTGCTTGGCCTCGCCGCGATCACCACGATCGGCTTCACCGGCCTGGCGGGAGCAGCTCCGGCTGACCGGGCCACCGATCCCGTCGTTCTGAACGGCGGCGACGTGCCGACCAAGCTCAAGGTCGTGCCGAAGAAGATCCTCGGCTTCAAGTGGGAAGGCGGCTGGAAGCAGATTCCGGTCCAGGTCGACGAGCGTCACGTGGTCAGCGCTCGCAGCCTCTACCCCGACAAGCCGGTGGGATACGTCAACGGCTACGTCGGCATCGACGAGGACATTCGCACCTTCGACGTGGAGATCTACGCCGATCCGAAGACCCGCTCCGGGGCTGACGCGGACACGACTTTCGACAGCGACGACGAACTGGTCTTCATGGGTGGCGACGCCGGCAAGGCTGCTCCGGCCTCCGCCGTCGCGCCGCAGGGAGTGGACGCTTCGAGCGCGACCAAGATCGCCGTGAATGACCCGATCGGTGACGGCACCGCCTACGTCTACCTCTTCAAGTCGACCGGGAAACTGACGCCCTCGGCCGGCAAGGACTACGTCGATTACGACTTCAACCTGACCAACTTCGGTCCCGATGACACCCTGATCGACGACTACGGGTGGACCAATGTCCCGAACCCCGAGGATTCGACCGTCAAGACCGACAACTACGAGCTTCACTCGATCGATCGCTGGCGGGAAGACGAAATCCGGATCACCGCCGGAGGTGCCCCGGGAACCGACATCCTCGACCGTGAAGGCGTTTCCGCCGGAGGCCTCAGCAGCTGCGGGCGCAGCGAGTTCACCTTCTCGGCCAACTGGAAGCTGGACACCGACTCGGGCAACGACGACAACACCGATGACGAAGGCACCTACCTCACGGTGATCGACGGTCCGGTCCGCGCGATTCGTTCCTACATGGGAGCCAACTCGGGACCGTACGTCGAGGACCTTCACCTCTACTACGCCGACCGCGAGGACCGCAAGGTCAACGTGCGAGTCCACCCGATCCCGCAGATGTACGTCTGGACCGACTACAACGAATCCGCGCTTGGCATGACCTACCGGGACCAGAAGAACCAGACCGGAGTCACCATCGACGGCGTGCCCGGCGAAGTGAACGGGCAGCCGGGGGACGACTCGATCGACCTCTTCGAGCACAGCGATTTCGTCAACGGCACCTACGCCTGGCAGCAGGTGAGTGGCAACCAGGGCACCACGACCACGCTCGCCACCGCCGAGGCCTCTGCCACCCCGGAGACCTTCCCGGCTTTCGACGGCTACAAGGGCTACTACCTCGACGACTCGACCCCGACCCCGGGCGCCGGTGAGCGCCAGTGCGGCGGTGACCTCAAGGCCTACGGTGCCAGCGGCTTCGGCATCGACGGCGTCTACCCGAACACCGACCCGATCTTCGGTGTCGCGCAGGATCCCGACCGCCTCTCGGTCAACCGGGTCCGCTACTTCGGCCCGCCGAACCAGACCGCCGCCGACGCCGACAGCTACCGCGCCCGCGTCCAGGATCCGCTGGCCAGCTCGGCCAGCCCGGTCAAGGTCAAGGCACCCACGGTCAAGCCGAAAGTCCGGATCCTGACCAAGAAGCTGGCGGCAAAGCGAGGCAAGGCGCTCCGGGTCAAAGTCAAGGTGACCAACGCCGGAACCGCCGAAGCAAAGAACCTCAAGGTCTGCGCCAGCGGCAAGGCCCTGAAGAAGTCCTGCCGGTCGGTCGGCACGGTAGCGGCCGGCAAGTCAAAGACAGTCACCCTGACCCCGAAGGTCAAGGGCAATGCCCGGATCGGCAAGAGCAAGCTTTCCGTCAAGACCTCGGGCGGCGGAACCAACAAGCATTCCGGCGACGAAGACTGGATGATCGCCAGAAAGTAGTCCGGTCAGGAATGACCGTGAGGCACGTCGGGGTCGGGCTTCTGGTCCGGCCCCGCTTCGTTCCGGGCCCGTTCCATCTCGGCCGTGTCGGGCTTCTCGTACTCGAAGGTCCCGCGGGTCACCGAAACCACCTGCTCGGCAAGCTTCGCCCCGTCTGAAGGGTTGACCGGGGTGGCGCTGATCCTCAGGACCACCTCCTCCTTGTCGACCTCCTCGAGTTCGATCCGGGGCGGGCGAAGGGTCGGCACGGTGATCGCCTGCCGCAGCATGTCCTGGACCACGGACGGACTGAGGTGGCTGTCGAAGCGGGCCTTGAGGTCGATCGAGTCCGGCTCCCGCAGCGGCTCGACCGCGAGCAGGAGCAGCAGGTTGTTCGGGATCATCATCCGGTCCTGGCCCTTGAGGATGGTCGTGTAGAAGAGGCCGAGCGAACTGACCGTACCCTCGACCGACCCGGCCATCGGGCCGCCGGTCAGCCGGACCCGCTCACCGACCCGGAAGGGCCGGGTGCTCTGCAGCACCACCCCGGCGAAGATGTTGCCCAGGGTCTGCTGGGCGGCAAGACCGAGCACGATCGCGGTCGCGGCACCGCCAACCGCCAGGGTCTGCGGCTTGACCCCGGCGATGCCGAGCGCGACCAGCCCGACCAGCAGGATCGTGACCAGCCGGATCGCGAAGGCCATGGTCCCCGCGGTCGCCGGGTCCATCCGTCGAAGGACGAAGGGAACGACGGTCCGGCCGAGCGCCGAAGCGAAGCCCCAGCCGAGCACGAAAAGCAGGATCGCGGTCAGGATCCGCGCTTCGGTGCCGTAGCCCGGGGCGATGTCCTGACGGTGGTTGAAGGCGAATAGGACGCCGGCGATCAGCAGGGCGTAGAGCAGGAGCTTCGGCCAGGTTCGTCCCTGCTGCTGCTCGTCGATCTCTTCGCCCAGTCCGGCCTCGTGCCAGCGGTGGGTCCGGGTTTCGAACATCCACTTCGGCATCTGGGCCCGGGTCCGTTCGGCCCGTTTTCTTTCACGCTTCGAAGTCACGGCCCATCAGCCTAGCGACGGGCAACATCAGGGTTGAAGTTATCCGCACATGGAGCGAATAACTTCAACCCTGTCTGCCGCCGCCGCGAGTCAGGGCATGCCCTGCCAGCCGGCTGCCCAGCAGGGGTTGTTGCCGCAGGGGTTGGTGACCTTGCCGTCCGTCTTGAGGAAGTCGGCGATCTGCTTGCGGATCAGCGGCGAGGAACGAATCACCGTGTCATGCGGGTCGATGCCGCTGGTTTCTCCGAGCGGAGTGTCGGATTCACCGGTGGTCGGCGAGGTGTTGGTCAGCGGGGCCGGGTCGGTGCCGTACAGGATTCCCGACTCCTCGCGCTGCGGACCGATGTCCCAGACGAAGAAGGCGTTGCCGTCCGCCGCCGGTCCGGAGAGGTCACCGAGCGTCTCGTGGCCGTAGAACGGTTCGATCAACCCGGCCGGATGGCGGTTGTCGCTGACCACGCCGCCGGTCAGGCCACCCGTGGCCATCCGGAGCGGTGCCCCGATCGTCCGGGCCTCGACCTCGGTCGCCACATTGGCCACCTGATGGTCCCCGTACGCCATCTCGATCATCACCTTGTGGGCCGGGGTTCCCGGCAGCGGGTTGCTGGTCATGTGGTTGGCGTAGCCGTTCGGCTCGCCGCGATCCCACATCGTCTGCATCAGCGAGAAGATGACCGGCCGCTCGAGCTCATCCTTGTAGGTCGGGTAGAGGATCAGCGCGTAGTCGTGGAAATCGGTGCTGCGGGTCAGCAGCGTCGAGTAGTTCATGCCCGGCACGTAGAGCACCGACCTGGTGAAGTCGGTCGCCACCGCGGTCAGGGCGCCACCGGCGATACCTCCCTGGCTGTTGCCGTAGTAGAAGAGATCGTCGGTGTTGATCACCGAGTGACCGCCAATCTTGAACGCATCGGCGGCGGCGAATCCGTCCGGGTGAATTAGCAGCCGGCCGAGGTACAGGAAGTTGAGGAAACCCTGCTGCAGCCGGTCAGGCATGGCCGGGAACTTGCTCAGGTCCTGCAGCGCCTGAAGCGCGGCGAACGGAACGTCCTCGCTGGCCATCCCTGACCAGTCCGTACCGCAGACCAGCACGTTGTTCTCGACGCCGAGCTGGCGGATGTTCTTGCTGGTCACCTCGTTGATCGAGCCGAACAGGCCGTGGCCGTAAAGCGACGGCCGGGCGGTCTGGAAGAAGGCGGTGTCGTCGCCGCCCCCGGCTCCGTCACCGACCACAGAGCGTGGAATGTTGCAGGAGAAACGAGCGGTCATCTCGTTCCCCTCCATGCGGATCGGCTTCTGTTCCCCGTCGAGATCGAAGGTGGCACCGCTGGGGCAGCCGACCCGGTTGAGGTAGCAGGGAACCTTGAAAGTCCCCTTGACCACCCGGATGTCCTCCACGCCGTCGCCGGTCGCGTTGCCGTTGTAGTTGCTGATGCTGGTCACCGTGAAGTCCGGGGCTTCGCCCTGGACGATCCCGTCGGTCAGGTTCGTGTCACCGAGCTCGGCGAAGGCACGGTTCCGGATCGAAAGCATGCGACCGGTGATGTTCTCGCTGCTGGCCACGGTGAAGTCCCAGGCGAGGTAGAGCGAAGAACGCTGGATGCCGGCGTC
>JAGQUQ010000004.1:17798-68789 GCA_020438425.1 Solirubrobacterales bacterium
TGCGAGCGACTTGAAGATCGACTCGAAGTGGGCGCGACGATCCTCGATCGTCTTGTTCGAGGTGCGGTCGCTGTCCCGGTAGACCCGGAAGCCGGCCGGGGCCTCGATCGCATTGCCCTCGGAGTCCTTCATGTTGCGGATCGCGACGATGTAGCGGTGACCGTTGGTCAGGTTCTTGCCCGGACGGATGATCAGGTTGCGATCCTCGTCGGTGGTCGCGTTGCTGTCGAGCTCGGCCCAGATCAGCTGGCGCTCGCCGGAATCGGCGTCGATCAGCACCACCGGCTGGGACGGCTCATAGGTCCTGCTCATCTCCCTGATCGAGACGATCGACGACTGGGTGAAGGCCGCCTCGTTGTCCATTCCCGGGATCTTCACCGAGAGCAGCGGGCCCGGGCTGAAGCCATCGGACTGATTGAGCGGGGTCACGTCGATGTGCTTGCCGTCGGGGTACTCCCCGGTGGGGGTGTTCTTCGGAGTCGACTCCGGGTCGAGATCAAGCCGCCGGCCGGTTTCGGAGGAGTCGTCGGCCCGGGTGTAGTAGTCGTTCGGGAACGGGGCCAGGCAGGCGTTGCCCGGCCCGGCGATGAAGTCGCACTTCTCCGCCTGCGAAAGATCGACGCCGTCCGGAACGTCGCAGAGCGACTTCAGGGGGCTGAGCTTGCGGGAAGTCTTCGCGGTCTTCTTCTTCTTGCCGGAGCGGTAGCTGGCGGTGACCTTGAAGGTGGGGGCACCGCAATCACCGACGATCGCACGACCGTTGGGGCTCAGGTTGACGCCGGCAATCAACGGTCGCCCGGGCCGGACCTTCACGGTCCTGGTCCGGAGGGAGACATTCGACCGCGGCGACCAGACCACGGAGCCGGTGCCGCGCAGGGTGACTTTGACCGGCTTCTTGCGCAGGTTTTTTGGAGCCTTGCGAGAGACCTTGACCGAGACCTTCACCTTGAGCTTGCCGCTCGACTTGACCGGTCCCTGTCCGGTGCTGATCACGCGCACATTGGTCTTCAACGTGTCCTTGAGGCCGCTCGTCGCCTTCTCGACGACCTTTCCGGCCGAGGCAATTCCCGGCATCGCGAACAGCAGCGCGGCGAGACCCGCCAGCGTCAACAGCAGATTGAATCGCTTCACTTGGTTCCCCTTGTCTCCCTCGATTTTCTCCCCGGGGCCGAACGGCCCAACCTGAAAAGGATAGCGCTGAACCGGACGCCGATAGAAGAACACGGTCGAAATTTCGAGAAAGCGGCCGTACGGTACGCGCCGGTATGCTCAGACCGCTCCGAAACAGGTTTTCGGGGGTTAGAGGGACTGGAGAAATGAAGGGCCGCAGGGGCTCTTCGCCACAGACTGGAGAGAACTTGAAGTTGATCAGACTGCTGATCGCGGCAATCGCCATCACCATGGCATTTGGCGTGACAGCCGGACAGGCAACCGCCAAGCCCAGCATCGCCAAGCAGGCAAAGAAGCTCTGCAAGGGCAAGAAGGGCAAGGCCAAGAAGAACTGCGTCAAGAAGCAGACCAAGCGTCTCAAGGCGAAAGCCGAGCGCGAGCGCAAGAAGGAACTTACCCGGCCCGGTGTCACGGTCCGGACCACTGAAGGTGGAGTTCCGCGCATCGTCGCCGACAGCTGGCGTGGCCTCGGCTACGGCTACGGCTGGTCGCTGGCCAAGGAGAACATCTGCTCGATGGCCGACATCTACACCACGGTTCGTGGTGAGCGGTCGAAGTACTTCGGTGCCGACGGCACCTGGATGCTCTCCGGCAACGGAATCCAGTTCACCAACCTCGAGTCCGACTTCTCGCACAAGCGGGTGATTGCCGAAGGCACGATCGGCAAGATCCTGAAGATGAAGCCGCCGAACGGTCCCCGCACCGAGGTCAAGCAGGTCGTCGATGGCTACGTCAAGGGTTACAACGCCTGGCTGAAGCAGAACAAGGCGAAGATCCAGGACACCACCTGCAAGGGCAAGCCGTGGGTCAGGAACATCACCGCCCAGGACGTCTGGCTGCGCTTCTACGAGCTCGCCGGCATGGCTGGTTCGGGTGCCGCGGTTGACGGAATCGCCAACGCCGCGCCTCCGCTTTCGATGCGCAGCGCTGACGCTGCGGCCGCTGAAGCCGACGACGCAACAGCCGCCGACTTCGAGCAGCTGGCCAAGCCCGCCGCGATCGGCTCCAACGCCGTCTCGCTCGGTTCCCAGTCGACTTCGACCGGCAAGGGCATGCTCTACGGCAACCCCCACTTCCCGTGGCAGGGTTCCGAGCGGTTCTTCCAGTCGCAGCTGACCATCCCGGGCAAGATCAATGTCTCGGGCGGCAGCCTTCTGGGCAGCCCGGTGATCCAGATCGGACACACCCAGGGCGTGGCCTGGAGCCACACCGTTTCGACCGCACGCCGGTTCAACTTCTTCCGCGAGACCCTGGTCCCGGGAGACCCGACCAAGTACATGGTCGATGGCCAGCCGGTCGACATGAAGGAGACCACGATCACGGTCGACAAGGGCAACGGGGATTCAGAGACCCGCACCCTCTACTCGACCAAGCATGGTCCGATCTCGGTGTCGATCCAGAAGACCCCGCTTTTCCCGTGGGGAACCGACTACGCGTACTCGCTCTTCGATGCGAACGCGAACAGTCTCCGGGTCGTCAACCAGTTCTTCGCCTTCAACCGCGCCCAGAGCGTGGCTGACATGAAGAAGGCGCTTCAGGACAACCAGGGTGTGCCGTGGGTCAACACGATCGCGGCTGACTCGAAGGGCAACGCGATGTACGCCGACGTGTCGGTCGTGCCGAACCTGACCGATGCCCGGGTCGCCGAATGCAACACGCCGGGCCTGGGTGAAACCGCCTGGAACCTGCAGAAGGTTGCGGTGCTCGACGGTTCGACCTCGAGCTGCGACATGCAGAAGGCGGCCGGCTCGGTTGCCAACGGCACTCTGCCGATGAGCCAGATGCCCGTCCAGATCCGCAAGGACTACGGCTCGAACATGAACGACAGTTACTGGCTGTCGAACCCGAACGCGCCGCTCGAGGGTTACCCGAGCATCATCGGCAACGAGAAGACCGCTCGGTCGCTGCGGACCCGTAACGGTCTGGTTCAGATCGAGGAACGCCTGGCGGGCGGGGGCAAGTTCTCCCCGGCCACGTTGCGCGAGTTCATCGACAACGACCGCCACTACGGTGCCGAGCTGCTGATTCCGGCTCTGGTCACCTACTGCAAGGCCAACCCGACGATCAACTCGGTTGACGTCAGCGAGGCCTGCACGGTGCTGGAGAACTGGGACCTCACAGAGGGCCTCGATTCGCCCGGCGCCTACCTCGGACGCCAGGTGATCGGCAACCTGCTGAGTATCAGCAGTGCCAACCTGTGGACCAATCAGTTCAGTCTGACCGATCCGGTCCACACGCCGAACGGTCTCAACACGGCGACTGCCGCCGTGCCGACCGCGCTGTCCGATGCCGTCACCTACATGGCCGGCAAGGGCATTCCGCTGAACGCCAAGTGGCGTGACTACCAGTACGTGACCAAGGCCGGCGAGAAGATCCCGATCCCCGGCGGCCAGGGCGGTCAGGGCGTGTTCAACGTCATTTCCGCGGTCAGGAACAGCGACACCGGCGTGTACGACAGCGTCCGTCACGGTTCCAGCTTCATCATCATGGCCTCGATGAACGGTGCCAAGTGCCCGGACGTCAAGACCATTCTCACCTACTCGCAGGCTGCGACGAACGAGCTGTCCCCGCACTTCGCGGACCAGACCAAGCTGTTCTCACAGCACAAGTGGCTGACCGACCGCTTCTGCGTCGCACAGCAGAAGAAGTCGCCCGGCCTCAAGACCACCAACCTGAACGGTGGAGCGAAGGCAGTGAAGAAGGGCTGGTAAGACACCAGCAGCCGGGCCGGTCTGCGCCGGCCCTCCGATAGCGACCCGCCCCTCCCGCCGGACGAAAGAACGGTCGGGAGGGGCTCCGCTGTCGGGACCTCCAAGCGCCGCCTATAATCGGGTTGATTGACTTGTCAATCAACTCACCGATGAAGGCAGCTGTCATACAGATCAACTCCGGCGCCGATCGCGCCCGGAACATCGAGGTCGCGGGGTCCCTGGTCGGGGCCGCGGCCAAAGACGGTGCCGATTTTGTGGTGCTGCCCGAGAAATGGGCCTTGCTCGGTGACGGAAACGCTCTCACCGAGGGGGCGGAGACCCTCGACGGCGAGGCAGTATCCACTGCCCGGTACTGGGCTGTGGACCATGAGCTCTATGTTCTGGCGGGCAGCTTCACCGAGATTTCCGGGCAGGGACTGCCGACCAACACCTCGGTGCTGATCGCCCCGACCGGCCAGATCATGGCCCGCTACGAGAAGCTCCACATGTTCGACGTCGAGGCTGGCGGGGTCCGGTACCGCGAGTCCGATCACGAACGGGCGGGGGAGGGGCTGGCGCTCGCCGACGTCGGCGAACTCGTGGTCGGGCTCACGGTCTGTTACGACCTGCGCTTCCCCGAACTCTTCCGGGCCCTGCTCGACCGGGGCGCAACCGCTTTCACGGTTCCTTCAGCCTTCACCTCGGCCACCGGCCGTGATCACTGGGAGCCCCTGCTCAGGGCCAGGGCGATCGAGAACCAGGCCTTCGTCCTCGCCGCCAATCAGGTCGGGACCGCCGACCCTTCATACGACTCCTGGGGCCACTCGATGATCGTCGGGCCCTGGGGGGATGTCCTGGCCGAGGTGAGCGAAGGCGAAGGCTTTGCCGCGGCCGAACTGGACCTGGCCCGACAGGCCGAAGTCCGGACCAAACTGCCGGCCGTCGAGCACCGCCGGCCCGAGATCTTCAACCAAGGAGTTGCCAATGGCTCGTGAGGCCGCGCCGGAACGCCGGCGCCAGATCCTCGACGCGGCGGTTCGAGTCTTTGCCCGCCAGGGCTTCCACTCGACCCGGGTCGCCGACATCGCCGACGAGGCGGACGTTGCCTACGGGCTCGTCTATCACTACTTCTCCTCCAAGGAGAACGTGCTCAACGAACTCTTCGTTCAGCGCTGGTCGCTGCTGATCGAAGCGATCGACGAAGCCGACCAGAGCTCGTTGACCCACGAGGAGAAGCTCGGAGCCGTAGCCGGCTTCATCATCGACTCCTACCGGTACGACCCGGACCTGATGAAGGTGATCATCGTCGAAGTGACCCGGGCGGCGAACTCGTTCGGCCGGACCCACCTCGAAGAGATCAACCGGGCCTACGAATTGATCGGACGGATCGTCGCCGACGGGCAGAAGAACAGCATCTTCCGCGAGGACATCGATCCGGCCTTCGCCGCGATGGTTTTCTACGGCGCGATCGAACAATTGCTCTCGGGCTGGATCTTCGGAGTCATCCCCGGCAGCGATCGCGACTTTGACGAGGCCAGGGCACTGATCGTGAAAACGATTTGCGAAGGCTTGGCGCGCCGTTAGCTTGGGTATTGTGACCTTTACATGGATAACGACATCGTCAGAAGAATCACCTGGAGCGTCATGCTCACGGCGAGCAGCGCTCTGGCCAGCCTGATCGCTTCCCGACTTGCCGCCATCGCATACCGCCGGTTCTTCAACGAGGATCCGCCGGAATAGACCGTGGCCCCGCAGGATTACCAGCCGCCTCCGTACCAGCGTCCGTCCGGCCGGCCGGACCCGAACCGCCCGGCTTCCGAGAAGACGGTCGGCGAGATGGTTTTCGAGGTCTCCGAACGGACCTCTGCTCTCATCCGCGAGGAAATCGAACTCGCCAAGACCGAAGTCAGTGAAAAGGTCACCACCCTGGCTCGCGGCTCCGCGGTCGGGATTGCCGCCGGTGTCTTCGCTTTCCTCGCCCTGATCCTTCTCATGCATGCCTTCGCTCTCGGAGTTGCCTCGCTATTCGGTTGGGGTGCCTGGGCCGGATACCTGCTCGAGGGTGTGATCTTCATCGCGATTGCCGGCGGCGCCGGCTACTTCGCCTACAACTCCTTCGAGAAGACCGGTGCCCCGATCCCGACCGAAGCGATCGAGGAAGCCCAGAAGACCAAGGCCCTGCTCACCCCCGGAGATGAAGCCTGATGAGCGATCCGATCGAACCTGACAAGCCCTTCAAGCCCGAGGGAATCGGTCCCGAAGCGCCGGTCGACAAGACCCCCAACCGCTTCGCTCCGCCGGAAGGCACCCCGGCACCGCCCGCCGGGCAGCCCGGTTCTCCCTACGCCACACCGCCCCCGAAGCGGAACTCGGCCCAGATCCGGGCCGATATCGATGCCCAGCGGGAAGAGCTCGGCAAGTCCGTCGACCAACTCCGCGACCGGGTCACCGAACTGACCGACTGGAAGTCGCAACTCCGCAAGCACCGCAAGCAGATCATCGTCGGCGCCGTAGCCACCGGCTTCGTAGTCGGGGGACTAATGGCCCTCCGCCGCCGTTAAGGCTCCGGGCAACGCGCCCAGGACGCACCTGCGGGCGCCGTGGCTTCGTCAACGCCGGGAAGCGGCAGCTCATGTACGGAAGTACTATCGCGGCCATTTCCCGGCTTATTCCTCGCCAGCCACCCGCAGGAGCGCCCTGTGCACGACCCGCCGAAAGTCTTGTGGTGTTGGCATTTCGCGAGATCCCACTTTGTGCCGTATACCGGCGCAAAGTGGGATTTCGGTGGTTTCCCGCTCCCAACCCGGGGCAGGTGCCTATCGGAGTTGTCTATATAGACAACTCTCATACCCACCTCCCGAGACTCGGGCGTGAACCTCGTCCTGGAGGCGGAACGGGACTCGGGGACACCCCGAAATTCCCCTTCACCTGCCCTGCACCCCCGCAGTGGGTCGGATAACCGGCAGCTCAGCCGAAAATCCGACCCACGAGAGACGCAAGCAGGGTCCGGACGACCCGGTGGGTCGGATTTTCGTCACCGGGGCCGGAAATCCGACCCGCCTGGCTAGCTGTAGTTCTGGCGGCGGAAGAGGTCGTCGGTGATCGAGGCGACCCGGTCGAGGAAGAGGATTCCGTCGAGGTGGTCGATCTCGTGGAGAACGCAGCGGGCCTCGAAACCGGCCAGCTGGACCTGGTTCATATCGAGGTCGCGCTGGCCGTCCTGGAACTCGACCGTGGCCTTGCGGGGCCGGCGCACATTGGCGGTCAGGTCGGGAAGCGAGAGGCAACCCTCCCGGCTCACCTTGGTTCCTTCGGAACGGTGAACCACTCTCGGATTGACCAGCACCATCAGGCCGTGTTCTTCCTTTGCCTTTGGGTGGCCGGTGATGTCGACCACGGCAATCCGGACCGGCTCGCCGATCTGCGGTGCCGCCAGCCCCACGCAGTGATCGAAGGCGTTCATCGTGTCGAGCAGATCGGCGATCACCCGCCCGGTTTCCTCACGGTCGGCGGGGCCGGTCTGGGCCGGCGAGCAGACCGTCTTCAGGATCGGGTCGGGATAGGTGAGGACCTCGCGGGTGGCCATCCGGAGACCTCTCAGGCGGTCACAGACATCTAGAACACCTCGGACTCGAGCTCGGCGAGTCGGGCCTCGAGCTGCTTCGACTCCCGCAGGCCGTCCAGCGCCCGGTCGAGCTCCTCGCCAACGCCTTCCGGAACCGAAACCTCGACCATCAGCGTGTAGAGCGGGGATCCGGAATCGCCGGTACGACGGGTTCTCAGGTCGGTGATGTTGACCCCGAGCGAAGCCAGTGTCGAAGCGGTGTCATGAACGATTCCGGGACGGTCGGCTCCGTAAACGGTGAGCACATGGGTCGGGCCGGCGCCGCGGTCGAGACCCTCGACCGGACTGACCGTGATCCCGCCCAGCTCGAACTCCCGGCCAACCTCGTCCAGCCGCGCTTCCAGGGACTCGAGCGACGCATCCGCAGGGACCGAGACGATCAGCATCACCGCAAAGTGACCGTGCAGGATCGACATCTGCGAGTCGTCGACGTTGCCACCCGCTTCGAGCAGGGCGCTGGTGATTGCGGCGACGATCCCGGGGCGGTCCCGGCCGATCGCGGTGACCGCCAGATTCATCAGAACTTGGAACCGGCCAGATCGGTCGGCACGGTACCGATCGCGACCAGTCCGGGGCCGGCGTGGCAGCCGAGCACGGTGGACATCTCGTCGAGGAAGGCCCCCTCGCACTGAAACACCTCGCGGCAGTGAGCGGCCAGCTCGGCCGCCAGCTCGGGCGCCTGAATGTGCTGTGAAGTCCAGGTGATTTCCTGCCCGGAGGCAGCCTTCTCGCTGGCGTGATCCTTGAGTCGCTGCATGGCGCGGGAGAGGGTTCGCACCTTGTCAACCGGTTCGACAGTCTCCCGGAGGGTGATCAGGGGCTTGATCTTGAGGGCTCCGCCGATCCAGGCCTGGGCGCCACCGATCCGGCCGCCCTTCCGCAGGTACTCGAGAGTGTCGACCAGGATCAGCGTGTCGATCCCTTCCCGACAGCCCTCGATCTGCGACACCACGCCCTCCGTATCCTTGCCTTCGCGGATCGCGTTGGCGGCGGCCAGGTTGCAGAAGGCCAGCCCGCCGGCGGTGGTGCGGGAATCGACCACCGTGATCCGCTCGCCGCCGCGGCCATCGGCCTCCAGCTGGGCGGCGGCCTGACGGGCTGCCTCGCAGGTTCCGGAGATCGCTCCGGAAAGGTGAAGCGAAATCACGTCCTTGCCGGCGTCCAGCAGCGGTCCGTAGACCTCCATGAAATCGCCGATCGAAGGTTGCGAAGTTGTCGTGAGCTGCGGGGATTCGAGAACCGCCTTGTAGAAGGCGGCGTAGTCATCTATCTCGTTCTCCGGCCGCTGCTCGCCATTGAGGATCACATAGAGATTCACGACGCTGATATCGAGCCGCTCACGGTCCTCTTGCGTGAGCGAAGCGGTCGAATCGGTCACCAGCGCGATGGTGGACTCGGCGGACACCCAACGGTTGTATCAGACAGTGAGCCATATCACCGGGATCAGTCACCTCACCCGCTACTCTTTAACCATGTCCGAGAAGCCCGAAGCCGCAATCACGCTGACCGAAGCCGCCGCCGACAAGATCGCCGAGCTGATCGGTGATTCGCCGGAAGGTGAAGAGCAGGCGCTGCGCGTTGCCGTGCGCGGAGGCGGATGCTCGGGCTTCCAGTACGCACTGGCCTTCGACAACAAGAGCGAGGACGATCACGTCTTCGAGCATCGCGGCGTGGCCGTGATCGTCGACAAGGTCAGCATGCAGTTCGTCTTCGGCTCCGAAGTCGACTACGTCGAGGGTCTGACCGGGGCCGGTTTCCAGGTCAACAACCCGAACGTGGTCGCCGCCTGTGGCTGTGGCTCTTCCTTCCAGGTGAAGGACGACGCCGAAGCCGCTGCGGTATAGCCGCAGCACTTCGGAACCTCGCCGGTAACGATTCCTTCACGGGTCGTTACCAGAACTTTCACAGGGGCTTTCCCGGATGAACACATCCGGCCACTGAGCTGACTCCAGACTTGCGACTTACCGTGGGAATCGCCCACGGGACAAAGCAAGCAAAGGGGAATCTCAGTGAACAGCTTCAGGAGTCCGGGGGAGAACAGGGGCCAATACGGGCTCGTGTTTGCGGTCGGACTGGCAGTTGCGTTTCTCATGTGTTTCGTCGGGATGGGCAAGGCCGGGGCCAGCAGCGTGAGCTGCTCGGGCACGGTGGTGCCGAATGCCGAAGGCCACGCCGAGAACGAACTGACCTACAACGTCAAGTGTGACGAGGACATCAAGGGTTACTCGATCACGTCCAACCGCGAACTGGCCTACTTCGGCACCGAGACCGTCGTGCTCGGAACCGACGGTGAAGTCGCCGAAGGCGAGTCCTTCGGCTGCGAGGGCAGCATCCCGTCCTGGGGCATCGGCTGCCAGGGCAAGATGACCGCCGGCAACACGGTCGTCTCTGGAGTCGGCACCAGCGACGCCCTGTGTGAGGCATCGGTTCAGCCGAAGTTCTGGGCAACGGCCCTGACTCTCCAGGACGTAAAGGGAACTCCGACCCCGTTCGTTTCGGAACCGTTCCTGCTCAAGACCGAGCCCTGCAAGGTGCTCAACCCGACCAGGAAGGCCAAGGCAAAGCGGGACAGGCTCTGCGCCAAGGTCAAGTCGGCGAAGAGCAAGGAAGCCCGCAAGGCAGCGAAGAAGCGCTGCAACTCGGCCCGGGCGGCTGTCCGGAACCTGCGCGCGGCCTGATCGAGCCTCGGAAGAAGAAAAGGAAAGAAAGGTAGAGAAATGACACGCTCCAAGTTCAGCGTGCTCTGGCTGATCGCCGCGATCGCCGCCCTCGTGGCGGTGCCGGCCAGCGCCAGCGCCAAACCCACCATTACCCTCAGCGGGTCGACCTCGGTCGCGCCCCTGGCTACCCTCTGGGCCCAGCAGTACGTGAAGTCCTGCAAGGGCTGCGTCAAGTTCAAGCTGCTCCAGGGCGGCTCGGATGTCGGCATCGCGGACGTCTCGCGCGGCCGGGTGACGATCGGCATGTCTTCCCGCGACCCGAAGCCGTCCGATCCGGGCGGAATCGAGTTCAACCGGGTCGCCAAGGACGCGATCTGCCTGGCCACCAACAAGGCCAACCCGGTCGCCAACTTCGACCAGAATGCGGTTCAGTCGATCTTCGGCGGCGGTGTGCGCAGCTGGAGCCAGGTGCCCGGTTCAAAGCAGAGCGGAACGATCGACCTGTTCGTCCGGACCCCGGCCTCGGGAACGCAGGATGCCTTCCAGAAGATCTTCATGGGTGACACCAAGGTCTTCTCCGGCGCCTCGCAGAAGGCATCGAACGGTCTGGTCCAGCAGTCGATCCAGCGGGACAAGGCCGGCATCGGCTACGTCTCCGAGGCCTTCACCGACGGCCTCTCGGTCGCCAGCTACAAGGGCGTTCCCTGCACCCTCCGCAACGCGAAGTCCGGCCAGTACGGCGGTGTCCGCAGCTTCTACTTCGTGACCCGTGGCAAGGCCACCGGTGCCGCCGCGAAGTGGATCCGCTGGACCCGCAACAACCCGGCCGCCCTCCGGATCGCCGCAAGGGAATGGGTTCCCTTCAAGTAGTCCATGGAGGCAGCTTCACTGAACAACGTCGAGGTTCAGGCACCTGACCTGGACATCGACCGGACGGACCGGCGCGTCGAGCTTCTGCTCGGCGCGCTGGCGTCCACCATCCTGCTCCTGATCGCGGGGATGATCCTCTTCGTCCTGATCAAGGCGCTCCCGTCCTTCACCCACAACGGTCTCGCCTGGTTCGGTGCCGGCGGCTCGGTTGACGACCAGCTGATGGACATCTTCAACTCGCCGGCCGACCCCGCCGACTACGTCTACCACCTGCGGGCCTGGCCGCTGCTCTACGCGACGGTGCTGATCACCGGCGTAGCGGTAGTGATCTCGGTCGTCTTCTCGGTGCTCTCGGCAATTTTCATCGTCGAGTTCGCTCCCGATCGCCTGCGGCGAATCATCGAGCCGGTGGTCAAGCTCCTCGCGGCGGTGCCCTCGGTTATCTACGGCCTGATCGGGATCCTCGTCGTGGTTCCCTTCGTCGCTCATCACCTGATCTCGGAGGACCGCAAGGAGTCGGTCGCCTACGTGATCCAGCTCGACGGAACCAGCATCCTGGTCGGGATCTTCATCCTCACGGTGATGATCTGCCCGATCATGATCGCGATCATCGTTGACGCGCTCCGGTCGGTCCCGGACAAGTGGGTCGAAGGTGCCGCGGCCCTCGGCGTGAATCGCTGGCGGGCGATGCGGACCGTGTCGCTGAGGGCGATCCGGCCGGCGATCGTCGCCGCCCTCGTGCTGGCAACGGCCCGGGCGCTGGGCGAGGCGATCATGCTCTCGATGGTGGCCGGATCGGTCGGCTTTGCCCCCAACCCGATGGACGGCTTCACCTTCTTCCTCGAACCGGCCCGCCCGCTGGCCTCGACCATCGTCGACAACGCCGAAGGGCTTTCGGTCGTTCCCTTCGGTCAGACCATGTACGCCTTCGCGGCGATCCTGCTGATCTCCAGCGCCTTCCTTTCCTTCGCCGGCTGGGCGGCACGCAAGTCCTTCAGCCGCTACACCCTGGGAGCCCGATGAGTATCGACGTCCGCACGGCGGCCCCGGGCCCGCGCCCCAATCCCGAACGGCCGGCACCGGGCGCACCGGTGAAGCTCCCGGGGACCGGGGGCCAACAACAGACCGGCTGGAGCATCGGTGACAGGATCGGCCTGGCCGCCGCCTGGTTCTGCGGCATCTCGCTGTGCGTCGCGGCGGTCGCAATCGTCGGGTTCATGGCCTGGAAGGGAGTCCAGTACCTGCACCTCGAGATGCTGACCAGCTCCCCCGAAGCATCGCTGGACCAGTCGACCTCCGGCGGGTTTCTGGACCCGCTGGTCGGGACCCTGATCCTGACCCTGATCGGGGTCGGGATCGCAATCCCGGTCGGGGTCGGCATCGCCGTGTGGCTGACCGAGTACGGCCGACCCGCCGGGCTCGCCCGACTGGTCGAGTCGGGGGTCGAGATCGTCGCCGGAACGCCCTCGATCGTGCTCGCCATCTTCGGACTGCTGGTCTTCCAGCAGTCCTTCATGGGTGTCTTCTCCTTCACCGCGGAAGGTGGCGCCGTGTTCGGCCGGTCCTTTCTGACCGCGGGTTCGATGATGGCCCTGATCGCCCTGCCCCTGGTGATCGGGGCAACCCGGGAAGCTCTCCACTCGATTCCCCGGCATGTGCGAGAGGCCTCATACGCGCTGGGGAAAGACAAGGCCTCGACCATCCGCCGGGTCCTGCTGCCGAGTGCCCGCTCGGGGATAGCCACCGGGGCGACCCTCGGGATGGGACGGATCTGCGGCGACACCGCGATCGTGGTCGTCCTGCTCGGCGCTTCGATGCAGACCACGCCCGAAGAAGGGTTCGGCGGGCTGCTCCGGGGCACCGGCAGCACCCTGACCAGCTACGTCTACAACAACTCGCCCTCCGGTGAGGGCAACGCGCCGGAGAAGGCCTACGCGGCGGCCTTTGTGTTGCTGATGATCGTCCTGCTTCTCAACTTCGCGGTCGGACTGATCGGAAAGAGGAACAAACCACAGTGGAACTGAAAGAAGAGCAAACACAGAACGGGTCGGCACCCGGAGCGGAAGTGCCGCCGCTGCGGCAGATCGTCGTCGAGTCCGAAACGGTGCCGATCCGGGTCGGTGACTACGCGGGCCCGCCCGACCCCGAGTACGGCCGGGAACCGTGGCAGCTCAACGCCGGGCTCGACAGCGATCCGATCTGGGTCGAGGAACGCATGCGAACCGAGGCGCTCTCGATCGCCTACGGCGGGAAGGTCGCGGTAAGCGCGGTCGATCTCGAAGTGAATTCCGGCGAGGTGCTCGCCCTGATCGGTCCTTCCGGCTGCGGCAAGACCACGCTGCTCCGTTCACTGAACCGGCTGGTCGAGCTGACTCCGGCTGCCAGGCGGACCGGCCGGATCATCCTCGACAACCAGGACGTCGACACCTTCGACGTGACCCGGCTGCGCTCCCGGGTCGGCATGCTCTTCCAGCAGCCGAACCCCTTCCCGATGAGCATCTTTGACAACGTCGCCTACGGTCTGAGGGAACGGGGCAGCAAGAAGCCGCGCCGCAAGCAACTCGAGCCGATCGTGGTCGACGCGCTGGAGCGGGCCGGACTCTGGGACGAGGTTTCCTCGAACCTGAACCACCCGGCCCTGGCCCTCTCCGGCGGCCAGCAGCAACGCCTCTGTATCGCCCGCTCCCTGGCCGTCTCGCCCGAGGTCCTGCTGCTCGACGAGCCCTGCTCGGCGCTCGACCCGATCTCGACCGGGATCATCGAGGAGACGATCGTCGAGCTCCGCAACGAAGTGGCGATCGTGATCGTCACCCACAACCTTCAGCAGGCCGCGCGGATCGCCGACCGGGTCGCCTTCATGTACCTCGGCGACATGGTCGAGTACGGGCCGGCCGGGCAGGTCTTCGGCGCGCCGCGGGAGGCAAGAACCCAGGAGTACGTCGGGGGTGGCTTCGGATGAAGCGCGCAGCGATCACCCTCATTGCGGCCGGCCTGCTGCTCGCCGGTTGCGAGTCAACCCAGGACCAGAGCGCGAGGCTGGAAGAGGAAGGTGCCGATCTGGTCAAGGCGACCAAGGTCGACATCGGGGCCGAGAACCGGTTCGTCGACGTCATGGACAAGGTCGTGCTGACCGACCAGTACGGCACCGCGGTCGCGGTCGTGATGAAGAACAAGGGTCAGGAGGGCCTTTCCGACGCACCGATCGCGATCAACGTGAAGAACTCGAAGGGCAGGTCCGTCTACAGGAACAACTCGGCGGGCAACGAGTTCTCGCTGCTCCACGTTCCGGTGGTCAAGCCCCAGTCGGATGTGTTCTGGGTCCATGACCAGGTCATACCGGTCGGTGGCGTCCCCGCTTCGGTCGACGTGACGGTGGGCGAGGCCAAGCCCCTGCCGGCTGACATCCCCGAGATCGTCGTCTCCCCGCCAAAGCTCAACCGCGACCCGGTTTCGGGACTCGAGGTGACCGGCACGGTGACCAACCAGTCCGAGGTCGAACAGTCCGATCTCGTGCTCTACGCGATCGGCCGCAAGAACGGCAGGATCGTCGCGGCCGGGAGGGGAATGATCCCCAAGTTGAAGACCGACGGCACCCCGGCCACCTACCACATCTTTTTCATTGGAAATCCGACCGGAGCGGAGATCAGCGTGATCGCTCCGCCGGTCAATCTCTCAGGAGGCTCCTGATGCCCGACCAGAACGCCGGCCTGCCGGAACCACAGGGCGGAGTGCCCGAGCGCTGCACCGGCTGCGGCAAGCCGATGGCCGAGGACCAGCGCTACTGCCTCAACTGCGGCAAGCGTCGCGGCAAGGCGAGGGTCGAGTTCGAGAACTACCTGCCCGAAGCCGGTGGCGAAGGGGCAGGAACTCCGCCCCCGACCCAGGGTGTGGTGCGACCGGTTGAACCGGAAGACCCCTACGACAGACCCGAACGGGAGGTCACTCCCCTGATGGCCGCGGTCGGACTCTGCGCGGTGGCGATGATCCTGCTGGTCGGCGTTCTGATCGGTCGCTCCGGCGGTGGCGAGGGCAGCTCCGGAACCCCGCAGTTCGTCGCCTCGACCGGCCTGCCGCCGACCTCGACCTCGAGCACTTCGACGACCAGCACCTCGACCACGATCACCACCGACTGGCCGGAGGGCCAGGAAGGGTTCACGATCGAACTCGCGACCCTCTCCAAGGAAGGTGCCGACGCCGCTTCGGTCGAAGCCGCGAAGACCGACCTGGTGGCGCAGGGTGCCAGCGAGGTGGGAGTGCTTGATTCCGACCTCTACGGCAGCCTTCCGACTGGCAACTACGTTCTCTACTCCGGCGTCTATTCGACCAGGGCCGAAGCCGATACGGCCCTGAGCTCGCTCTCGACCAGCTTCCCCGACGCACAGGTGATCGAGGTCGCGGCGGATGCCTCCGCGTCCGGCGCCGGAACCCCGAAGACCACGAATGACGAGCCCGAAGACGACGGCACGGACACCACCCTGATCGACGGCAGCAACGCCGACAACCAGGGCACCGTCCAGGCCTCGAAGGAAGACCTGGAAGCGCTCGAGAATGCGACCGGCGAGGAGTACGAGAAGATCCAGGAGAAGCTGCCGCCGACCATTGCCACGCCCGGTGAGCCACCGCCGAAGGACAACAAGGCCCCCGGTGGTGGCGGCCAGGCCACGACGATCGGCTGATGCCTTGAACCTTCCTGGCAGAAAGAAAGAAGTTCCGTCCCCGGTACCGGCCCCGATGTCCCGGCTGGAGCATCGTCGGGATGAACTGAGGACCAGGTTCTCGGAGCTCCAGTGGGATCTCGGCGGTGCCTGCTACGAGATGGCGGCCCGCGACTACTTCAGGCTCGACGTGCTGGCTTCGATGGCTTCGAAGCTGCAGGTGGTCGATGCGGAACTCGCCGAGATCGAGCGGATGGCCCGGCTCGAACGGGCCGGAGCGGCCGGAAGCTGCGCCGGCTGCGGTTCTCTTTACGCCCGTGGTGCCGTGTACTGCTGGCGCTGCGGCCGCAACCTGAAGGAGGGGCGCGGAACCGTGGTCGGACCCGCGATCACCGCTCCCGTGGTTCCAACCGAAAGCAAGGAGCCACCAGAGCCGATCATCGACCCGGTCGTGAGGTCCGAAGGGGGACCCCGCGAGGAACCGCCGGACCCGCCGCGTCCGTCGGTTCGCCCGGTGAGCGATCCGTCCGGGAGGGTGATCGAACAAGAACCCGAATCCGCCAACGGATCAAGACCGGTGATCGGCTACCGGCCGGGAGCCAGGTGATCGACCGGATTCGAAAATGGCGGCTGCCGGTTCGTTACAAGGTTCCGCCGCGCAATGACCTGATCGCCTTCGCCCTGATGGCGCTGGCCTTCGGGCTGATGGTCGGCCTGGCGATCGCCCCCGGCTGGGGCAACGCCGGATCGACTGGTCCGGTGATCGCGCTGCCCGGCGGAGAATCAGCCGAAACAGGAACCACCGGCGACACGGCCACCGAAGTCGCTGCCGAGCTGCAGCCACCGGCCGGCGGGGAAGTGACCAAGGTGGCGAATACGGATGGAGGCAGCACCACCTCGCTGGCTGACAGCACGACCAACACGACCACGGACCTGACCGGCCTGGACGATCCGGAACCGGAGGCACCGGCGGAAGAGACTCCGGAAGAGCCCTACGGCAATCCGCCGGCCGAGGAGCCGGTGCCGGAGAGTCCCGATCCGGGTCCCGCACTGACCGCCACCGTCGTCGGTTCTGACGATGCCGGGTACGCGGTGGCCGACAGCGCCGGCAACCTGCTCTTCATCCACTACCCGAACCCGGTCGCGACCGAGCCGAAAGCCGGCAAACGGATCGCCACCGACATCGATCCCGTGGACAACGGAACTTTCGCCCAGAACGGGCCGCTCGAGAGCAAGGGCAGCGCCAGCACCTCGAAGCTGAACGGGATGGTCACCTTCATCGACGAGGACTCCGGCGTGATCACCGTCTCCAGCCGGGGCGTTTCACTGGCCGTCGCCTCGTCGGCGGCGATCGAAAAGAGCGCCAGCCCGCCGGAACCGGGCTCCTGGATCAACGGCACGATCTCCTTCACCCCGCCGAAATCAAGCGCGTCAGCAGAAGTGAAGGAAGCGCCGGAGGATCCCTCCGATCCAGCCGAAGAGGAGGTTGAAGATCCGCTCACGATCCCCCGCCTGACCATGAAGTCGATCGTCTCGACCGGTGACCCGCTGGAAGAGATCGAACTGAACGGCCCGGTCACCTGGGACATGGCGAACCGGATCCTCACGATCGGGGCCGACAGCTTTGGCGCCCTGAACCGGGAAATCGAGATCCGGGTACCGAAGAAACTGCCCCTCAAGGGAATCGAGGACGGTCTCGGCTACGCGGCCTCGGCCACTCCGGACGCTTCAGGCAATCTCACTCTGACCGGCCTCTCGGCCAACTTCAGTCTCAAGGCCGCCGCCGACCCGGAACAGGCCTTCGGCACCCACTCCCGCTAGGAACCTTCGATCGCGAAACCAATGCGGATCGATGTCGATTCGAAGGCTCTACGAACCTTCGATCGACATCGGCGGGCTCTTGTAGGGCTCGTCCGATGCGGGGGCTTCGGCGGCGGGGGCCTCGCCGGCCGGTTGCTCGACACCGAGGGTCTCGGCCAGTTCGCCGTTCTCGTACATCTCTTCGACGATGTCGCAGCCGCCGAGCAGCTCGCCGTTCACGTAAAGCTGGGGGAAGGTTTCCCAGTCGGAGATCTCGCTGGTCACCTCGCGCAGCGGCTGGAGCGCCGGCAGCACGTCGATCGCACCGTACTCGACGCCCATCGAGTCGAGGACCTGGACGGTTCGCATCGAGAATCCGCAGCGCGGGGCGGAGGGGGTGCCCTTCATGAAGAGCAGCACCTGGTTCTCGTTGATGAGCTCCCGGACGCGTTCTGTGAGTTCCTGATCAGCCATGGGATTGATGTTAGACGCTGAGCCTGTTGGGCTAGCCGAGGATCCTGATGGTCAGGGCGTGGATGGTGCCGTCGTCGAAGCGTTCGCGGACCGCGGCCTTGACCAGCCGGTGCTGGTCGATCCGGCTCTTGCCCTCGAACTGCGGGGCCGAAACCTCGGCCCGCAGGTGGTCGCCGGTGCCGGTTTCGTCGATCACTTCGGCGCTCGAGCCCGGCAGCGCCGCCTCGATCATGCCCTTGAGTTCGGTCAGGTCGGCGGCCATCACTCGGTCCCTGCGGCAGCGGCCGCTTCAGCCTGGTCGGCGGCGGTCTCGAGCATCTCGTCGATACGGACGAACTTGACCCGGGGCCGGCCATGCGGTTCACCTTTGCCGACTTCCGCCGCGTCGATTTTCTCCCAGCCGCTGAAGGACACGTAATGGGTCCCGCGCTCGCCGAGCAGGGTCTCGATCGCGTTCGGATCCGGAGAGTCGGGATCGAGCAGCTTTCCTTCGGCGACGTCCTCGAACAGGTGGGCGACAGTCTCTGTGGCGCACTTCTTGTTGGTGCCGATCACGCCGGAAGGTCCGCGCTTGATCCAGCCGGCCGTGTAATGGCCGGTCCGATGCTCGCCGCCATGCGTTTCGAGGACCCGGCCGTCATCGTTCAGGATGGTGCCGCGACGCTCGTCGAAGGGCACCCCGCGGAGCGGGATTCCGGTGTATCCGACCGAGCGGAGTACGAGGTCACAAGCCAGTTCCTCGCGCTCGCCGGTGTCCTTTGCCTTGAGGTTCCCGTTCTCCTCGACCAGTTCGTTGCGGCCGATGACAATGCTCTCGACCTTGCTGCCGCCGTTGATCTCGATCGGGGAGGACAGGAAGCGGAGCACGACCTTCTTCGGCTTGCCGGTGGGTTGGCGCGACGCGTACTCCCGGACGATCTCGACGTTGACCCGGGCCGTCTTGTCGGCTTCGTCAGACTCGATCCAGGCCTTGCTAGCCGGGTCGAGTTCTATCTCGTCCGGATCGACGATCACGTCGGCCTCTTCCAGCTCGCCGAGTTCCTTGACCTCCGGGTTGGTGTAGGCCGCCTGGGCCGGTCCGCGGCGGCCGAGCACGACGATCTCCTTGATGCCCGACTGGTCGAGCAGCTCGATCGCGTGGTCGGCGATGTCGGTGCGGCGGAGTTCGGCGTCATCAAGGGCAAGCATGCGGGCCACGTCAAGCGCGACGTTGCCGTTGCCGATCACCACCGCCCGCCTCGCCTCGTTCAGCTTGAAGTCACGGTCGGCATAGTCGGGGTGAGCGTTGTACCAGCCGACGAAAGCGGTCGCGGCGTAGCTTCCGGGCAGGTCCTCGCCGGGGATGCCGAGCTCTCGGTCAGCCTCGGCCCCGAAGGTGTAGAGGATCGCGTGGTAGTGGTTCTCGAAGTCCTCGACGTTCAGGTCACGGCCGACCTCGACGTTGCCGAAGAAGCGGAAACCTTCCTTGGCGGCGGTCTTCTCATAGACCCGGGTGACCGACTTGATCTTGGGGTGATCCGGGGCAACACCTCCGCGAACGAGGCCATATGGGGTGGGCAGGCGGTCGAAAAGGTCGACCTGGGCGTGGGTGTCGGGATCCTTGATGATCTGGTCGGCGGCGTAGAAGCCGGAGGGTCCGGCACCGATGATCGCGACCCGGAGCGGGTTTTCGGGGGTTCCTGGGTTACTCATGCGGCCAACAAGGATAAGGAATTCCTACTCCCGGGGTTGGCTTAGCGGTCAGGCTCCTCGCCGGCAAGCCGAAACCCGATTCTCAGCGGGGGTTCTTGCCGGCTCGCTGGGCGACCTTGTCGATCTCTTCGACGAAACGGGGCCAGAGCTGCTCGGGGATGTCGTGCCCCATCCCCTCGTAGATCCTCAACTCGGCTCCGGGGATGGCCCGGGCGGTCGCCCGTCCGCCGCGGGGAAAGACGAGTTTGTCGGCCGAGCCGTGGAGCACCACGGTCGGAATATCGAGCCGGGCGAGGTCGCGATCCCGCCTGGGCTGGCAGTTGATCGCGTGAAGCTGCCGGGCGGTGCCGTCAAGGTAGATTCCGCGTTCGTAGGCGACGGAAGCGATCTGGCGCAGCCGCTCCTTGTCGGTCGGGAAGTCGGGGGAGCCAATGATCGAGGCCAGCGCATCCATGCCGGCCAGGTAGCTCTCGAGGCTGTCGGTCGGTCGGGTCCTCATCAGGGCGGCAAGCTCCCTGACCCCGGGGAACGCGTCGCGTCGCGAGCCGGTGCGCGACATCATCGAGGTCAGCGATAGCACCCGGTCCGGGTGTTCGATCGCCATGGTCTGCGAGATCATGCCGCCCATCGAGTAGCCGATCACGTGAGCGCCATCGACGCCGAGGTGATCCAGAACCCCGATCGCGTCTGCTGCCATGTCGCTGAGGGTGTAGGCGAGATTGCGAGGGATGCCCGTCATCATCGCGGCCAGGGCAGGCTTGCCCTTGTGCCGGAGGATGGTCGAGGCGCCGTTGTCGCGATTGTCGATCCGGACCACACGAAAACCGCGATTGGTCAGCATCTCGACCAGGGGCAGGTCCCAGTAGACCATCTGGGTCCCGAGGCCGGGCACGACCAGCAGTACGGGGTCGGAGGGGTCACCATGAACGTCGAAGGCGATTTCGATGCCTCGCGTGCGGGCGAAATCGACTTCCGGGATGGACGGGGCGTTACGGCCTATCGTTTCGGTTGTCATGCGGCATCTGACGATACCGGGGAGGACCATCGGACTGGCGGTTTTCGCCATGTTCTGGCTGTGCTCGCTTTGCGTTCCCCCGTTCGGAGCCGCGGTCGAGGGCGAAGACTCGGCGACCGGGCACCGGGGACAGGTGACCATCGTGGTGCTGCCGGACGGCATCGTACCCGGCGACCTGACCGGGCTCGAGCATGCCGCGATCGGCCTTTTGAACCCCGGCCTCGGCGAAGTTCCGGCCCAGCAGACCTGGCTTGACGTCTCCCAGGGTTCCCGGGCGTTTGACACCTCGTATGACACGCCGTTAGAACGGGTGTATCCCGGGGGTGAAACGGCTCAGGGGTGGGAGAAAGTCGTGAAACGGGCGAAATCGGCCGACAGCCCGGTGATCCCCGGATTGCTGGCCTCGTTCCTGGCCCGGAACGGTCTCGACGCGGTCGCGGCCGAGTCGGCGGGCAGCGCGGCCCTGGCGGTTTCCCGGAAGGACGGCGTGGTGGCCCGGGCACCGGTCGCCTGCGGCGGGCCTGAATCGATGATCAAACCCGGAATCCCGGGTGCCGAAGCGGCGATACCCGGCTGTCCCGACCCGGTGACGGTGCTCTCGATGCCGCTCGATTCCGCCATGGAAGCGGCGGCCAGCCGCCGCGAGGGTGACCTTCAGATTTTCATCGAGCGCCCGCCGGCAGAGTCGGGCGATCAACTGGCCATCGCGATCGCCGGGCCCGGTACCGAAGGCATGCTCGAGTCACCCAGCACCCGGACCGACGGCTACGTGCTTTCCACCGACATCGCGCCGACCATCCTTGGTCACTTCGGCATCGAGACCCCGAAGGCGATGACCGGCCAGCCGATCGGGTCCGGCGGCGAACTTGATCCAGAGCGGCTTGCCGACCTCGAGAACCGGTACGAGCAGGTCGGCAAGCGCCGCGGCGCGGCCCTGGCGATTCCGCTCCTGCTCTGGATTGCGCTGGCTGGCATCGTGTCGCTCGCAAGTCGAGGTCTCTACGCCCGTCCCGCGATGCGGTTGCTTTGCCTCGCCACCATCCTCCTGCCCGGCGTGCTGTTGCTAACCGCGGCGCTGGAGCCTTCGCTGGCGGTTGAACGGGGGGTGGCAACGCTTCTGCCGGTGCTGATCGCCGCCCTGCTGATCCGGCTGGCTCCGGGGTGGCTCTCTCTCGCCCTGGCCTGCGGGATTACGGTGATTCCCTACGGAATCGACATGTTGGCCGGCTCTGCCCTGACCCCGAGAGCGGTGATCGGACCCAACCCCGGTCTCGGGGCGCGTTTCTACGGAATCGGCAACGAGCTGGAGTCGACCCTGATGATCCTGACCTCGGTCGGAACCGGCGCGGCACTGACCTGGAGCTCGACCTCCGGCAGGCGAGCGGCGATCTGGTTTCTCGTTGTCGGGCTCCTCGCGACAGTCGTCTTTGCCGCCGGACGGTTCGGCGCCGACGTCGGGGCCGCAATCGTCTTTCCGGTTGCGGCGGTGGTAGCGGCGGCCTTCGCGATCGGTCGTCCGAAGCTCGCCTGGGCCGGTCTCGGGGCGGCCCTCGCGGCACTGCTCCTGATCGGTCTGGCCGACATCGTCACCGGCTCGGAGACCCACTTCGTCCGGTCGATCGTCGGTGGCAGCGGTGGCTCGTTCTTCGAAGTTGTCGGCCACCGTCTCGACGCCACGCTCGAGAGCTTCACCCGGGTGTCGCGGATTCCGGTCACCGTTGCCGCGCTCGCGGTGATCGTGGCCGGGGTCTGGAAGCGCGAGATCGTGCTCGCCTGGGTAGCCGATCTGCCGCTCGTCAAGGCCGGTATTGCGGCCGCCGCGGCAGGTTCCCTGGTCGGTGCCCTGACCAATGATTCCGGGGCCCTGTTCATTCAGGTTGGAACCCTTTATTTGGCGCTGGTACTGGGTTTCGCTTGGACAACGGTGAAAACCGGACGCAAATAGGGTTAACCGCCCACCGACCGGCCGTTCCCTGCTCTATCCTGTCCGGTTGTGCGAATCGCCCTCGTCACACCGTATTCGTGGACTTATCAGGGCGGCGTAAACCGGCACGTCCAGTCGCTTGCCGAGGAGTACATCTCCCGGGGCCACTACGTCCGTGTGATCGCGCCGTTCGATCCACCCGATCGCCTCTCGAAGGGGCTTCATCGTGCCGCGGCAGAGGATCGCGAGATTCCCGACTACCTGATCCCGGTCGGGCGCACGGTCGGGATCAACGCCAACGGGGCCGTTTCGAACATCCCGGTCTTCCCTTCCGGCATTTCCCGAACCAGACGGGCGATCGAGGAAGGCAACTTCGACGTGGTCCATCTTCACGAGCCGACCACGCCGGCGATCGGCTGGGATACCTGCCTCTCGAGTGACGTTCCGGTGGTCGGCACCTTCCACGCCTACTCGACCAAGCCGGTCCCGAACTTCTTCGCGAACTCGGTCGGCGCCCGACGAACTCTGAACAGGCTCTCGGCCCGGATCGCTGTTTCCAACGCCGCAGCCTGGACCGGCCGCTCCTGGTACGGCGGCAACTACACGATCGTCCCCAACGGAGTTGACATCGACGCGGCTCCGACCGGGCCCAAGCCCGAGTCCGATCACCTCCGTGCTCTCTTCGTCGGTCGTCCCGATGAGCGCAAGGGCCTTCCCGTTCTGCTGCGCGCCTTTTCGGCCCTGGTCGACCACGTGCCGGCCAGGCTTTCGGTGGTCGGCGCCGACCCCGCCGACGTCCAGCGGATTCTCGCCCACCCGGAACTGAACGACCATCTCGACCTGCTCGGCAAGGTTTCCAACGAGGAACTCTGGCAGCAGCTTCACGACGCCGACGTTCTGGTCGCACCCTCGCTTTCGGGCGAGTCGTTCGGAATGATCCTGACCGAGGCATTCGCCGCCGGCACCCCGGTGATCGCTTCCGGCATCGCCGGTTACAGCGATGTGGTCACCAACCACCACGACGGAGTCCTGGTTCCGCCCGGTGATCCACAGGCCCTCGCCGAGGAGCTTCAGCGCGCCCACCACGAGCCGGAACGACTGGCCAGGATGGGCGAAGCCGCCCGCGAGAGCGCCCGGCGATACGCCTGGAACAACGTCGCCGACCAGGTGATGGATGTCTACGAGCGGGCGATCGAAGTGCCGGTGCCGGAAGACTCGGCCGACCGGCTTCGCCGGCGTCTCGGCATCACGCCTTCCGACGGGCTTCCCGCCGCCCCGGCCGTGAAGCTGCCTTCGCTCGATCCCGCCCCGGCCGTTTCCGGTGGCGGACGCAGCTGGATGCGAAAGGCCGCACTGGGGCTGGTCGCTCTCTTCGGGCTGGGACTGACCGCGATCGCCGCCCAGAAGATCGGGGTCGATCAGGTTGCCGACAAACTGGTGCGGTCCGACATCTCCTGGGTGCTGATCGCACTCGCCCTGATGGCCTCCTCGCTCTTCTTCCGTGCCTGGTCCTGGTTCTTCATCGCCCGCTCGGCGATGCCGCATTCGGGGCTGAAACGCCGGGATTTCGCCTCAGCCACGATGATCGGTGTGCTGATGTCCGCGACCCTGCCCGCCCGTCTCGGCGAGCCCGCCAGGGCGATCAGTCTGGCCAGGCACACCGGCCGGGCCAAGGAAACCCTGCCGGTGGTGATCGGGACGATCGTCTCCCAGACGATGCTGAACATCCTCGCGATTCTGCTGCTCGGAGCCTTCGTGCTGACCTCGGTGGACACCGTCTTCCACGGGGCGACCAAGCAGATCCTGCTCTTCAGCCTGATCCCGGCGGTATTGCTTCTTGCCGTGATTGCCGCACCGACCCTGCTGGGCAACCAGAGCGGGGAGGGGCGGCTGGCCCGGGTCGCTGCCGTCGTCCACTCGGTGATGGTGCAGGTCCGCCGCGGACTGACGGTCTTCAAACACCCTCGAAACGGTGCTCCCGCGGTTGCCCTGCAGCTCTTCGCCTGGGTTATCCAGCTGCTCTCCTGCTGGGCGCTCATGTTCGCGCTCGGTCTCGACAGCCAGGCCGGGCTTGCCGCATCGGCAGCTGTGCTGCTCGCGGTCAACGTCACCGCGATCGTTCCGGCGACCCCTTCCAACATCGGCGTCTTCCAGCTTGCCGTGGTCTTCGTCCTTCACAAGGGGTGGGGCGTTTCCACCGATGCCGCACTGGCTTACGGCGTGATCCTGCAAGCGGTTGAAATGGCGACCGCCGCCGCTCTCGGCGTGCCGGCCCTGCTCCGGGAAGGTCTCACCTGGTCCGACCTGCGCACCCAGGCCATCGCCAGCGCTCCAGTCGAGCTCGACCCCTATCCGTCGAGCAAGAAGCGCAAGCGCGAGAAGCCTCAGGAAATCACGTACACCCGCTAAGGCCCGGGCGGCGCCAGGAACCAATCATCTGCATGCCGTCCGGTCTTCGCCGGACGGCGAATAGAAACCCGCCCCTTCCTCTCGAACCAATTGACGGCAGGAAGCGGCTCCGCCTGGTGTTTCACGTACCTGCGTACGATCGCGGCCATTTCCCGGCTTATTCCTTGCCAGCCACCCGCAGGAGCGCCCTATGCACGACCCGCCGGGAGCTTTGTGGTGCTGACGTTTCCTCGAGATGCACTTTTCTGCCGTATACCGGCAGAAAACCGGCTCTCGCTGATTTCCCGGCCCCGTCCCGGGGCAGGTGCCTATCGGAGTTGTCTATATAGACAACTCTCATACCCACCTCCCGAGACTCGGGTGTGAACCCGGGCCTCTGGAGCCGCCATGGGATTCGGGGACGCCTTCAGATTCCCCTGTCACTTGCCTTGCACCCCCGCAGTGGGTCGGATAACCGGCAGCTCAGCCGAAAATTCGACCCACGAGTCTCGCCAGCCGGGCCGGGACAACCCAGTGGGTCGGATTTTCGTCACCGGGGCCGGAAATCCGACCCGCCGGGCCCGGGGTGCGGCTATCGCGGTACCGGGTCGTCCCTGTGCCTGGTCGGCGGAACGGACCGGGTTAGAACTCGAGGAAGTCTTCGAGGAAGCTTCGCTTCGACTTTTTCTTCTTGCCGCCCTTGTGGCTGCGGTCGTCGTAGTGACGGTCGTCGCGGCGTTCCTGATGGGGTGGAGGTGCCTGCTGGGCAGGCGGGGCCTGGGTCTGGCTGTAGAAGGAGCTTTCGGCCTCGACCAGGCGTTCCAGCTCGCCGCGATCGAGGAAGAGGCCGCCGCAACCGGTGCATTGGTCGACCACGACCTGATTGCGTTCGTAGCTGCGCATTTCGGAACCGCATTTGGGGCAAGTGAGGGCATCAGTCATGGACCGAACCTAGGCGAGGCGGCTTTAGGTTCGCTAAAGATTCCGCCGGTGGGTCGGATTTCCGGTCTTCCTGCCGGAAATCCGACCCACCGGTTCAGGCGAGGGTCCGGTCGGCGATCAGTTCGGCCAGGGCCAGGCTGGAAGTCGCGGCGGGGGAGGGGGCGTTTCGCACATGGACCGATGCTCCGACTTCCTCGACCAGGAAGTCCTCGACAAGGTTGCCCTCGCGGTCCAGGGCCTGGGCCCTCACGCCGGCTGGTCCGGGAATCACGTCGGCGACGGCAAGCGAGGGAACCAGCCGGGCCGCTTCCCGGGCGAGTCGGGCGGGACGCGCCGAGTTGGCGGCCTCGTTCAGGCTGGCTCGCCAGTGGCGGCGCATCAGGGCCCAGGTGCCCGGCCAGCGGAGCGTGTCCCCCAGGTCGCGACGGTTGACGCGGAACAGCTCGTAGGCGTCGCGGGCTCCGGCGATCATTGCGGTCGGCCCGATCAGGAGCGAGCCATCGAAGGCACGGGTCAGGTGGGCACCGAGGAAGGGGAGGTCGGGGTCGGGTACCGGGTAGACGTTGCCGCGGACCAGATCCTCTGCGTCCGGACGGAGCTTCAGGTAGCCACCCCGGATCGGCACGATCCTCGGCTCGGGTGATCCGCCGCAGGAAACCGCAAGCCGGTCGGACTGAAGTCCGGCGCAGAAGACCGCCCGGTCGGCCTCCACGGATCCGGCCGGGGTTCGCAGGCAAACGCCGCCCGAATCCGGTTCGGCGGCGGACAGCACCGGCGAACCAAGGTGAATCGTGCCCCCGGCGGCCTCGAAATCATCGGCGAAGGCATCGGCGATCGCGGCAAAGTCGGTGACCGCGGTCTGCGGGGAGTGAAGGGCGGAGATACCGCGGGCGGCCGGTTCGATTTCGGAGATCTCTTCCGGTCCCACCCTTCTCAGCCCCTTGACGCCGTTGGCCATTCCCCGGCGTTCGAGCTCATCGAGCCGGGGGAGCTGGTCCGGCCCGGTGGCGAGGACCAGCTTGCCGCTGTTGCGCCAGGGCAGTTCGCGTTCTGCGCAGTACTTCCGGAGACGGGATGCGCCTTCAACGCAGAGCTTCGCTCTCAACGACCCGGGTTCGTAGTACACGCCCGCATGGACCACTCCGGAGTTGTGCGAGGACTGATGGGCAGCGAGCCGGTCTTCGCACTCGAGCAGGCAGATCCGGGCCTCCGGCTGGCGGACGATCAGCTCGCGGGCAACGGCGAGGCCGAGAATGCCGCCGCCCGCCACCGCGATGTCGCATGCGGATGGCGGGCGGTCGGTCCGGCTCATGGACCGATTATCGGCCAATCGCGGCAACTCGAAGCCGGTGGGTCGGATTTCCGGTTTCGGTGCCGGAAATCCGACCCACCGGGGTGCGGGTCAGGCGGGGATGGCCTCCTGGCCGGACTGGTCGGCGATTACCGCGACCAGTTCGTTCAGTTCGGCCAGCAGGGCGGCCAGGTCTCCCCGGGCCACATCTTCGGTCAGGCGATTGGTCGCGTCGATCTTCTCGTCGATCTTGCCGATCGCCAGTTCCCGCTCGACGGTCGGCGTGCCGGTGATCGTGAAGGCCTTCCGCACCTGCTGGTTGGCCCAGATCGCGCCGAAGGGCATCGGGCTCGAGGAGAGCACAGCGGCCGGCTTGCCGGCCAGGGCCGACTCGCCATGTGGCCGTGAAGCCCAGTCGATCGCGTTCTTGAGCTGCCCCGGCATCGAGGCGTTGTACTCCGGCGTGATTACCAGCAGGGCGTCGGCCGCCTCGATCCGGGAACGAAGGTCCTCGACTGCTTCCGGAACCTCGGACTCCCGGTCCTGGTTGAAGCCGGGAATCTCCTCGAGCCGTTCGAAGCGGCTGATCTCGACTCCATCCGGCGCCAGGTCGGCAGCGGCGTCGACCAGCCTGGTCGAGAAGGCTTCTTCACGAAGCGATCCGGAAAGCGCGAGGACCTTCATGGTTACTCGCCCGCCTTGACTGCTTCGACGGTCAGCACGAGGCGGACCTTCTCGCCTACCACTGCGGCGCCGCTGTCGAGCGTGGCGCCCCAGGAAATCCCGTAGTCGTTGCGGTTTACCTCGCCGTCGGCCTTGAGACTGAGGACGGAGCTGCCGTCCATGCCGGTGCCGGCGCCTTCGACCTCGACCTTGAGGGTGACCTGGTTGGTTACTCCGCGGAGGGTCAGATCTCCGGTCACCTCATAGGTCTCGCCGTCGACCTTGCTTACGCCGGTCGAGACGAAAGTGCCCTTGGGGTGATTCTCGACGTCGAAGAAGTCGGCGCTCTGGAGGTGTCCGATCAGCTGCTTCTCCGGCACGTCGACGCTGGCGGTCTCGATCGAACCCTCGATCGCGACGATGCCTTCATCTCCGACCGTGATGTTGCCTTCGAAGCCGCTGAAACTGCCGCGGAAGGTGGAGATGCCCAGATGCTTGACCTCGAAGCCGATCTGGCTGTGAACGGTGTCGATCCCGTAGCTGCCGGTCTCGATCTTCACTGCCTGTTCGGTGGTGCTCATTTTGTGTCCCTTCGTTCTCGTGTGAAACTGAAGTTGATTGGTCAAATGTTGCGTGAGCAACTGTTGTGAGAACACCGTATCAGATTTAGTTGCGTTGTCAACTACTTGCGCTACAATGTGCTTCATGGCACAGGCGGCAGTCAAGGAAACGGAGCGGGCACTCACCCCGGACTCGGCACACGAAGCGGCCTTTCAGGCAATGAGAAGCACCTACCTGCTGATCTCCGAGCGCTTCGAGAAGGAGCTGGCCGAGGCCGGCCTCCCCGACCTCGGCTTCTACGGAGTCCTGCTCGCCCTGAGCGAATCAGAGAAGCCCAGCCGGCCGAAAGACCTGCTCTGCAAGGTGAACGTGACCAAGAGCGGCCTGACCAGGCTTGTCGACCGGATCGAGAAGGCCGGCCTGGTCGAGCGGACCTACTGCCCCTCGGACCGCCGCGGCACCTTTCTCGTGATCACCGACGAGGGCCGCGAAACGCTGGCCGGGATGCAGCCGGTGCGCGAACGGGTCTTCCGCGAGGGCTTCATCGACCTGGTCGATGAAGAAGACGCCGAGACCATTGCCCGCGTCATGAACGAGGTCTCGACAGGCATCTACGAGTCCCTCAACGTCGACGGCGCCTGCGAAACCGAGTAGCCGAGGCGCTACCGGGTCGGGTCTTCGTCCTCCGCCGGGAGGATCGAGCTCTCTCCGTCAAACAAGTCTGCTTCGGCCGGGATGATCTCGGTGGCGGCCTCGGTCCCGCTCGAGGATGACTCGGGTTCAGGGCCCGTCTGCTCCGGGAAGTTCTCCGGGGCCGGGTTTCTCTCCAGGGGCGGGATCGCTGACTGGTCGGGAACCTCCCAGGCCTGGATCTGGGGCAGCCGCCACATCAGGCTCGCCGCCACGAGACCGAGCGCTGCGGTCAGCATCGCGATGAACCATTGCGGCGCGCCGAGCATTGACATCTCGAAGAACTCCCGGAGCTGTGGCACCGCGAGGATCCCCGCGAAAAGGGCTCCCAGGCCCGCGACCATCGCCAGCATGTAGCTCTGGATCGCGATGTGTTCCCGTCCGGGACCGCGTTCGAGGAGCAGGACAAAGCAGAGGCCGAGGATGATCAGAGTGGTCGTCGCCGCGGTCCGGCCTTCCTCCAGCCCGCCGCCGAAAACGACGTCGACCAGGAAGAAGGAAAGGATCGAGGCCAGGGCCGTCGCCAGGCCGGCCGGAAGCGCGAACGCGCCCAGAGCCCGCAGCAGCCTTCCCCGGTAGAGCGGACCGTCAGACGGGGCGAGAGCGAGAACGAAAGAAGGAATCCCGATCGTCAGGAAGGCAGCCAGGGTCAGGTGCCTGGGCAGAAACGGGAAGGCAAATCCCGGCACCGAGACCAGCAGGATCAGCGCGGCGGCGTAGACGGACTTGGTCAGGTACAGGCGGCCGAGCCGGTGGATGTTGCGGGCGATCCGGCGGCCCTCGGCGATCGCTTCGGGCAGACGGCTGAACTGGTCGCTCAGCAGGACCACGTCGGCCACGCTCTTGGTCACCTGGCTGCCTGATCCCATCGCTACTGCCATACGGGCCGACTTCAGGGCGGGAACGTCATTGACGCCATCCCCGATCATCGCCGTGTAGGCCCCGGAAGCAGCCAGGGCGGAGACCAGTTGGCGCTTCTGCTCGGGTCGGATCCGACAGAAGATCGTGTTCTCGGCGGCGACCTCGGCCAGCGCTTCCTCATCTTCGGGCAGGTCGGGGCCTTCGATCACACCGGCGTCGCCGGGGATGCCCACCGCCGCCGCGACGGCAGTGACCGTCGCCCTGGCATCGCCGGAGATCAGTTTCAGCGAGACCTCCTCGTTTCGCATCAGCTCGAGGGTTTCCTCGACCCCCGGTCGCAGGTTCTCCCGCAGCACGACCAGCGCGATCGGTTCGAGCCCGGCGGGGTGGCCGTCGAGGCCGGAGGCGGGAAGCGGGGAAACGGTCCGGCTCAGCGCGACCACCCGGCGGCCCGCCGCAGTCTCTTCCTCGAGCCTCTCTGCGAGCCGGCCTTCGAGCCTGAGCGCGCCGGAGGCGATCATCAGGTCCGGGGCACCGAGGACCAGGCTCAGACGCGAGCCCGCCTCGTCGAAGGTGAGGGCACTCCACTTCCACTCGGAGGAGAAGGCCACTTCGCCGACCACCGGCTCGGCTTCAGCGGGGAACTCCTCCCCGATCGCCTCCAGGGTCAGGTTCCGGTCTCCGGCGCTGGCCGCATACCGGCCGAGTTCCCGTGCGGCGAGGTTCGAGCCACCTGCTTCGGCGGGGATCACCTCGACCACGGTCAGGTCACCATCGGTCAGGGTTCCGGTCTTGTCGACGCAGATCGTGTCGACCGAGGCCAGCGACTCGGTCGCGCTCATCTGCTGAACCAGGGTCTCCCGGCGGGCCATCTTCACGGCGGCGACCGCGAAGGTCACACTCATCAGCAGGACCAGGCCTTCGGGGATCAGGGTGATCAGGCCTGCGGTGGCGGTCTGGGCGGCTTCGACCAGTTCGACCTGGCGAATCACCAGCGAGCCGATCAGCAAGGCGGCGAGCGGCAGCAGGATCCAGGTGCAGACCAGGATCACCTGGTTGACCTCTTCCTGCAGTGGCGAAGGCGGGTGGCGGAACGCCCTTGCTTCCCCGGCGAGCTTTCCGGCGTAGCTTTCCTCGCGAACGGCGGTGACCTCGCAGAATCCGGAGCCGGAGATCACAAAACTTCCCGAGAGAGCGTCCTGGCCCGCCGACTTCGAGATCGCATCGGCCCAGAGCCCGAGCGAAAGGATCAGGACGAAGAAGACCCCGATGATCAGGTTGAACAACGTGAAGACGTTGCCGGCGACGATGCTCGAGGTCGAACGCGAACTGTGAGGCTGGGCAGGCCCCAGGTCTTTCAGACGTTCGGCCGCCTCGGCCGCGGAAAGGCTGCTGCCGGGGTCGTCGGTCGAAAGTACCTTTGTCGCTGCTTCGGTCACGCGCTGATTGTTACTGGTTTGCCCCGTCGGGATCGTGTGGGAAACTCGGGTCCGACCGGATGGTGAATGAGTACCCGTGGACCTGACAGGCGAAAAAGCGATCGCAGACCTCAGGAAGTGCGAGGACGACCTTCGGCGGTACGCGGAGGAGCGCGGTCTGACGCTCCGTACAGACCCTGCCTTCCCGGGCGCGCAGCCGCCGGAAGAGCAGGTCGGGCCGGTCCGGCACGCGGTCTGGGCCCTGATCGGCGAGATGCCCGGCGGCGCGACCGCGAGGCTCCGGCATCAGGCGGTCTTCGGCAAGGTGATCGGCCAGGAAGTAGCCGGCCACCACACGGTCATGGTCACCCGGTTGCCGCAGACAGTCGGACTCGTCCCGATGCTGAGCGTCCGCCCGGACGAATTCGGGGCCGGGCTTTTCCAGTGGACCGGTGACGGCCGGGCCCGACAGCAGCAGACTTTCGAGTCGATCGAGCTGGATCGCCGGTACGTGATCGAAGTCGCCAAGGGCCAGGACCAGCAGTGGCTCTACCGGCTGTTCACCCCGAGCCTGATCGATTGGCTGGCTTCATCGACCCCGCCCGATTTCGCTTTCCGGCTCTCCTCGGGCAGTCTTGTCTGCGAGGCACCGCAGTGGCGGGGCCAGCAGCGACTGGACGGCCAGGTCGACTTCGAGCACCTCGACCTGCTCGCCGAAAGCGGCGGCAAGGTTGCCGGACGCCTGCGCGACGAAGTGCTGGAGCAGGTCGGGCTCGGCCGGGTTCCCGTCGCCCGGAGCGGTGAAGCGAATGCCGACTGGACGGGCAAGAAGAAAAAAGGTCTGCTCGGTTTTGTCTCGCGGGCGCTGGCCGGCACCGACGATTCGGTGAAGGAGTTCACCGAACCCCGCGGATTCACGCCGGTCGATCCATCGGCCTTTCACATGGAGAACCTCGAACTGCCGCTTCCGGCCGCGGCCGACGAGGTCTTCGCGGGGAAGCTGGAAGACGGGCGACCGGTCGATCTTGCGTGGATGGAGTACGAGAACGAGATCGACGGTCTCAGGTACTACGTCGCCCTGACCACCCGGCTGAAAGGTGCGGAGGCGCGGAACCCGAGCTTCTGGTTTGACGACCAGGAACTGCTGGCTGTCGTCTCGGCGTCCGGGGTTGATCCCGATCTCGCCCGGAAGGCGAGGGATGCGAGGGTCGGGATCTCGGCGGGAGGGGGCGCGGCCTGCGTCTACCTGAGCTCCGACGGCTGGAGCGGGCGGATCAAGGGCGTCGAGATCGATCGCATGCTGGCCGCCGCGCCGGCGATCTTCAACGCAGCCGATCGCCAGGCCGGACATTCCGGAGGAAGCTAACGGAGTGGAACAAATACTCGATTTGTTCTTATCGGTTAGTCTGCCCGCATGTCACTGAAGCTTGGGCTGTATCTCGGGTACTGGGGCATTGGTCCCCGCGGCAACGACGCACTGGAAGCGGTGCGGTTCGCCGAAAGCGTCGGGTATGAATCCGTCTGGGTGGCGGAGTCATACGGATCGGACTGCGTGAGCGTGCTTTCGTGGCTCGCCGGGCAAACCGAGAAGATCAAGCTTGGCGCCGCGATCATGCAGGTCCCGGCCCGGCCGCCGGCCGCCGCCGCGATGGCCGGCGCGACGATCGACTACCTCTCGAACGGCCGTTTCATGTTCGGCTTCGGTCCCTCGGGACCGCAGGTTTCAGAGGGCTGGTACGGCGTCGACTACTCGAAGCCCTGGGGCCGGACCAAGGAGTACGTCGAAGTGGTCCGCGAGATCATCGCCCGCGAGGAAAAGCTCGACCATCAGGGCGAGCACTACCAGCTGCCCATGCCGGGCGGCCAGGGCAAGCCCTTGAAGCTCAACTTCAAGCCGCTGCGCAACGACATCCCGATCTTCATCGGCGCGATCGGCCGCCGCTCGGTCGAGATCGCCGCCGAAGTCGCCGATGGCTGGATCCCGATCTTCTTCAGTCCGGAGAAGTTCGAGGAAGCCTGGGGCGAACACATCGAGAAGGGGCTGGCCGCAGGTGGCCGCAGCCGCGAGGACTTCGAGATCTCGCCCTCGGTGCAGGTCGCGATCGACGGTGACCTCGAGGCCGCCCGCAACATGGTTCGCATGGCCCTCGTCCTTTACCTCGGCGGGATGGGTTCGAAGAAGACCAACTTCTACGTCGACCTGTCGCACCGTTTCGGTTTCGGTGATGTGGCCGACGAGGTTCAGGAACTCTTCCAGGCAGGCGACAAGGAAGGCGCTTTCAAGGCGCTGCCCGACGAGTTCGTAAACGCCGTCTCGCTGATCGGAACCGAGGCCGAAGTCGCCGAGCGCCTGAACGCGTTCCGCGAAAAGGGAATCGACCGGCTGATCGTGACCCCGGTCCACCCGGAGGTCGACCAGATGAAGCACACGGTCGATCGCCTGGCGGCTCTGACCCGGGCCTGACCGGAGGCGGGGCGTCGCCGGCCGGGAGCCGGGAAGCCCCCTCGCATCTAATTCCCATAATCTGAGTCGGCCTTGTCCATGAAGATCGGTGTACCCAGAGAATCTGCTGAAGGGGAAAACCGGGTTGCCCTGGTTCCCGAGTCGGTCAAATCGCTGCTCAAGAACGAGGGCGTCGAGATCGTCATCGAGTCAGGAGCCGGCGATGTTGCCGGTCATCCCGATTCCCAGTACGAGGAGGCCGGAGCGAAGGTCGGTGCACATGCCGACGTCCTCGCTGCCGACCTGATCCTCCACGTGGCGCCGCTTTCGGCGGGCGAGATCGGCGAGCTGAAACAGGGTCAGTACCTGATCAGTCACCTTTCGCCGCTGACCTCGGCCGAAACCAATCAGGCGCTGGCCTCCGGCGGGGTGACCGCCCTGGCGATGGAACTGATTCCCCGGACCACCCGCGCCCAGGCAATGGACGCGCTTTCCTCGCAGGCGACCGCCGCCGGCTACGCCGCGACCCTGATCGCGGCCCGCGAATCGGGCAGCTTCTGGGGCATGCTCACCACCGCGGCCGGCACGATCCGCCCGGCCCGGGTGCTGGTGCTCGGTGCCGGCGTTGCCGGACTCCAGGCGATCGCCACCGCCAAGCGGCTCGGCGCAATCGTCACCGGCTTCGACATCCGGCGTGCCGCCTGGGAGCAGATCGCCTCGCTCGGCGGCCGCCCGCTCGAGCTCGACTTCATCCCCGACGCCGAGGACGAGGGCGGATACGCCCGTCCCCTGACCGACGAGGAAAACCAGAAGGTCCGCGACGCGATCGACGAGAACGCGGCGCGCCAGGACGTGATCATCACCACCGCTGCGATTCCGGGCCGGGCCGCCCCGACCCTGATCACCGCTGCCGGTGTCGCCAACATGGGTCCGGGCTCGGTGATCCTCGACCTCGCCGCCGAGACCGGTGGCAACTGCGAACTGACCGAACCCGGACAGACGGTGGTCAAGGACGGCGTCAAGATCGTCGGCCCCAGGAACCTCGCTTCCGAGCTACCCGGTCACGCCTCACAGCTTTACGCCAAGAACCTCGAGAACCTGCTCGGTCTGATGATCACCGAGGAAGGCAGCCTGACCCTGAACTTCGAGGACGACATCATCGATGCCGCGACTGTCACCCACGATGGTGAGATTCGCGGAGAGAGGACTGCCCGCTGATGGACCTCGTAACCGAGATAACCATCCTCGTGCTGGCGGTCTTCGTCGGCTTCGAGGTGATCTCCAAGGTTCCGACCACCCTGCACACGCCGCTGATGTCGCAGACCAACGCGATCCACGGCATCGTCCTGCTGGGCGGATTGATCGTGGTTGGCTACGCCGACGACTTCCTCGGCGAGCTGATCGGCTTCATCGCGATCGTCTTCGGCACGATCAACATCGTCGGCGGCTTCATGGTCACCGACCGCATGCTGGAGATGTTCGGGCCGAAGAAGAAAAAGCCCGAGCCCGCCGCTGAAGCGGCCAGCCCGGATGCTGCCTCTGATTCGACGGAGGCCGGCTCGTGAGTACCGCCATCGCTGCGCTGGCGCCGGATTCGTCGCTGGTCGCAATTCTCTACATCATCAGCTTCTCGCTGTTCATTTTCGGCATCAAGCTGGGCACCCACCCGACCTCGGCCCGCCGGGGCAACGGGGTTGCCGCGATCGGCATGGCGATCGCCGTGATCACCACCCTGCTGCTGGAAGGGATCGGCAACTGGGCGATCATCATCGTCGGCATCCTGGTCGGCACGATCATCGGAGCGGTCGCTTCGAAGCGGGTCAAGATGACCGAAATGCCGCAGATGGTCGCGCTTTACAACGGCCTCGGCGGCGGCGCGATCGCCCTGATCGCCTGGTCCGAGTACCGGCACTGGGTTCACCTTGGTGACATCCTCGGTTCGGACGGACTTTCGGTCACGGTCCTCGAGCACTACGAGGGCCTGAGCTTCGTCGTCTCGAAGGCGACCTTCGTGGCGAGCGCCTCGGTGCCGCTCGAAGTGATGATCCCGACCCTGCTGGCCATGGTCATCGGGTCGATCTCCTTCTGGGGCTCGAATGTCGCCTTCGCCAAACTGCAGGAACTGATCCCCGGCCAGCCGATGGGCCTGCCCGGCCAGAAGATCATCAACGGCCTGCTGCTGGCGTTGCTGATTGCCGGAGGCGCGATCCTCGCCATCAACAACGATGTCTCCGACCTGAACCAGACTCTCTTCATCGGCATGCTGGTCATCGCGGCCCTGCTGGGCCTCGGTGTCGTGATGCCGATCGGCGGGGCCGACATGCCGGTCGTGATCTCGCTCCTCAATGCCTTCACCGGCCTGTCCGCAGCGGCCGCCGGTATCGCCCTTGACAACACCGCTCTGATCGTCGCCGGCACCCTGGTCGGCTCCTCTGGCACCATCCTCACCCTGGAGATGGCGACCGCGATGAACCGCTCCGTGGCCAACATCCTCTTCGGAGGCATGGGCGCGACTGCGGGCGGAAGCGGTGGTGGAGAACAACGTCCCTACCGTTCGATGAACGCACAGGACGCGGCGATCCAGCTTGCCTACGCCGACTCGGTCGTGATCGTGCCCGGTTACGGTCTCGCGGTCGCCCAGGCCCAGCACACGGTCAAGGAAATGGCCGACGAGCTGAACAAGAAGGGCGTCACCGTCAACTACGCGATCCACCCGGTGGCGGGACGCATGCCCGGTCACATGAACGTGCTCCTCGCCGAGGCCGACGTGCCCTACGACCAGCTCAAGGAGATGGACGAGATCAACCCCGACCTCCCGCAGACCGATGTCTGCGTGGTGATCGGGGCCAATGACGTCGTCAATCCGGCCGCCAAGACCGACGAGTCCAGTCCGATCTACGGCATGCCGATCATCGAAGTCGAAGAAGCCCAGCAGGTCCTGGTCCTCAAGCGCTCGATGAGCACAGGCTTCGCCGGCATCGACAACGATCTCTTCTACAAAGAAGGAACCGCGATGGTCTTCGGCGACGCCAAGGGCACAGTGCAGGACATAGTCACGGAGCTAGGCAACCTCTAGCCCGGGCGGCGCCAGGGGCCCGGGCAACGCGCCCAGGAACCACCAGCCGCACGCTGCCTTCGTCGGTCACTCGACGGTTCGGGAACGTACAGAAGTACGCCCCCTTCACCGCCTTCGCTTGCCTCCTCGGCAGCGCACGGCTGGAGGCCCCTGTGCACGACCCGCTGAGAGGTTGGTGGTGTTGGCATGTCGCGAGATTCCACTTTGTGCCGTATACCGGCAGAAAGTGGGATCTCGCCGTTCTTCGGCCTGGTTTCGCGAGTAGATTTCGGGGATGGACCGCGACCAGATCCTGCTCGGCGACAACCTCGAGTTGATGGAGGGGATGGAGGACGGTTCCTTCCAGCTCATCTATGCCGACCCGCCCTTCAATACGGGGAAGGTTCAGGCCCGCAAGTCGGTCAGGACGGTGGCCGACGAGGAAGGTGACCGGACCGGATTCGGGGGCCGGCGCTACCGGACCGAAACCCCGGATGGCAGCGAAGGCGAAGTCACCCCCGCGTCATACGCCGATGCCTTTGACGACTTCACCGCCTTTCTGGAACCCCGGCTGGAAGAGATGCATCGACTGCTGGCCGAAACGGGCACCCTCTATCTCCACATCGATTACCGGGAAGCGCATTACGTGAAAGTAACGCTGGACGGGATCTTCGGCCGGGAGTGTTTCCTCAACGAGATCATCTGGTCCTACGACTACGGCGGCAAGTCGAAGCGACGGTGGCCGGCCAAGCACGACACGATCCTCGTCTATGTGAAGGATCCCGACCGTTACTACTTTGATTCGACCGAAGTGGACCGCGAGCCCTACATGGCCCCGGGTCTCGTCACCCCGGAGAAGGCGGCGAAGGGAAAGCTCCCGACCGATGTCTGGTGGCACACGATCGTGCCGACCAACGGCGCCGAGAAGACCGGTTACCCGACCCAGAAGCCGGAGGGGATCATCCGGCGGATGGTCACCGCCTCGAGCCGGCCGGGTGACCTCTGCCTCGACCCCTTCTGCGGTTCGGGCACCCTCGGGGCGGTCTGCCGGAAACTCGACCGGGGTTACGTCCTGATCGACTCCAGTCCGGAGGCAATCGAGGTCGCCAGCCGAAGGCTCAATCCCGGTTGAGCCGGGCGTTCAGGCTGGCCCGAACCTCTGGCCACTCGCTGTCGATGACGCTGAAATAGGCGGAGTCCCGGCGACCGACCCCGAAGACCATCATGTGGTTGCGGAGGATCCCTTCGAACTGCGCGGGGATCGCGGCCAGGGCGGCCCGCGAGCGTTCGTTGCGGGCGTCGGTCTTGAACTCGACCCGGGCGCAGCCGAGGATCTCGAAAGCATGGGTCAGCATCAGCTGCTTGGCCTCGACGTTGGCCCCGGTGCCCCAGGCCATCGGGTTGAGCCAGGTGTAGCCGATCTCGACCACGTCGTCGGCGGGCCGGTAGTTGAGGTAGCTGCTGCTGCCGAGAACCTGCCCGGTTTCCGAGGAACGGGTGACGAAAGTCTTGCGGTCCCCGGAACTCCAGGAAACGACGCCCTCCCCGACCCATTCCTCGAAGAATTCGCGGCTGTCATTGAGGTGAACCAGCCACTGCCAGATCCGCGGGTCCTGTGCGGCGATCCAGAGATCCTCGAGATGCCCGCGTTCGATCGGCTCGAGCGTCACGACGCTTCCCTCGAGGCGGACCGGTTCGATCACCGGCAATGACATCGGACTCAGTCCTTGCCGTATTCCTTGCGGGTCTTGTGGCGATGCCGTCGGAGGATTGGTGCGGTATAGCCGATGATCGCCCCGATTGCGGCGGCGAACAGGAGCAACAGGAACAGTGGCGCCGAAGTGTCGACCAGGAAGAGAATCTTGAACTCGACATCCTGCGAGTTCTGCAGCACGACGATCAGGAGCAGCAGAACCGCGACCCCGAAAGCCCACCATTTCCACTGGACTTCCTTCTTTGCGGCGGGCGGGGGAGAGCTGGGTGTCTTGCGGTCGGCCATAGCCTGACTCTATATCGGCAGCCGGAGACTTCCATCGTCACTCAATCGTTGCACCGGTAACCCAAATTTGAGCATTTTCCGGTCACGATCCGGTCATGGTCGCCAGGCTGGCAAAGACGGAAGGGCAATCGACGGTCGAATGGATCGGACTGATCACCCTGATCGCGATTCTCTTCGCGGCGGTCACCGCGGCCGGGGTCCGGATTCCGGCGGCCGGATTTGCTCATTCGGTCTCCAAGAAGATCCTTTGTGCCGCTTCGATTTCGGGCGGATGCGCCGGCAGCGGTTCGCTCGAGGCAACCTACGGCAATGAAATTGCCGGATTGGTCAGGGCGGGCGTACCGACCCTGATGTACGGTCGCGACATGCTCGGGCTGCCGGTGGATTACCGGACCTGCCGTTCGTCCTGGTGCGCCGACGGGACCGGCGATGGCGAGGTGAGTAGTTCGACCGCCGGGGAACCGGTCACCCTGTTCACCCGGGTGATCCGGCGTGAAGGTTCAACCTATGTCCAGTACTGGGCCTACTACCCGGAGAGCGCCTCGTTGAGGGGTGCCCCGGTGCTGGAAGAGGAGGGGTACCACCCTCATGACTGGGAGTCCGTGCAGGTCAGGGTCGAACCGGACGGGACGGTCAGCCAGCGAGCTTCCTCCCATGCCGGTTACAACCACACCCGCTCGGCCGCGAACTGGGGTTCGGACATGGGATGGGACTTTCTGACCGACGCAACCGAGGCGGCCGGGCTCCGTGAGGAGGGCGGCTGGGGTGAACCAACCGGCCGCTACCTGATCGCCGGAGGCAGCCACGCCGGCAACGTGGCAGGGGACCTGGGTTCCGACGAGTACCCGTCTTACACGCCGGCCGGCCTGATCAGGCTGGTCCCGCTGGAATCGATCAAGGATGGCCCGCTTTCCCGGCCCGCCGACTTCAACCCGATCACCCCGCCCTGGGAAAAGCAGGTCTGGAACGACGGAGAAGCGGAAGGGACCGGTTAGTTGGCGGTCAGCAGTTTCTCTTCACCTTCAGGTTCGCCTTCTTCAGGTCGGAAGATGCGACGGCAATCGCCTTCGCCTTCGCCTTCTTGGCTTTCCGGGTTGTGGCTTTCCTGCTCTTGGCCTTGCTCAGTCTGGACCTGGCGGCTGCCGCCGACTTCCTGGCCGCGACGCAGCCGGCACTCGGGCCGACCGGTCCCTGGGGGACTTCGACCTTGAACTTGCGGACATCCGGAGTCGAGTCACCATCTGCCCGCGCGGCGAAACTGTGACGTCCGTCTTCAAGGTCGGACATCGTGACCGGAGAAGTGCACGGTTTGAAGCCCCGGCCGTCGATGCTGCAGTCGAAGGTGGCGGCCGGGTCATCCGACGTGAAGGTGAACGTGACCGAATCCACGGTGACCAGTTCCCCGTCCTCGGGTCCGGATGTGATCGTCGTTTCGACGGCCCATGCCGTTCCCGGGCTCACCATAAGCAGAGCCGATGTGATCAGCGCCGCAAACAACCCGTACCTGGCCCCCCGGCCATGCCCGTGAATCAAAGACATCATGCGCTTCCCCCTTCGTCGGGGTCCCGACCCGCGCCGGATTCCCTTTGTACCTTTCCCGATTGACCGAATGTAGCCGCCGGAAGTCGGCGTTTCAAGGTGCATGGATGGTTTGACTGACCGGACCATCCCGAGACAGGGCGGGTTCGGGTTCTCCGGAGGAGTGCCGTCTGCCGGTCGGTCATGCAGCAACTAGGCTCAGGGTGTGAGCAGCCAATACGACGAGATCGGGTCCGGCTACGGGCAGGTTCGCCGCGAGGATCCCCGGATCCGCGAAGTCATCCACGCGAGTATCGGGGATGCCTCCTCGGTCGTCAACATCGGTGCCGGGGCGGGCTCATACGAGCCTGCTGACCGTGAGGTGACAGCGGTCGAGCCGTCGGCAGAAATGATCTCCCAGCGACCGCCCGGGCTGGCTCCGGCGGTTCAGGCGGCGGCCGAGGCCCTGCCTTTCGAAGACGATTCCTTCGAAGCGGCGATGGCGGTTCTGACTGTCCACCATTGGTCCGACGCGAGGAAGGGGCTTGACGAGATGATCCGGGTCGCCAGCCGCCGGATCCTCATCGTGGCTTTCGAACCGGACCCTCTGATTGAACTCTGGATCGCGGCCGACTACTTTCCCGCGATCCAGGAATTGAAGAGCGAGCCGGGAGCCGACAGCCGTGAGATTGTCTCGATGCTTCCGGGATCGGAAGCCGAAGTGATTCCGGTCCCCCGGGACTGCAGCGACCTCTTCTTTGCCGCGCTTTGGGGTCACCCTGAAATGTTCATGGACGACGGGATCGTGGGCCCGATGTGGGTTTGGCAGGAGATGTCGGAGATTGCCAGGGAGGCGGGCCGCCAGCGACTGGCAGCCGATCTTGAAAACGGGGAGTGGGACCGCAAATACGGGCAGCTGCGCCAGCTGGACGAGCTGGATGTGGGGCTGCGGCTGGTGAAGCTGGAGCTTTAGGGAGCCAGGGCCTTGATCAGAGCGGCGTGGTTGTCCGGCGTGGTGATCGGGGTGATCACCGGCAGGGTGATGCCACCCGCGACGTAGGCGTCGAGCCGCTCGCGGATCTGTTCCGGGCTGCCGAGCAGGAAGGTGTCCTCGATCAACTCCCACGGTGCAGCCGCGGCGGCACCCTTGCGGTCCTTGTTTTCCCAGGCCTTGACCATCGGCTCGATCTCGTCTCCGTAACCGAGCCAGCGGAAGAAGTTCGCGTAGACGGGGACCGTGATGTAGCTCGAGAACATGAAGCGGGCCAACCCCTCGACCTGCTCCTTCTCGCCCGGAATGCAGAAGAACCGGCAGAGCAGTTCGAACTCGTTGCCGGCCCCGTCGATTCCCTGAGTCACCCGGGGCAGGCCGGCCAGCGGCAGAAAGTTGGTGAAGGCGCCGTCGGCCTTGTTGACCGCCAGTTCGAGCATCTTGCCGCGGAGCGCGGCAAGCACGATCGGGGTGTCATGGGTCGGGGCGGTTTCCATCTTGAAACCGGTGTCGGTCCGCTCGCCGGCCAGGGCCACCCGCAGGAAGTCCACGGTCTGTTCAACCTTGCTGAGCGGCTTGACGAAGGGGATCTGGTTCCAGCCCTCGACCATGCGGTCGGAGGAGGCACCGATGCCGAGCACGAAGCGGCCCGAAGATGCGTCGGTCAGGGCTGCCGCCTGCTGGGCGAGCAGGGCCGGGCCGCGCTGGAAAACACCGACGATGCCGGTGCCGAGGCGGACCTTCTCGGTCCAGGCGGCGCTGAGGGCCAGCGGCGTGAAGCCGTCCGGACCGCCGGTTTCGCCGGTCCAGAGGTCGGTGTAACCCTCGGCCTCCGCCAGCTGGACGAATTCCTTGGTGTCGGCCAGTGAGACCCCGGGGAGGGGGAGGGTCAGACCCCAGCGTGCGCTCATGACGGCAGCCTATATAGCCTCCTGCCCATGGGTGTTATCTCGCATGACGTTCGATCCGGATCAAAGCCCGACCGCAACCTGGCTCTCGAGCTGGTTCGCGTCACCGAGTCGGCGGCCCTGGCCGCCTCGCGGTGGATCGGCCGGGGTGACAAGCTGGCGGCAGACGGTGCTGCGGTCGATGCGATGCGCATTCTGCTCGACACGGTCCCGATGGACGGCATCGTGGTGATCGGCGAAGGCGAGAAGGACGAGGCACCGATGCTCTACAACGGCGAGAAGATCGGCGACGGCAGCCCGCCCGTGGTCGACATCGCGGTCGATCCCCTGGAAGGCACAACCCTGACCGCCCGCGGTTTCGGTGGTGCCCTGGCGGTGATCGCCCTCTCCGAGCGCGGCACCATGTTCGACCCCGGGCCCTGCGTCTACATGGAGAAGCTCGCCACCTCCTCCGAGTTCGCCGACCTGTTGACCTTCGACGAGCCGATCGGCGAAGTGATCCGCAAGATCGGCGAGCGTAAGGGCGGCGGTCCCGAAGAAGTGACCCTGACCATCCTCGACCGGCCCCGCCACGAGGAAACGGTCAAGGAGATCCGCGAGGCTGGCGCGACGATCAGGTTCATCACTGACGGCGATGTCCAGGCCGCCTTGCTGGCGGTTTCCGATAACACCGGAATCGACCTGCTCTGGGGCATCGGCGGAACACCCGAAGGCGTGCTCGCGGCTGCCGCGATCAAGTGCCTGGGTGGAGAGATCATCGGCAAGCTCTGGCCCCGCAACGACGAGGAGCGGCAGGCCGCGATCGACGCCGGCTACGACCTCGACCGTGTACTCACCTCCGCCGACCTGGTCGCCGGGGACGACGTGTTTTTCGCTGCCACCGGAGTCACCGACGGCGATCTGCTCGACGGCGTCCGTCGTCACAAGGGATGGGCGAGCACCGAGTCGCTTGTCATGCGTTCCCGATCGGGCACGGTCCGCAAGGTCGGTGCCCGCCACGATCGCGCCAAGCTTCGCGAAGTAACCGGTGGCCTCTTCGGCTGATCCGGTATTCGTCGCCGGTTCCACCGGTTACATCGGGCGAAAGCTTGCCCTGAAGCTTGCGGCGGACGGTGTGCCCGTCCGCTGTCTGGCCCGGAACCCGCAGCAGGCAGTCGACCTCTCGGGGGCCGGTTGCGAGGTGGTCGAGGGCGACGTTCTCGACCGCGAGTCGCTGCGCTGGCCGCTTTCAGGGGTGAAGGTCGCCTATTACCTGGTCCACTCGATGGGGCGTGGCGCCTCTGGCGATTTCGCCGAAACCGACCTGACTGCGGCCCGGAACTTCGCCGAAGCGGCAGCCGAGGTCGGGGTCGAACGGATCGTCTACCTGGGTGGTCTGGGTGAGGGCGGCTCCAGGCACCTCCAGTCAAGACATGACACAGCATCGGCCCTCGGCTCGACCGGTGTCGACCTGACCTATTTGAGAGCCGCCGTGGTGATTGGTGCCGGCAGCGAATCGTTCCGCACCATTTACTGGCTGGTTCGCCGTCTCCCGGCAATGGTCACCCCCCGCTGGACCTCCACCCGCACCCAGCCGATCGGAGTCGACGATGTGGTCGAGGCGCTACGCAAGTCTCTCGATCTCGAAGGCAACGACGAGATCCAGATCGGTGGGCCCGACGTGACTACCTATGGCGGAATGATGGACGCCGTGGCCAGGGCGATTGGTCGTCGCCCGCCGGTGCGGTTGGGGGTGCCGATGCTCACCCCCGCGTTGTCCTCGCTCTGGCTCGGTCTGGTCACCCCGGTTGACGTCGGCGTCGCCCGGCCCCTGATCGAAGGCCTGTCCACCGAAACCGTGGTCACCGATTCCTCCGGCATGGAGCGGCTCGGACTTCGGCCGGAATCGCTCGAAACGGCGATGGACCGGGCTGCCGCAGAGATGAAAGAGATTCTCAGCCAGTCCCCGGAGTGACGCCGCGCCGGAGCACCTCGTCGGGGATCGAGTCCAGCGAAGCGAGGAAGCCGCGGGTCACGACGATGTGGATCCTGAGCTGGGTCTGGGAGTAGAGCCAGGTGCCGAACCTCGCGAAGTGCCCGGTCCCCCTGATCCAGGGATAGAAGTTGGAGACGGTGGAGGAAACCGTCAGGGCCGGACAGTCCGGATCCTCGACTTCGCGACGGGTTGCCTCGATCCGGAGAAAACCCTTGTCCCGTCCGTCCCGGGCGACCAGCAGCCCGCGCTCGATTCGCCACTCGACCGAGGCGCGGTCTCCGCCGGTGACGAACTCGGGAGTGCGAAATCGCAGCATTGGCAGCCGTCCCAGCAAGGTCACGGTCTGCGAATCCCCGGCGTAGCGGACCCGGATCAGCCCGAAGGTGCGGCGGCGAATGTAGTCCCAGTAGGAGCGGGCCAGCAGTTCGAGGGTGGAGGGGGTCCAGATCTGTTCGAAGGTCTGGCGGTCGACCGTGACCAGGGCCTCCTGGGCACAGGTGACGCCGCCGCTCCTGGCCACCCCGTGCCGGACCGGATCCGGCATCAGTTCTATGTGCACACCCATCGCCTAGGGATTATTGCGGCGACGCAGCGGAATCACCTTGGTTTCCGCCTCGCCTTCGTCCGCTTCGCCAGGATCGGCCGCCGCTCCCGCCTTCCCGTCCGCGGGCCAGGCCTCGCCGGTCATCAGGGAGCGGTAGGGCTCGGCCATGGTCTGGTGAGCGGCCTTCTCTTCTTCCTCGCGGACCCGGGCCAGCAGCTGGGCCCGGCTGAGGATGCCGTATGGCATGCGGCCGGTGTCGTGGTACTCGTGACGAAGCGAGTTGATCACCGCGCCGGCCAGCATGGTCAGGGCGACCAGGTAGAACCAGAAGAGGGCGATCAGGATGAAACCGATGGTCGACCCGAACCGGTTCAGGGCCGAGACGTTGTTCAGGTAGACCGGGAAAAGCCAGTTGGCGGTGGCTGCCACCAGGGTCGTGAAGAGGGCTCCGGGCCAGACCGCGAGCCACGGCATGTGACCCTTGGGCACGGCCCAGTAGATCACCGCCGCAACCGAGAAGTTCAGGGTCAGGGTGACTGCCAGCAGCACGGCGTTGTCCAGGTTCTGGACTTCGTTCAGGCCGAAAGGCAGGTTGTCGGTCTGGCGGATCAGGGCACCTTCCAGAGCGGGCAGGAGGACGCTGCCGAGCAGGAAGATCGTGACCACCAGCAGCATCCCGAGCGAGAAGCGCTTCTGTTCCCACCAGCCCCGGCACTCGACGTGGTAGATCCGGCAGAAGGCGGTGTCCATCGACCCCCAGAAGGAGGCACCGATCCAGAGCGAGCCGATCGCCGCGGCGATACCGAGGGTTGCCGAGTTGTTGCGGATCGCCGAGATGACGTCGTTCAGGGTGCCCTGTTCGGCGTTCGGGAAGAGTCGCTGGAGGTCGCCGACGATCCCCGCCTCGACGCCCTCGATCTGGAGCACCTGGGAGAAGATGAAGAGGACCAGGAAGGCGAAGGGGAAGATCGCCAGCATGAGGTTGTAGGCGACCATGCCGGAAAGACCGGTGATGTTCTCCCGCCATGCCCTGGTCCAGAAGGCCTGAAGCCAGTGGAGGTGCTTCCATTGTTCGGAGACCGGAAGCGGAGCATCGTTGGGATGCTCCGGATGATTTTCGTCACAGTTGGTGCAACTCATGGGGCCAGAACGCGTTCCTTGAGTATGAAGTACCCACGGATCGCAACCACTTGACTTTACTAAGTGAAGTGGCTATTATCCGATCACTCGTTTGACCACTTTGAGATGGCGGAGCCGATTCCTGCCCCGCAAACCCCTAGTGAAGGTGGATCCCGACGAGTGATCCAGTTGAAATTTGCCTGTCATTCCGACCCTCATTTTCGGGCCGACAGGTTTTGAATGCCGCCACAGGGAATACCAGATAGGGACAAGATGCTTGTAGCCGAACTCCAGGAACTAGAAGAAGTAAAGACCCTCGTCAACCGGGGCCAGCAGCTCGGCGTGCTCACTTTTGGTGACGTAGCCACCGCCGTGGCCGAGGTCGATCTCGACGAATCCGACGTCGAAGATCTCTACGGTCACATCGAAAAGCAGGGAATCGAGCTGGTCGAAGACGTCGATCCGGCCCAGAAGGCTTCGGCCGAGAACGAGCGCTCCGACGGCCGCCGCGGCCGCCGGCGCAAGAAGGAAGCGCTCGACCTCAAGCCGGACATGACCACCGACTCGCTGCAGCTCTTCCTCAAGGACATCGGCAAGGTTCGCCTGCTGACCGCCCAGGAAGAAGTCGATCTCGCCAAGCGGATCGAGCGCGGCGACCTCGACGCGAAGCAGAAGATGGTCGAGTCCAACCTCCGGCTGGTCGTCTCGATCGCCAAGAACTACCGCAACCAGGGCCTGCCCTTCCTCGACCTGATCCAGGAAGGCACCCTCGGCCTGGTCCGTGCGGCCGAGAAGTTCGATTACCGCAAGGGATTCAAGTTCTCGACCTACGCGACCTGGTGGATCCGCCAGGCGATCGCCCGCGCCCTGGCCGACAAGGCCCGGACCATCCGCATCCCGGTCCACGTGGTCGAGAAGCTGAACAAGATCGGTCGCGCCGAGCGCAAGCTGGTCACCGAGCTGGGCCGCGAGCCCACCCCGGAGGAGATCGCCGAAGTAACCGGCATCGACCCCGAGGAAGTCGACTCGATCAAGCGTTCCGCCCAGTCTCCGGTCTCGCTCGAGAAGCCGGTCGGTGACGAGGAGGAATCCGAGTTCGGCCAGTTCATCGCCGACGAGAAGGCCGAGTCGCCCTTCGACCGGGCTGCCGACCTGCTGACCAAGGAAGCGCTGAAGGAATCGCTGGAGAACCTCTCCTACCGCGAGCGCCGCGTGCTCGAGCTCCGTTACGGGCTCGGCGGCGAGCATCCCCGCACCCTCGACGAGGTCGGGCGCACCTTCAACGTGACCCGCGAGCGGATCCGCCAGATCGAGAACCAGTCGCTGAAGAAGCTTCAGTCGCTGAACGAAGCCCAGAAGCTCCGCGAAGCCACCTGAGTCCACCAGGACGACGCTGACTTCGTCAGTACCACAGAAAAAGGCCGGCTCACGTACGAATAAGTACTATCGCCGGCCTTTTCTGTGGAAATCCTCGTCAGCCCCGCCCTGGAGGCCTCAGGTCATTCCTGTTGCAGTAACTTTGCGCTTGTAGAGCCACATGTGAGCATTTTTCGGGCAGGGTCGGGGCATGGCACTTCCGGTTCTGCTCATCACCCTGCTGATCGCCTCGGCGACCGATCTCCGCAGTCGCGAGATCCCGAACTGGCTGGTGGCCGGCGCGGCCCTGGCCGGGATTGTCCTTGCCGTCACAGATGGCCGGGCCGGATCCGCGCTTCTCTTCGGTGGGCTGGCTGCGATCCCTTTCCTGGCGGCGGCCCTGATCCGGCCCGAAGGAATGGGAATGGGCGACGTCAAACTGGTCGCGGTAATCGGCCTCTACCTCGGCCAGGCGGTCTGGGTGGCGCTGGCCCTGGGCCTTGGCCTGGCGGGGCTCACCGGGGTGTTGATTTCGCTGGGACAGCGCCGGCGGCCCTCACAGACCGCACTACCCCTGGCCCCGTTTTTCGCGCTGGGAGCGGGAACAGTCCTTGCGCTCGGCGGCAATGCGCTTCAGTAAGTGAAGCCATGTGCCTATACTTGTTGAAGTGACCTATCGGCCTGAGGCGTCCTGAGGGATGCCCGGCCGGCAATCGACACGGTCACTCACCACCATGAGCGCCATCGACAACGATCATTGCCCTGTATGTCGCACCGCAGACGTGATCTCCGGCAAGTGGACCCTCCTCGTGATCCGCGACCTGGCCGGTGAGAGCCGCCGGTTCTGCGAACTCGAAAGGTCCCTTGAGGGCATCAGCCCCCGGACCCTCTCTCTCCGCCTCCGCACCCTCGAAGAGGCGGGCATCGTCGAACGCCAGACCTTCCCGGAGGTTCCGCCCCGGGTCACCTACGCGCTGACCGACAAGGGCCGGGACCTCGTTCCCCTGATCGACGACATGCGCAAGTACGGCATGCGCTGGCTCGACGCCGAGCCCACGAAGTCCGAGCCCCTTACCGCCTGAGTCAGGCGTTCAGTCCTGTCTCGCGATCTGCCGGGGCTTCTGCTCGGCCTTTGCCGAAAACGGCACCCAGGCGTCCTTGAGCAGCGTCCCGCGGCGGACCGGTCCTTCTCCACTGCGGCAGAGTGAGGAACCCCAGTTGTCGATGATTCGGAACTGGCCGGTGATTCTGCCGTTCTTTACCCGGGCCCGGATGTCCGAGACGAATCCGCCGTAATCGTCGAACACATCGTCCATGGTCCCGGTGACCCGGGCTAGCTTGCCCGTCACCGGGTCGAACGGGATGCTGCTGGACGCGCCGCGCGAAACCCGGTGGTCGGGCTCACCACGACACTGGAGTTCCAGCCGGTAAGAGAGCACGGCTTTCGTGCCGAGAGTTGCTACCCGCGCAGTTCCGCTGTCGGAGCGGATCGGGTAGTCGGTCGGGTCCGGTTTCAAGGGGCCAACCTTCAGGACATCGAGACCCGTGCCACCAAAAAGCCAGTCCCGGCCACCTTGGCCGAACAGCCGGTCATCGCCGCCGCCACCGAAGATCCTGTCGTTGCGGTTGCCACCGAGGATCAGGTCATCTCCGGAGTCGCCAAACAGCCGGTCCGCTTGGTTGCCTCCGGTAATCCGGTCGGGTCCCGCTCCGCCGCGCATCAGGCTGCTCCCGTTTTCTCCGACGACGATCCGGTCGGCTCCGTTGCCCCCGAGTACTTTCGCCGGACCGAATGTGAGTCGCACGGAATCGTCACCATCGCCAGAGCAGATTGTCGACCTGTAGCCGAAGCTCACGACATCATCGCCACCCAGGGTGCTCACGACTGCCTCATGCGCCTCGACCCGGTCGCGGCCGGGGCTGCCGACATAGTCGACGATCTGGCCGTTGCAGCGGGGCAGTTCCATCTGGTCGTTGACCGCGCGAGCCAGGGTGAATCCGAAGTCATCGCCAACTGGACCCCGGCCGGCAACGACCACGCTGCCGCCCGAGGATAGGATTTCGGTCGAGCCGACCAGTTTCTTGTTCGAGCGCTTGCCGTGCCAGAGAATCTGAAGCCCGCCGCCGCCGAAGGAATTGTCGATGCTGCCGTCGGGGCTGAGCCTCGCCACGGCACCGTTGCTTGCCCAAGTGTCGCCACCCCATTGCTGTTTGCCAACGCCACTCGAGACTCCACCGGAGATCAGGAGTCGGCCTTGGCCATCAATGGCGACACCGGTCGCGTGCAGTCCCGGAGCCTCAGGCAGAAACTTCGTCAGATCCCTTAGCTCGACCAGTCCGTCCACCCCGAAGTCAGGATCTCCGCTGCCATCCGGAAGCAATCTCCAGAGGTAATCCGAGTCGGTCAGAAGGACACGGCCACTGGAATCGACTGTGGCGGCGCCACCGGAGAAGAAGTCCAGGTCCGACCAGTAGTAATTGTGCCCCTGAGTGATGATCTTGGTATCACCGGGAACGCCTGAGGCCGACACCGGGGTCGAGTAGAGAATGTCCCCGTATGGCGGATCGCCGGTTGCGCTTCGAACCACCACCGAATTCCCATCTGGCAGTATCGCCGAGAGGATTCCCCGACCCCCGATCCCGATCTTCTTCACGCCGCCGCTTCCAAACGTCGAGTCCGGGTTTCCGTCACCGTCTGTCCCGGCGATGAAAGCGTCGGCGCACCCGCTGTAGGTGTTCAACGGACACCCGGCGAAGACCCCGATTGTTCGCACACTGCCGTCGCCGAGGATCGCGAGGGACGAGATCTCGGCATCGGCCAGGACTCCGTCAGGAGGCGTGAATAGGCCATTGGTGCTCAGCGTCACGGTTCCCGCGCTGCCGAAACTCGGGTCGGGGCTGCCGTCGGCATCGAGGCGGGCAAACCTCAGTTGAGTGCCGCTGCCCGCCGCGAGCAGCATCTTTCCGTTGTCCAGAACCTCGACCTGATCCCAGCCTTCGCCTGAAGCGCGAACCTGGCCCAGGTTGCCAAAGCCCGGGTCGAGCCTGCCATCCGGCAGGTACTTGAACACAATTGAGCCGGCAACTCCGGATGCAGCCCTCCCGGCAACCACATAGCGGCCGTCGGGGGACTCGGCCAGATCGGAAGGCGACTCCCACTCGCCTCCCGCTGGTGCCGTCGCCACGATGCCTTCGTTGCCAAATGACGGATCTGGCATTCCAGGACGTGCGGAGGCTCCTGCGGCGCAGAGCAAGACCGCTGCCAGCGATGCGGTGGCAAAGCCCGTAATACGCAGGAAACCTGACAAGACCCCTCCTTGGTGACTGGGACGCGCGCTTCTGTCTTTCTAACAATACGGCCGGAAAAAGTTGCTCCGGGCTGCACCAATTCCTGCAATCGCAGGATGCTTCGCATGGGGAGGGAACTCCCACTCACCATGCACGATCCTGTTCTTGATGAGGCTTTGAAGCGGCTGGCAGCCGAGGCGTCGACCCGGTTCACCTCGCTGGTGGCCACCGGTGACGAGATTCCCTTCGACGTCGCAGAGAACAACGGGGACAGCCCTCACTTCTACCGGTACGTCCCGCTCACCTCGCGTTTCATCTCGGCTCACATCGAGGAGCTGAAGTCGCTTCCTTCCTACGGTCCCGCCCGCGGGGCGATCGCATCATCCGACGTCGCCGCGCCCTACCT
>JAGQUQ010000050.1 GCA_020438425.1 Solirubrobacterales bacterium
CCCTGCTTGTTCAACCCGGAAAGGAACCTTGATGACGGCCAAGCTGGAGTCCCGCAGCGATTGGATTGATTTCACCTTCACCTTCCACAAAGTTGCCCAGACGATCAAGTGCCATCCCGACCAGAAGCTCGGCGAGTTGATCGACTCGATGCGGAAGGAGAAGCTCTTCGGGCAGGTCGATACCTGTGACTCGCTCGAGGTTTTCGATCTCAATCACAACTTGCTGGACATGGAGGCGAACGTGACGGAGGTGCACGAACTCACTTCCGAACTTCACGTTCACCTGACGTGCAGGATCTGCTGAGCAGCCCTAGTCTCGAAGCGTCTTCTCAAGGCGAAACGCCAGAGCCTCGAGGGCGAGTTCCTCGCTGACGTTGAGTTGGAAGCTGCGGCGGGTTTCCTGAATCAGGCTGACTGACTCGCGGGCCTGGCCGAGTTCGATCCGGCCGGCCTGGGCTTCGAGAACTTCCAGCCGGTCCTGGTTGAAGGCGAGGTCGGGTGCGCCGGCGATGATCGTCGCCCAGTCGCGGGCCCAGGCGGCAGCCAGGTGGAGGCCGAGGTCGAGCATGCCGGTCCTGGTCTTCCGCTGGGCCCGCTTGACGGCTTCCTCGATCTCGGTCTTGGTGTGCTTGACGCCCTCTTCCTTCGCCTCGTCGAACTCGGCCTGGACAAGGTCACCGGAATGCTCGCCGGCCGACTTGGCCTGGGTCAGGAGCTCCAGCCAGGGTGAACCGGTGAAGTCGTCTTCGAGGGCGCAGGTCATCAAACGCTCGGCCGCGACCCTGAGGTCACTGCCCCGATTGCCGGCCAGGAACCGGGCCCGGCCGAGATCGCCGGTCGAGAGCTTGGCGGCCGAGTGAATTGCCTCGGGGTGGGCCAGCCCGTCGAGTTCCTGCTCGATCACCTCGACCGGCAGCGCACCGAACTCGATCAGCTGGCAGCGCGATGCGATGGTCGGCAGCACGCCTTCGCTTTCGGACGAAAGCAGGATCAGGTGGGCGTGGGGCGGCGGTTCTTCGAGGGTTTTCAGCATCGCGTTCTGGCTTTCCTCGTTGAGGGCCTCGGCGGCTTCGATCACGAAAACCCGGTGGGAGCCCTCGAAGGGGCTGAGCGGCGCCTGGTGGATCACCCGGTCACGGATCTCCTGGACCGCGTGGCTCATCCCCTTCGGAGCCAGCCAGACCAGGTCCGGATGGGGTGACGGATCAAGCAGCGCGCGGCGACGGGCGTCTTCGGGGTCCGTGTTGCCTTCGGTGAGTATTTCCGCCGCGAATGCCCGGGCCGCCATCGACTTCCCGGAGCCCGAGGGTCCCTGAAAGAGATACGCATGTGATGGACCCTGCCGGATTGCGGCTTCCAGCTCGGACTTGGCCCGCGGCTGGTGCGAGGTGGCTTCCTTCAGCGTGATCACGAAGTCAGTTTCGCGCAGAGCAGGGACATCAAGCCGGGAGCCTCGGCTCCACCTCGGCCATGATCAGGCGGTGGACCTCGTCCGGGCTTCCGGTCGCATCAATCGGGATCACGCGGCCCGGTTCGCGGCGGGCTATGTCCCCATAGGCCTCGGCCACCCGCTCCTGGAAGCGGACTCCTTCGGCTTCAAAGCGGTCGTCCGACTCGGCCCGGTCGAGTCCGAAGGCGGGGTCGACCTGGAGCAGCAGGGTCAGGTCGGGGGTCAGGCCATCGGTGGCCACTTCGGAGAGTTCCCGGACCCGGACGATTCCGAGGTTCCGGGCCACACCCTGGTAGGCGATGGTCGAGTCGGTGAAGCGGTCGCAGATCACGATCCGCCCGATCTTCAGGGCCGGCCGGATAACCCGGCTGACCAGGTCGGCCCGGGCCGCGCAGAACAGCATCAGCTCGGCGATCGGGTCGAGCGGGGTGTCGGGATCGGCCAGCAGCTGCCGGATCCGCTCGGCTGCGTCGGTGCCGCCCGGTTCCCGCAGGGTCATGGCGCTGGCGCCGAGTGCCCGGGCCAGCATCGCGGCCTGGGTGGTCTTGCCCGAGCCGTCGACCCCTTCCAGCGTGATGAACACGCCTCAGCCCTTTTTGGGCTTGCGACTCCCGGCCTTCTTCACCCGGCGGGTGCCGAGGTCCGGCGGACTGCCCACCCGGGCCGCCACGGTGGTCGTCTTCGTCTTCTTCGAAGATGACTTCTTGGCAGGCTTCTTCTTGCCTGACTTCTTGGCTTCCGCCTCGTCGAGTTCCTTCGCCTTCTTGGCCGCTTCCTGGGCGGCGAGCCGCTCGGCCTTCTTCTCGCGCATCTCGACCATGGTCGGGCAGTCGTCGTTGAAGCAGAGCTTCCAAGGCCGGCCGGCCCGGCCCCGGGTCTTGACGTTGACTCGCGGGGTGCGATGGCAGATCGAGCAGTTCTCCTCGAGCGGCGTCACTTCATAGAAGTTCGGCTGCGGCATCGGGAAGGTCTGATCGCAGGATTCCGGGTTGTCGGCTTCCCAGCCGGTACAGCCGACAAACGACTTGCCCGACTTCTTGGCGCGAATGATCCGCAGCACGTTCGGCGAGCCGTCTTCTTTGGTGCGGCCGGCCTCTTTGCAGACGATGCAGGGCCCGAGGATCCGGTCCTGGTCCATGCCTTCCCAGATCATCTTCGAGAGGGCTTCCTCGCCCTTGAGCAGGTCCTCGAAAGTCTTGTGAACCAGCCTGCGGCTGTCCTCGACGACCTCTTCCTTGGTCATCTTCTCTTCGGCGATCTCATCCATCTCGCCTTCCAGCGAGGCGGTCATCTCCGAGGTAGCCATGTCCGGCACGTACTCCTTGAATGCCTCGTACATGGCGATGCCGGTCGCGGTCGGCTCCGGCGGATGATTCCGCACGTAGCGTCGGTTGTAGAGCTTCTGGATGATGTCCGGCCGGGTCGCCTTGGTGCCGAGACCCTGCTCGTCCATCAGCTGGACCAGCTTCGCTTCCGAGAGGCGGGCCGGCGGCTGGGTCTCCTTGTCGATCAGCCAGGGCTGACCATCAAGGGCGAGCTGCTGCCCTTCCTCGAGGGCCGGAATCTCCTCGTCGGCCGACCGGGCGTAGGTGTAAATGCCAGCGTAACCGGGGTCGATCAGGACCTTGCCGCGGACGAAGAAGGTCTCGGAACCGGCTTCGATGTCGGCCCGGGTTGACTCGGTGACCATCGGCTCGCCGAAGGTGGCGAGGAAGCGCCGCACGATCAGCTCGTAGACCCTCGCCTTCGGCCCGTCCAGAGCACTCGGGTAGAGGGCGTGAGTCGGGTAGATCGGCGGGTGCGCCGCGTCGAACTTCTTGCCTTGGGTGGGCTTGAGCGGCTTGTCGAGGATCGGGGCCGCGGCCGCGAAGTCCTTGATCTTGACCAGCGAGCTGATCGTCTTCTCCAGCGGCAGCGAGTCCGGGTAGATCGTGTTGTCGGTTCGCGGGTAGGAGATGAAGCCGTCGTCGTAGAGGTCCTGGGCCAGGTCCATGGCCCGCTTCGGTGTGATGCCGAGGCGGCTGGACGCATCCACCTGGAAGGAGTTCGTGTTGTACGGGGTTGGCGGCTTGCTCGAGGACTTGCGGCTGGTCACCGACTTGACCGTGCCCGGGCTGCACGTGCCCTTCAGCGCGGCATCGGCCTCGGCCTTGTCCCAGAACTTGTCAGTCGCGTGATGGGCCTCGAAGCTCTGGCCACTCGGGTGCTCGAACTTGGCGAAGAGCTCCCAGAACGGCTTGGCGACATGGGCCCGCCGCTCGAGTTCACGCTCGACGATCAGGCCGAGGGTCGGGCTCTGAACCCGGCCGACCGAGAGGAAGTTGGCGCCGTAGGCCTTGGCGACCAGCGACACGGCGCGGGTGAAGGCAGCACCCCAGATCAGGTCGATGTCCTGTCTGGCACCGGCCGCATTGGCAAGCGGATAGGAGAGCTGATCGAGGTTGTCGAAGGCACCCTCGATCTCTTCCTTGGTCAGGGCCGAGTAGCGCGCCCTTTTAAGTGTGGGCTCCAGATCCGCGTTCACAGCGAGGCAGACCTCGAGCGCTTCGAGGCCGATCAGCTCGCCTTCGCGGTCGAAGTCGGTGCCGATCACCAGGCTGTCGGCCTGCTTGGCTTCCTTCTGCACGGCCTTGATCACGTTCTTCTTGCCGTCGATCGGGCCGGTTTCGAGCGGAGCGTCGATCAGACCCGGAATCAGGTCCAGCTTCCACTGCTTGTATTCCTTCTCCTGCGGAAACTCGCGTCCGACGAAGTGCCCGCCGGTGCCGATTACGGCCGTTTCACCGTCGGAATCTTCCCAGCGGAAAACCGGCACGGTGAACGACTTCGTCTCGCTCGCAGCACCGTTCGAGAGGATCTCCGCGATCTTCTGGGCTGAGTTGTTTTTCTCGGTGATGATCAGTCGCATTGGCTGGCGAGAGTAGCAGGGGCGCCGAAAGACATTCGGTGAAAACCCGGCGAAAGCTCAGTTTCTTCACAGATTCGTCTCGAAGAATTGACGCTTATGAAGACTCTTGTGACAGGTGGCGCCGGCTTCATCGGTTCTCACCTCACCGACGCCCTCCTCGCGGGCGGTGACGAAGTCACCGTTTACGACAATCTCTCGACCGGCCGGCTTTCCAACCTGGATTCCGCCCTCGCCGCCGGGGTCGATCTGGTCGAGGGAGACATCCTCGACCGGGACCTTCTGGAAAGAGTCATGCAGTCGGTTCGTCCCGACACCGTCTTCCACCTCGCCGCCCAGGGAGAAGTCCAGCGATCGATCGAGCAGCCGGCTTTCGACGCGACCGTGAACGTGGTCGGCACGATCAACCTGATCGAGGCCTCCCGCGAGGCCGGCGTCGGCCGCTTCGTCTTCGCCTCCACCGGCGGCGCGATCTACGGCGAAGGCAGCCGCATCAACCTGCCCGCAACCGAATCCGAGGAGACCGCGCCGCTCTGCCAGTACGGCCTCTCCAAACGGGCCTGCGAGATGTACCTGGACCTTTATAGGCGCCTGTGCATGTTCAACTCGGTCGCCCTCCGGTTCGCCAACGTCTACGGCCCCCGCCAGACGCCCAAGGGCGAGGCCGGAGCGGTAGCGATCTTCGGCGAACTCCTGATGGCTGGCCAGAACCCCGTCGTCTTCGGCGACGGCCAGCAGACCCGCGACTTCGTCTTCATCGACGACCTGACCCACGCCATCCTCGCCGCCTCCCGGTCCGATGTTCAGGGCCCGGTCAACCTGGGATCGGGCGAGGAAACCTCGATCCTCGACCTCCTGAACAGCCTCCGCGAAGCCGGCCTCTCACTTAATGGAGACGGCCCACCCGCCGGCACCAGCTTCACACCCGAATTCGACCGCGGTCGCCCGGGAGAGGTGAGAAGAATCGCCATCGACTCCAGCCGAGCGACAAAGGAACTCGGCTGGAAACCCGCCACTCCCCTCGAAGCAGGCCTGCGGGAAACCCTGCGCGCAATGGGCGCCAGGTCAGGCACCGCCGCCTGACTCAAACCGGGTGTCCCCTAACCTTTGGGCATGCCCGCCCAGGCCTATGCCGGAAAGGAATGCGTCTGCCAGCACCGCAAGCCGGTCTGCGACCAGACCTGCGTGCGCGACATGCTGGAAACGCCCTTCTACATCGCCTGCCTCAAGCTGACCGGCCGCCGATGCCTGGTCGTCGGTGGCGGCGAGATCGGCCTGGAGAAGGTCGATGGACTGCTCGCCTGCTCCGGTGAGGTGACCCTGATCGCGCCCTTCGCGGTACCGGCGCTCGAGCGCTACGCGGCCGAGGGTTCGATTCGCTGGGAGCGGCGGGAGTATGCCGGGAAGACCGACCTCGATGGGGTCTTCATGGTGATCGCCGCGACCGATGACACAGACGTGAACATCCGCATCTTCGACGAGGCGGAAGATCGGGCGATGCTGGTCAACGTGGTCGACGTGCCGCCGCTCTGCAACTTCATCCTGCCGGCGATCGTCCGCAGCGGCCCGCTGGCGATCGCGATCTCGACCGCCGGCGCCTCCCCCGCCCTGGCCAAGCGCATGAAGACCGAGATCGCCGCGCTCTACGGCGAGGATCACGCCCGGCTGGCGGTGGTTCTGAACGAGACCCGGGGCTGGGCCAAGTCGACCCTGCCTACCTATCAGGACCGCAAGGTCTTCTTCGAGGGGATCGTCAACGGTGATCCCGATCCAATCCTCCTGATCCGCGAGGGCCGTGAGCCGGAGCTCCTGGAACTGATCGAGAACGCGAAGCGAGAAGCAGAGGCCTCGCTTGCCGCATAGCCTTCCGCGCATGACCCAGGGCTCCGCTGCATGATCGACCCCCGGCTGGCCGCAATCGGCTGGCACAAGGATGACCAGATCGCCTGGGGCGAGGGCTCCCGTGATGATCAGATTCCCGCCCGGGTGGTCGGGCTCCACCGCAACCACATTGTCGATCTCCTGACCGTCGACGGTGACCTTGCCGGCCGGCCGGCCGGCCGCATGCTCCAGGACCGCTCTTCTGCAACTGCGATGCCGGCCGTTGGCGACTGGGTCGCCGCCCTGGCGGACGGAACGATCCAGGAGATCCTGCCCCGCCGCAGCGCCCTTGCCCGCCGGAGCGCCGCCGACCGCGACCGCATCCAGATCCTCGCCACCAACATCGACAAGGCGATCGTGATCAGCTCACTTAATAGAGAGCATGACCCGGTCCGGCTCGAACGGATGGTGCGGCTGGCCGAAGCTTCCGGAGCCGAACCGGTGATCGGCCTTTCCAAGTCCGATCTGACCGACGAAGCCCGGGAGCTCAAAGGCCGCGTCGGGCAGACCTTCCCCGAGGTCAAGGTCTTCGTCTTCAGTTCCCGCACTGGCGAGGGCGTGGACGAGGTCCGCGGGTTCCTGAACCCGGGCGAGACCGTGGTCATGCTGGGCCGGTCCGGGGTCGGCAAATCGACCCTGGCCAACACCCTGCTCGGCTGGGAGCGCCAGAAGACGGCCGAGGTCAGAGGCACCGACGATCGCGGCCGCCACGCGACCACGAGCCGCGAGCTCTTTCCGCTTCCCGGCGGCTCCCTGCTGATCGACACCCCCGGCCTTCGCGCCCCCGGTTCGATCGAGGCCGACGACCTGATCCCCGGCTCGGCCGAATCGGAATTGACAAGCGAAAGGGCCGCGGAGATCGAACGTCTCGCCGCCTACTGCCGCTTCCGCGATTGCGCCCACGAAACCGAACCCGACTGCGCAGTCAACGCCGCAATCGAAGCCGGCGAACTCCCGGCCCGCTAGCCCCGGCGGATCGCTTGGCGGTCGCTTGAGCGACCCTTGACAGAGGTGAGACGATGGTTGGATGTGGGCTGATACGGAGATCAGGAGGGACTTGATTCGGGGTTGGCGGGATGAGGCCGTCGCGCTTTGGCGTGAGCTTTACCGGGAGCCTCCGGAGCTGGATCCGGAGGATGATCCCGACGACGAGAGTTGGCGTTTCTGGTGGATGGCGCGGGAAGAGACCCAGGTCGAGATCGCAATCTCGGCGATGGATGTCGGGCTGGCCCGGGAAATCGATGATGCCTGCTGGCGAAGCCTGGCGGAGGTTCGGATTCTGGACCGGCGTGGAGATGTCAACGGGATCGCGGAGATCCTGGAGCGGGCCTGTTCGATCGACGATCCGCTGCTTCGCGGCAAGACACTCAGCGGAATCTGTCTGGGGGTGAAGACTCCCGCCACGGCCCGGGACCTGGGGTTGCTCGGGCACGCGATTTCGATTCCCGCCTCGTGTGAGGAGCAGCAGGAAGCGATCTTTCATCTCGTCTCGATGCTCAACGAGCGGCAATTGTGGCGCTGGGTGAATCCACCCCGCGCCGGGCATCAGTGGCTGATGTACGCCGAGGCTTCAGGGGATCGGCAGGCCGCTCGCTACGCACTCGAAATCGCCCTTTTCGACAGTAACCGGCAACTGATCCGGCGGACCATGCAGATGATCGCCCGCACTGGCGACCTCGAGCTGAACGAATGGGCGTTCCGCCGGATGTTCGGCCACATGAAAGATGAGGAGCGCGGGGTCTGTTTCGCGTTGCTCGGCCGGGGGCCGCTCGGCAAGTGGGCGACCGAGTTCGCTCATTCCACCGCCCGCTCGATGCTCCGCCTCGATGAATCCTTCGCCAGCAATGTTCTCTCCCGGGTCTTCGGGGACTGGCGATTCTGCGGCTACGCCCGCGACAACGTGCTGGCCGAGCTAGCCGTGGTCCGGCGCGACCCGTCGCTCACCGAGGAAATGGAGGCCCCCCGGATTCCGGAACTGACCTGCGCCCGGATCGCCATCGAAACCGGAGACCCGGGACCGATCCGGGCCCTGGAGAACTACCGCGACCGGGCCTCGGGACTCGCTGCGCTCGGTTACCGGAGTCATGACGAAAGGCTGCTGCTCGAGGCCTGCCAGCAGTTCGACGGAGAAGAGAAAGACCGCAAGTACCTCTACTGCCTGGGCAGCTTGATCGATGTGGCCAGCAACCCGCCGGTCAGGCCGCTCCCCGATCAGATCCCGATCGAGACCTGGCCCGCACCGGGCCTACAGATGTCCTTGCCCATCGAGAACTGAATCAATTCGGCAGGGCACCGCAGGCAATTCCTGTACTCGTCTCATTGCCGACTCCGCAGGGGAGGATGGTTGGGAGTTGCCAGCCTTCTCCGTTGTAGAGGTTCCTGATTCCGGTCTTCGAGAGGCCGTAGAGGCGGATCGTGAGGCGGAAGGCGGGCTGGGCGGCGTCGGCGGCCGGTGACGGCAGCCAGTTGCGAACCTGGTCCGGGTCGGCCGGCCGGTCGGGCTGGACGTAGATGTCCAGCGAACCATCCTCGTTGTACTTGAGGTTCGAGCGGTCGTTCAGCAGGTAGCGGTCGATCGGGTTGTCGACGAAGAAGCTGTCGTTGTCATAGAGGGTCAGCGACCAGAAGAACTTGACCGGCGGCTTCGCCTCACCGGGCGCGAAGTGGACCACGTAACTCTTGGTCCCGTTCAGGGGGGCCTTGTTGTGATCCATCAGGGCGACCGGGTACATCGCCACGTTCGGGGTCGGCGCGCCGAGGCCAAATCGGGCAATCCGGGCGCGGCGCTGGTAGTCGGTCCCGTACCTGCCGGTCCGGGCGACGATCCAGCCGTTGTGCTTGTCGAAATCCTGGATGTAGGTGGAAAGCAGGCCGGACTGCATGCGGGCCGGCGCTCCGGTGACCACATCCCTCAGAGCGGCCAGCTGCGGGTCAGAGAGCTCATCGTTTCGGACCGGGAAGTGGCCGGGGCCGATGCCCAGTCCGAGCAGCATCTCCGCCAGGATCTTCTCGTCCCGGGCCGGTGCCTTGAAGCGTGCCAGCGCGATCCCGAGCGCGTCGAAGAACTCGGCCGGATCTTCACCCGCGCCCGTACCGGGGATGTGAGCCTCGTTCTTGACCTGATCGAGCTTCCTCGGCTTCTTCGGGTGGTAGGCCTCGGGCCGCTTCGGATTCCACGTCTTCAGCGGCACGATCCGGTAGGTGTTCTGGATCTTCCGGACATTGGGCAGGTCGGCCTTGCTCTTGACCAGGGTGCGGCCGATGACCCAGACCCGGTCGTAGGGCGAACGGATCAGCTTCAGACCCTTCGGCACCTTGCCCCGCCACCACTTGCTGGCGACCATGTAGTTGCCGTCCGGCTTGGCCCCTTCCGGCGAGCCGATGTTGGCGAAGTTTTCGGTCCAGGGGTCGAGCAGTTCGAAGACATGGAACCGCTTCGTGCCCTTGCGCGAGTGGAGCACGACCGGCCCGCGACTCAGGTCAAGCCAGGCCATCGAGTAGAGGGTGTCGGAGTTGGGCAGGACCACGGTGCGGTCCCTGGCGTCGGCCAGCTTGCGGAAGTGGCTGAACATGTTGACCGGCCCGCCGCCACGACCGTTCGGCCAGTTGACCGAAGTGCTGGTCAGGTAGGTCCGCTTCATGTCGAGCAGGGGCAGACCGAACTCGTAGGCCTCAACACCGAGATCGTAGGCGGCGTCGTACTCGGCTTTCTGGGCCGGGTCGTCCGGGTCATAGGCGGCAGCAGCCGGACCGGCCAGGGCGAGCGCCCCGGCAAGGGCGACGAGCAAGAAGCATGCGGCGGCGGCGACGCGGTGACGGTTCAAGACACTCTCCTCAAAGTGACGGTCCTCCTCGGGCCATCTTCTCCCGAAAAGTGATGTACGTCAACTAACCCGCCCCGGGGCGGAAGGATTCGGCGTCCGGCCCGGCCGCGTTCCGGCTACGGGCAGCTGCCGCCGGCTACTCGACGGTGGCCAGAAAGTCGGTCAGTAGTTCGGTGACCGCGGGCGGGTCGTCGATCATCGGCCAGTGACCGGAGCCGGAGAGAATGTGGACATCGGCCGAAGGGAAGCCGACCTTCTGTTTGTCGGCAAAGGTCACCGGGATGTACGGATCGCCGGCACCCCAGATCACCAGGCAGGGCAGGTCGGCAGCGGCGAGCAGGGGAATCAGGTCCTTCGAGGTCTTCCCGACCTTCTTCAGGTCCCGGTAGATGTCGAGCACGGCGCGGCGGGTCCGGCGGTCGTAGTTGTCGTACATCCCGTCGACGAAATCGCGCGGCAGGCCATGCGGCTCCTGGCTGATGATCGCGCGGCGGAAGGCGCTCCGGAAGGTGATCGCCTGGAGCAGTTCACCGACCCCCCGGGTCTGCCAGCCGCGGGCGGTGCGGTGCCACTTGTAGCCGGCCAGGATGCCGGTGTTGATCAGGGTGACGCTGGCGACCTGGCCGGTGTGGGTGGAGGCCCAGTCGAGGCCGATCGCCCCGCCGAGGTCATGCAGCACCAGGTGGGCCCGGCGGATCCCCAGGGCCTTGAACGCTTCACCGATGAAGTTCGCGTACTCGCGCTGGGTGTGGGCGAAGCCGGGGGCCGCGATCGACTCGCCGAAGTCGGGCAGGTCGAAGGCGACCGCGCGGCGCGGCGGTGCGACTGCCTTGACCAGTCCCTCGAAGTCGGCGGCCGAACCCGGGTTGCCGTGAACGAAGACAACCGCTTCCGAGGCCTGGTGCGGGCCCGCCTGGAACATCCGGATCCAGTGATCGCCGACGGCGATGCTGGACCATTCGGGTGCGCCTTCGAAACTCAAGCGGCGCCCCGGTCCATCATCAGAGGGCGAACATCGCGACGGCCGCGAAATGCAGGGCGGCGGCGCCGATGACGAAGAGGTGGAAGACCTCGTGATAGCCGAAGTAGGTCGGGCTGGGGTTCGGCCGGCCGGTTGCGTAGACGACGGCGCCGACCGTGTAGAGGATGCCGCCCGTGGCGATCAGGAGCCCGGCCCAGACCCCGGCGGTACCGACGATCTGGGGAAAGGCCACTGCCCCGATCCAGCCGACCGCCACGTACATCGCGGCGCTGACCCATTTCGGCGAGCTGATCCACAGCAACTCGACGATGATGCCGACGATCGCCGCCGACCAGACGGCGATCAGGATCGCGGTCGACCAGGTTCCGGTCAGGTTGAGCAGGGCGAAGGGGGTAACCGTGCCGGCGATCAGCAGGAAGATCATCGAGTGATCGAGCCGGCGCATCATCATGCGTGACTTGACCGACTTCCAGTTGACCCGGTGATAGAGGGCACTGACTCCGAACAGGGCGCAAAGCGAGATGGCGTAGATACCGACCGCGAGGGACTTCTTCGGGGTGTCGGCGATCATCAGCAGCGAGATCCCGAGTCCGAGCGAGAGGAAGAAGGCCCACTCGTGGGAGACCCCGCGGAACTTGGGCTTCATGGCCTTGATCGATTCCGAGGCCGAGTCCTTGACGGCGGTCGCTTTCTCGACCGCCGCCTCGCGGGCGTTCCCGGCCATCTCGACCGCGGCGTCCCGGGCGACTCCGGCGCGCTCGACGGCGCCATCCCGGGCGGCGGTCGCGCGGGTCACCGCGGACTCTTTCGCCTGGGCGGCTTTTTCTCTTGCGTTTCGGGGACCCTGACTCACTCCTTGAATCGTACCGACCTGCAACGGAAGGACGGCAAACGGCGTGAGCATGGGAATCGCGTGGTGTGCCCTTCCCGCAAAACCCGGAAACTGTTTTTCGCTGAAACGCTATATATAGCGTGTCAAAAAGGTATCCGACCCTAGTCCTAGTATAATTTGCCATGTGCGTTGCCCGCGATGCGGACATCAAGGAAGTCGTGTCCTCGAGAGTCGTAGTTCCGAGGAGGGGAGTGCCGTGCGCCGTCGGCGCCAGTGCTCCAGCTGCGAAAACCGCTTCACCACATATGAGCGGTATGAGGCACAGGCTTTGTTCGTCATCAAGCGGGATGGCGGGCGCCAGCCCTTCGACCGCGCGAAGTTGCGCGGGGGGCTGGAGCGCGCCTCGCACAAACGCCCGGTCCGGCCGGAGGCGATCGACGCCCTGGTCGACCGGATCGAGAAAAAAGCCGTCCGGGACGGTGGTCAGATTAAGGCGGCCCGCATTGGCGACATGTGCCTGGCGGGGCTCAAGCGAATTGACCAGGTCGCGTACCTGCAATTCGCAGCCGTCTACCGCCAGCTCGGGGTCGAGGACGTCCAGGCGGAACTCGACCGGCTGAGCCCCCAGCTCAGCAAGAACTGAACTTCAAGAGCCACAGCAGCACCCGCAGGAAAGCAAGACCACAGCACCACCAGTAACACCGCGTCACCCAGTCAAGAGATTCAGGAAGCACCCGTAGCAAGCAGAACCAGCCGTCCCAAGTAGCGAGGAGAGTGCCAGAGCATGTCCCAGTCCGTATCCGAGTCGACCCGCGTCAACTCCGAGGGTGTAGTCGTCGAACGGCGCCTCACCCATGAGGGTGTCCACCCCTTCGATGAAATCGAATGGGAGATCCGCGATGCCGTGATCGGTGATCCGGCGAAGCCCGCCTTCGAGCAGCGCGGGGTCGAGTTCCCCAAGAGCTGGTCGCAGAACGCGACCAACATCGTCGCCCAGAAGTACTTCCGTGGCCAGATCGGCTCACCGGAGCGGGAGAACTCGGTCAAGCAGATGATCGGCCGCGTGGCCGGAACCATCGCCAACTGGGGCCGCGACGGTGGCTACTTCGCCTCCGATGCGGATGCCGACATCTTCGAAGCGGAACTGACCGCGACCCTGCTCCATCAGGAAGTTGCCTTCAACTCGCCGGTCTGGTTCAACGTCGGTTTCGAGGAGACCCCGCAGTGCTCGGCCTGCTTCATCCTCTCGGTCGAGGACACCATGGAGTCGATCCTCGACTGGAACACCAAGGAAGGCAAGATCTTCCGCGGCGGCTCCGGCTCCGGCATCAACCTCTCCAACATCCGTGGCTCGATGGAGCCGCTGAAGAAGGGCGGGACTGCTTCCGGTCCGGTCTCCTTCATGCGCGGCGCCGACTCCTGGGCCGGCACCATCAAGTCCGGCGGCAAGACCCGCCGGGCCGCCAAGATGGTCGTCCTCGACGTCGATCATCCCGACGTCGAGCACTTCATCACCTGCAAGGCCGACGAGGAAAAGAAGGCCGGAGCCCTGCGCGACGCCGGCTTCGACATGTCGATCGACGGTGACGGTTTCACCTCGATCCAGTACCAGAACGCGAACAACTCGGTCCGGGTCTCGGACGAGTTCATGCAGGCGGTTGCCGACGACGCCGAGTGGAACCTGCTGGCCCGCACCGACGGTTCGGTCACCAAGACCCTTTCGGCCCGCGAGCTGATGGAGAAGATCGCCCAGGCGGCCTGGGATTGCGCCGATCCGGGCATCCAGTACGACACGATCATCAACCGCTGGCACACCTGCCCCGAGTCGGGCCGGATCAACGCATCCAACCCCTGCTCCGAGTACATGCATGTCGATGACTCGGCCTGCAACCTGGCCTCGATCAACCTGATGAAGTTCCGCCGCGAAGACGGAAGCTTCGACGTCGACGGCTTCTGCGCCGTGGTCGACACGGTTCTCCTCGCCCAGGAGATCATCGTCAGCCCGTCCAGCTACCCGACCGAGGAGATTGGCGCCAACGCCCGGGCATTCCGTCAGCTCGGTCTCGGTTACGCAAACCTCGGCGCGCTGCTGATGTCGAACGGCATGCCGTACGACTCGGACGAGGGCCGGAACGTCGCCGCCGCGATCACATCGCTGATGACCGGCCGGGCCTACCGTCGCTCGGCCGAGATCTCGGCCACGATGGGCCCCTACGACGCTTACGAGCTGAACCGCGAGCCGCACAATCAGGTGATGCGGATGCATCGTGACGCCGCCTACGAGATCGACGGGGAAGGTGTCTACGACGAACTGCTCGAAGCGGCCCGGGTCGAGTGGGATGTGGCGGTCGCCACCGGCGAGGAACACGGTTACCGCAACGCCCAGGCGACGGTGCTGGCCCCGACCGGCACGATCAGCTTCCTGATGGACTGCGACACGACCGGCATCGAGCCGGACTTCTCGCTGGTCAAGTTCAAGGAACTGGTCGGTGGCGGCAACATGACCATCGTCAACCGGTCGGTGCCGCTGGCCCTGCGCACGCTCGAGTACAGCGAGTCAGAGATCGGGCAGATCGAGGCGTACATCAACGAGCACGGCACGATCATCGGTGCCCCTGCCCTGAAGGACGAGCACCTGCCGGTCTTCGACGTCGCGGTCGGCGAGCGGGCGATCTCGCATACCGGTCACATCGACATGATGGCTGCGACCCAGCCCTTCCTTTCCGGAGCGATCTCGAAGACGGTGAATATGCCGAACACGGCGACCGTTGAAGACATCGCCGACGCCTACATCCGCGGCTGGGAAGGTGGCCTCAAGGCTCTCGCGATCTACCGTGACGGCTCGAAGCGCACGCAGCCGCTCTCCACCGGCGCCGACAAGGCGGGACCGTCCTCCGCGGTCGCCACGTCGGCCCACCCGGTGCGCCGGCGTCTGCCGGACACGCGCGAGGCGACCACGCACCACTTCTCGATCGCCGGACACGACGGCTACATCACCGTGGGCAAGTACGAGGACGGAAGCCCCGGCGAGGTGTTCGTCAAGATGGCCAAGCAGGGCTCGACGGTCGCCGGCCTCGCCGATTCGCTCGCCATCTGCATCTCGATGGCGCTGCAGCACGGCGTTCCCCTCGAGATCCTCGTGGACAAGCTCAGCCACATG
>JAGQUQ010000051.1:0-7573 GCA_020438425.1 Solirubrobacterales bacterium
ACACCCCCCACCCGGCCAACGGAATCGCCGCGACCTTCATCGCAACCGGGCAGGACGAGGCCAACGTGGCCGAGTCGCAGGCGGCGCTCGGATACGCCGAACTGCGTGGCGACGCCTACTACTCGTCAATCACCCTGCCTTCGCTGATCGTGGCCACCTACGGCGGCGGAACTGCCCTCCCGACCCAGAGCGAGTGTCTCAAGGTGCTGGGCTGCGACGGACCCGGCAAGGTCCGGAAACTGGCCGAGATCATTGCTGCGACCGTTCTCTGCGGCGACCTTTCGCTCGGCTCGGCCGTGGTTGCCGACGAGTGGGTCGACGCCCACGACCAGCTCGGCCGCAACCGCTAGATCCCCCGGGCCTCTTCTTCCGCTTCCTGAATCGCATCCTCCAGCGCCCTCAACTGATCCTCGGACATTTCACTTTCGATCCTCGGGAAGAGATCCCGTTCCTCGAAACGCACGTGGGCAACCAGCCGCTCGGCGAACTCGACCAGCTCATCCGGTGAGACTTCACCCGTCTGGATTCGGCCGAACATCCGCCTCAGCTCCAGGTGATCGGTGAGCATGCGGGCGACCCCTTCATCCTGATCGGGACCCTTCAGCCCCGAACCCGGTAGCAGCACTTCCTCTTCAATCCGGAAATGGACCACGGCTTCTTCGCGCCAGAAGGCCAGCAGGCGCTGGCGGGAATCTCCCTCGCCCTCCTGGTCACGAACCACCTTGGCCGTGTAGAGAGCCTGGTGATGCTCGCGGGAGAGCGGCTTCAGCGCTTCCGACCGTTTCACTTGGCCTCGATCCGGTTGCCATGAGCCGGTTTCGCCTCCGGGAATCCGGTCGGTGTGCGAAGCAGATCACGGGCCAGCCACCAGGTCATGCCAAGCGCAAGGAGCAGCAGGGGACCCAGAACGGCGAGCGCCGCCGGTCCGTGGTTCCGGATCAGCACCACCGTCAGCACGAAGCAGGCCAGCACGGTCAGCATCACCGCGATGCCGCGATGGAACCGGCCCGCCTCGGAATGAGGCCAGGGGTCGAGCGCCTTCGTTATCTCCCGGCCATGGTGGGAATCCGTGCAGTCCTTCTTTGCCGGGCATGCGTTGCAGACCGCGGCCTTGGCCCGGTAGCGGACCAGCCGTTTCTCCCGGTCGAACTCCGTTGGCCAGAGCTGCTCGCCCTGATGACAGACCCAGAAATCATGCTGGGCGTCGTAGTCGAACCCGGAGGTCCGGAACGCCTGCGACCGGTTGTGCGTGTGACGGGAAAGCCACTCGAGGGTCAGCGCCCCGCCGAGCAGGAGAACGCCGTAGGCGGCACCGAGCAGGATCTCGGTGCTCATGTCCCCGGGGTCGGGTCCGTACGGGACTGGAATTCCGGCGGTTCGTCCTCCAGCGCGGGCCCGGAAATCACCGTGAAGAGCTCGGCGTCACTGTCGCCATCGCCGTCTCCGCCACCGTCTTCTTTGCGCCGGGCGAGGGTGTACTTCACCCCGAGGAAGGTCATCCAGAGCACCGGAATCGCCCCGAAGACGATGAAGACCACGTCGCCGGGCAGCCGCAGCCACTCGATCATCTCGGTCGTGTTGTCAGTCAGGAAGTCCAGCTGCCGGGCTTCGAAGTAGCCGTCGTTGACCGACTTGTAGAGCTGCATGATGCCGAGCGGAAGCAGGGTCGCGAAACACATCCAGGCCAGTCCGAGATTGGTCCCCCAGAAACTGACCTTGGCCCATTTCTCAGGCCACTTGTTCGAGGGAATCATGTATCTGAGGCAGAAGAGCGACAGTCCGATCGCCAGCATTCCGTAGACCCCCATCATCGCCGCATGGGCGTGATTGGCGGTCAGGGCAGTACCGATCTCGAAGTAGGAGACGATCGGCAGGTTGACCAGGAAGCCAAAGACTCCGGCCCCGAGGAAGTTCCAGAAACCGACCGCGACCAGGAACATGACCGCCCATCGGTGAGGGAACGCCGATTCAGACTTCGACTCCTGATTGGCGCCGAGCTGCAGGAAGGACCAGGCCTCGACGGTGAGGAAGGTGAGCGGCACCACCTCGATCGCCGAGAAGAACGCTCCGAGCGCCATGTGCTCGGCCGGTGTCCCGGAGAAGTAGAGGTGGTGCATGGTGCCGACCACGCCACCGACCGAGTAGAGGCCGATGTCGAGCAGGATCACCATCAGCGCGACTCGTTCCCGTACCACTCCGAGCAGCACGAACATGTAGGCGACCATCACCGTGGTGAAGATCTCGAGGAAGTCCTCGACCCAGAGGTGGACCACCCAGAATCGCCAGAACTCGGTGATCGTGAAGTCGTCCGCGGTTCTCGCCAGCAGGCCGACCGCGTAGAAGGCCGGGATCGCGCAGGCCGCGAGGAAGAAGAGCCAGGGCATGTTGCCCGGGTGCTCGCGCTTCAATCTCGAGCGCATGACCCGGAACAGCATGTAGACCCAGACCACCAGCCCGACTATCAGCAGCACCTGCCAGAAGCGGGCGAGGTCCAGATACTCGAATCCCTGGAGGCCGAACCAGTTGGTCGCGGCGTCTTCCAGCACCCCGTGAATACCCAGGTAGGAGCCGATCAGGGTTCCGAACACGACGATCGCCAGAGCGATCAGCAGGAAGTAGCCGAGTGGCCCCTGGCCTTTCGGTTCCTTTCGGGCGATCATCGGCGCGAGGAAGATTCCGGCCGCGACGAAGGAGGTGGCGACCCAGAAAATCGACAGCTGGACATGCCAGGTGCGGAGCAGGTTGTAGGGCAGGACCGCGGCCAGGTCGAAGCCGAAGAAACTGGTCAACTCGGCCCGGTAATGCTGCACGGCCGCTCCGACGAAACACTGGATCAAAAAGAGCGCCGCCATCACGAAGAAGAACCAGGCGGTGGCCTTCTGGCCCGGCGTCAACTGGACCTTCGAAGGGTCACGGAAGGCGACCACTGTCTGTTCCCGACCGTGCCAGCCAAGGTCGCGGTAACGGCCGAATGCGCCGAACAGCAGGCCGATCCCGCCCAGCAGGGCGATCAGCGAGATCGCCGACCAGACCAGCGCGTCGGCGGTCGGCTTGTTGTCGACTCTCGGCTCCGGCGGCCAGTTGTTCGTGTAGGAGTAATCCTTGCCGGGCCGCTCGGCCGCGGCGGCCCAGGCGGTCCAGGCAAAGAAGGCGGTCAGGTTACGCAGGTCCTCGGGATCGGTAATTGCCTCTTTGCGCAATCCGTTCTCGGTGTTGTCGGCCGAGAAGAAGCGCGTGTAGTACGGGATCAGTTTCTCGAAGGCATCGGTCTGGGACTGCGTGAAGGTCAGCTCGCCGGAGTCCTCGTCGAACTGGTTCTTGCGGAACTCGTTGATCGTTTCCTGCCGGGCTACATCGGCCCGGGGCATCGGATCGGGATCCGAGTCCTCGATCTCGAGGCCGTCTTCGTCGACCGGAGGTCCGCCCTTCTCGGCGATCGAGATGTTCGATGCCCGGCGCAGGTAGTCGGCGGTGTAGTCCGGGCCGAGGTAGGCGCCATGACCGAAGACCGACCCGTACTCCATGAGGCCGTTGTGCAGGAAGACCTGCTGACCCTCCGAAATATCGTCGCCGTCGAATAGCAGTTGCCCTTCCGGATCGAAGACCTTGACCGGAACCGGCGCGCCTTCCTGGTAGGTGCGATAAGCGAGGATGCCGAGCACGGTGAAGCCGAGCAGCATGACGATGACGACCGCCTGCAGCCAGCCCTTGCTGAGCAGAAAACCTCGACGAACAGACTTCTCCTCCACGGATCTCCTTCCGCAGTTCGCCCTTGGGCGAGTCTGGACTGGGGACGAGCGCTTCTCCGCCGCTTTCTAACGGTTGGCTCCGCTCAGCGCAATCAGTAGAAACTACGGAATCTGAACTTCGTCGCCGCTGCGCAAAAGGTGACAAGACGCGTTGTCAATGGGTTAGGCTGAGTCCATGAGCGCTTCCGCGACTGTCTCGCCGCCTGCTGCTGCCCGCCGCGTCCCGCCGATGGTCGACGAGTCGATGGTCTCCCAGATATGGAAGGTATCGACCGCGAAGAACGAAATCTTCGATCAGGCCCGCGCGACCTATGGCGATACCTTCGGCCTGAATCTCGCCCGCGGCAAGTGGTACTACTTCGCCGACCCGGACGACGTGAAACAGGTCTTCACCGCCAAGCCAACGATCCTTCACGCCGGCAAGGGCAACGAGATCCTCGCAACCGCACTCGGTGAGCATTCGGTCCTGCTGCTCGACGAAGGCGAGCACATGCGCCAGCGCAAGCTGCTCCTTCCGTCCTTCCACGGCGAGAAGCTGGACGAACAGACCGGAGCGATGGAGCGGATCTCGGAAGAAGTTGTCGCTCGCATTCCGAAGGGCGAGACCTTCGAGGTTCGGGCGATGAGCCAGGAAATCGCGCTCGAAGTCATCCTCGAAGTGGTGCTCGGCACCGCTTCCACCGGCAAACAGCACGACCAGCTCGGGACCGCCACCCGCGACCTGCTCGAATGGATCTCGAAGGGTTACCGGCTCTTTCTTTCTTCGGTTTTCGGTCCCCGCAGCCGGCCGATCAAACGGATGTACAAGCCGGCCCTTGCCCCGATCGACCAGGGCCTCTACGAACTGATCGCCGAACGCCGCCAGGCAACCGACCTCGAAAGCCGCAGCGACATCCTCTCGATGCTGCTGCTGGCCGAGGACGAGGACGGCAAACCGATGACCGACGTCGAGATCCGCGACGAACTGGTCACCCTGATCGTGGCCGGCCACGAAACGACAGCCACCGCGCTCGCCTGGGCGATGGAGCGGCTGGTCCGGGTGCCGGGCGGCGCCGAGCGACTTCACGACGAAGCGGTTTCCGGCGAAGGCGATTACTCCCGATGGGTTGCCCAGGAGGCCCTGCGCCTCAGGCCGGTTCTCGACTTTGTCCTGCGCCGGGTCATGGAACCGATCGAGATCGGCGGATTCCAGTTCGATGAAGGTGACGTGCTGGCCCCGTCGATATACCTGGTCCATCGCCGCGAAGACATCTACCCCGACCCGCTGGCCTTCAAGCCCGAGCGCTGGGACGGGGTCAAGCCCGGCACCTACACCTGGTTCCCCTTCGGCGGCGGGGTCCGTCGCTGCATCGGCATGCAGTTCGCGATGGCCGAGATGGAGATCGTGATGAACGCGGTCGCCAGGGCCGGGATCCTGCTCCCGGTCGGGCCGGAAGAAGCCACGATCTCCCGCTTCATCACCTCTTCGCCGAAGCGCGGCGGCCAGGTCCGCTTCGCCTTCTGACCGCTGTCGAGATGCGGAAAGTCAGCTCATACGGCTGACTTTCCGCGTCTCGATCGATTCAGCTACTTGCCGGTCGGGTCCGGAACGATCCGGATGTAGGGCTTCGGCTCTTCCCACTCGCCGAAGATCTCCTTCGCCTGGTCGTTGTTGACCGAGCCGGCGATGATCACGTCGTCGCCGCTCTTCCAGTTGGCCGGGGTGGCGACCTTGTGGTTGGCGGTCAGCTGCAGCGAGTCGATCACGCGGAGGACTTCGTCGAAGTTCCGGCCGGTGGTCATCGGGTAAACCAGGATCAGCTTGATCTTCTTGTCCGGTCCGACCACGAAGACGTTGCGGACCGTCTGGTTGTCGGCGGGGGTGCGATCGGCGGCGTCACCCTCGACGTCGGCGGCCAGCATGCCGTAGGCCTTGGCGATCTTGAAATCGGCGTCAGAAATCAGCGGGTAGTTCGGGGCAGTGCCCTGGGTCTCCTCGATGTCCTTGGCCCAGTCCTCGTGCTTGTCGAGCGGGTCGACCGAGAGGCCGATGATCTTCACGCCGCGCTCGTCAAAGGCCGGCTTGGCATTGGCCATGTAGCCGAGCTCGGTGGTGCAGACCGGGGTGAAGTCCTTCGGGTGCGAGAAGAGGACCGCCCAGGAATCGCCGATCCAGTCGTGGAAATCGATCGTGCCTTCGGTTGTCTCGGCGGTGAAATTCGGTGCTTCCTGTCCCAGCTGTAGGGCCATGCTTTTCTCCTTCAGAAATTGAACGAAGATCAACTATAACCAATATGTCCCATATACCTGATCCGGATACAGGGATTTAGTTCAGATCGAGCGTCCAGCGCCTTCAAGGAAGTTGACCAGAGCCTCAGCGCCATTTCGCTGTGCGGGTCCGCCGGCCATTCCGCCGAAGACCCCCTCGCCGGTCATCAGCATCAGCTTGTACTTCTCGCCGCCGGTCGTCTTCAGCTTCACCTCGATCGAGGCGGAGTCCATGATCAGCGAGGTCGGCGAACTGCCCATTCCGCCCCCGCCCCCGTAGTTGCCCTTGGTGATCTCTTCCTTGCGGATGAAGACCGGATCTTCGGTTGCCGCTTTGCCCTTGCGGTCCAGCGGCTGGATGATCAGTCTCTCGCCGGTCACGCCGAGAGCGCTGACCGTCTGCTTGAACATGCTGCGCTGCCAGTTGACCGCCGCCACCCCGACCAGACTCTCCCCCGGTTCGAGAAAGGACCTGAGCAGATCGCCGTGGATCCGCTCGAAGTCGTTCTTTCGTTCCTTCTCCTGCTTGTCCGAAGCTTTCGGTTTGAGTTCCATCTCTGGCCAGCCTAGCCGGGGAAGGCGAGCATCGCGACTGCCCGATCCACCGAGTCGTCGATGAACGCCTGGTCGATTTCCTGGCAGCTGATCAGGGCGCGAAAATAGAGCGGGGAGATCATCACTTCAAGTACATGGGCCGGATCCTCGACCGGATCGATCTCACCCCGGTCAACCGCTGCGGTGACGATGTGAGCTCCGATCTCGAGCCGCTCCTTCCAGAAGCCGGCACCTACTTCCCGCAGGGAGGGGTCTTCCGCCTGGGCGGCGATCAGGGCCTGAAAGAGGTGGGAGATTGACGGAGTTTCGAGCAGCTTCGCGACCGAAGTAGCCATCTCCCGAAGATCTGATTCAACCGGCCCGCGATCCGGGAAGGCAACCGAATTGTCGGCCAGGCCGACCAGCGAGTCCATCGCCAGCCTGGCTTTGCTCGGCCAGCGACGATAGACCGTGGCCCGGTCCACCCCGGCCCGGCGGGCGACGCTGGCGTGGGACATCGATCCGTAGCCACCCTCAAGCAACTCGGCCCGGGCGGCGTCGAGTACGGACTGCCTCACCCTGGCGCTTCTCCCGCCCGTGCGTTCTTTAACCGAGTCGAGGGTGACTTCGCTTCCTTCGCTCATCGCCGCCGAGGTTACCAACGGCTAATTGCCCTCAAGGTGGCCCCAGCGACCAGGGTCGGTGTCGGCGGCCGTAAACGATGCGCTCGGCACCTCGTCCTCGACCTTGACTCCGCAGGTCTCGATGATCCGGGCGACGGCCGAGTAGTAGGCACAGCAGACGATCAATTCCATGGTCTGTTGGCGGCCGAGCAGGTCCGTCAGCCGGGCCGTCAGGGCGGGATCCGCGCCGACATTCAACGCGATGTCCTCGGCGTAGCGGGCGACCAACTCCTGAGATTCGGTCAGGGGACCGGTCTCGCCGGCACCCAGTGCCTTGATCGCATCCTCGTGAAGTCCGACCAGTTCGGCGACGTTTTCGTGCTGGACCCGTTCATATTCGGATCCGGTCACACGGGCCAC
>JAGQUQ010000051.1:7673-14936 GCA_020438425.1 Solirubrobacterales bacterium
GTGAGCACGGCGACCTGCCGCAGCCGGGCGTCGAGTTCGGCGTGAAGCAGCACCGCCTGTCCGAGGTCGGTCAGCGGCTTGAACGCGGCGGGGGCTCCGGCGAACATCTTCACGATGTTGAGCGGCGGCAGCGACTCGAGGATCCTCTTGGTCTGATCGTCGATCTCATTTTCGTCGGGATAGGGAATGTGGCTCATCTGACTCTCCTGTCTTGTCTTTGGGTTATTCGAGAAATCCGAGGCGGGTGGCAGCGAAGCGGCTCTGGTAGCCGAGCTCGACGCTGAAGCCCTGGTCGTCCTCCGCGTAGACGACGCCGCCGAGGCGGAGGTCCACCGGCCGGCTGACGAGCCGGTAGCCGGACCTCCTGATCCGGTTGGCGGCGTGGCGGAAGCCGGCTCGTCCGGGCCAGGCGAAGGCGACGTTCAGAAAGCCGATGTCGCTGAGCCTGTAACCATTGGGCCAGGGCTCGGCATTCGGACAATGGTCGAACTCGATCGCGATGTCATCAGCCCAGAACGCGGTGCGCTGGAAGGGACCGTTTGCTTCGCGAAGACCTAGCGCGTCTCCGAAGAATCGGCGGGTCCGGTCAAGGTCGGGCACCGAGGCGACCACCCCGCGCACGGCGCAGGGGATTCCGCTTCGTTGCCGGCACCGTCCCGGCTCACGCGGGTCCGCCTCGGTGACTTCGACCGGGTTGCCGTCGGGGTCGTGAAGGATCGCCCGTCGTCCGCCGGGCTGGCCCTCGACGGCCACCGGCGCCCCGTTGCTGCGGAGCACCAGGTCGAAGTCATCAACCCGTACCACCATCGACCGGTAGCCGATCCGGCCCGGTTCGGGAACCGGTTTGCGGCGCCGCGGTTCCGGCCGACTGAACTCGAAGAGTTCCAGCTGGAAGCGACGCTGACAATCGACCAGCCAGGCGCAGCGGCTGACCGGCCCGGGGATCCCGGTGACTTTCCCCATAACCGGTCCCCGGAAGAGAGCGGTCGATCCGGTCGGCCGCATGCCGAGCACCTGGCGGTACCAGTCAACCGAGCGTTCGAGCCGCCCGACGCTGAGCGCGATCTGCGAGAGGGCCGGCATCGGTTCGGGTCAAGCGCCCTCGGGCCGAAGGACGCGCTCGTTGACCGTGGCCTTGAGACCGTCAGGCATGAACTTCATCGAGCCGTAACCGACCTTCAGGGCCGCGGTCGGGACGACCACCGCCCGGTTCCTGGCCAGGCCGGAAAGGCCCGCCTCGGCGCAGCGATCGGCAGTGATCCAGAGCGGTTTCGGGATCGCCTTCTCAAGCGGGTGGTCACCGGCGTTGGCCCAGAGCTCGGTCTCGACCGGACCGGGACAGAGCGCGGTTACCGCGACTCCGTGGCGCTTGACTTCGTAGTGGATCGCTTCGGAGAAGGCCCGGGCATGATGCTTGGCCCCGCTGTAGCCCGCCGAGTAGGGAACCACTTCGAGCCCGGCGCTGGAGGCCACGTTGAGGACCGCCCCGCTGCGGCGCGAGACCATTCCCGGCAGGAAGGCGGAGGTCAGTGCGACCGGCGCCTCGACCAGCAGCCGGACCTGGTCGAGCTCGCGCTCCGGATCCGCCTCGATGAAGGGGCCGCCGGTCGCGAATCCGGCGCAGTTGACCAGCAGATCGACCTCGATCCCGGACTCGCGGATCTCGTCAATCATCGCGGCCCGGGCGAGATGATCGGTCAGATCACAGGTGACCGGCGTCGCTTTGGTTTCGCTTCCAGTCAGTTCGGCAGCGACACGGTCCAGACGCTCGCGGTCCCGGGCAATCAGGATCGTGTCGTACCCGTCTGCGGTCAGCCGGCGGGCGATCGCCTCGCCAATCCCCGATGAAGCCCCGGTGATCAGCGCGGCACCGCCGGGCCTGGGTTCGGGCAGGCTCATCACTCCTTCCCCGGTGCGCCCACAGCCGCCGGGTCTGAAGACACTGCGGACGGGACCACTTCGTTGGCCGGCAGCCGTCGCTCGATTCCGGGGTCGTGGGCCGGGAGCAGAACGATCGGCTCCTCGGCGGCCAGCGCCTTGACCTTGCGCTGACTCGCCAGCGAAAGATCGGGGTCGGCGGTCACGCCGTCGACCACGTCAGCCAGCAGGAACTCCTGGGTGTAGGTGAGATCGCCAGCCAGGACATAGGTGACGTCTCCGGCCCGGACCAGATAAGCGACCTGGCCTTCCATGTGCCCGGGAATCTCAACCGCGACGATCGATCCGTCCTTGGTGATCGGGGCCGAACGGGTGAACTGGCCGATCGACTCACCGGTGAACTCGATCGGAGTCGGGTCGAACCAGCGCGGGAAGCTCGACTTGAGCGCCCCGGCGAGGGATCCCTTGCTCTTGGCCGCCTTGACGTTCTCGTCGGCAACCATGATCGGGGTATGCGGGAAGTGACCCAGGCCGCCGGTGTGATCGTGATGCAGGTGGGTCATCAGGACCGCCTTCAGGTCCCGGCCCGGGTTGACGCCGAGGCGGGTCAGCTGGGGGCCGATCTCCTCCTCCGGGGCGACCTTGATCTGAACCGCCTTCTGGAAGAAGGGGTTCCACCAAGGCAGGTAGCCCTTCTGCTCCGAGTTGTGGTGGTTGTCCCCGGTGTCAACCAGGAACAGCCCCTCGGGGTGTTCGATCAGGAATGTGTAGATCGGCTTGGGGCCGGTCCACTCCCTGTCTCGCATGATGTCGAGCTTGCGGCGCATCGGCGATGCCCCGTCGCGTCCGGCCTCCTGCAACTTGTGGCAGTTCGCGGTCCCGGTCGAAATGGCCGTGATCCGGATGTCACCACTTTCACCTCTGACTTCTGCGTACATCTCAATGCCTCCTCACTAGTACGACGAATGTTGCGTTAGAACTTATCACAGAAACGCGACATTTGTGGCATTAGTGGATTATTCCTTGCCATGGGGTCGGCCACGTCCCCCCTCCGGCGGCATCCTTAACCTCTCGGGTCTGTGGTTGAACTCGTCCTGCTAGCCAGCGCCACCGCCCTTGCCACGGGCCTCGGAGCGATTCCGGTGATGCTGCTCGGGGATCGCGCGCAGTCGATGGTCCCCCTCCTGCTCGGCATCGCCGGCGGGGTGATGGCGGTCGCCTCGGTGATGGGCTTGATCATCCCCGCCTTCGACCGAGGAAGTGCCGCCGAGGTCATAGGCGGACTGGCGATCGGGGTTTCCTTCCTGCTGGTGGCCCGCCGTTACCTGAGCCACCTCCCCCGGGACTTCAGCCAGGCCGGTGGCAGAACCGGGCTGCTCGTCTTTCTGGTGCTGCTGGTCCACAGCCTGCCCGAGGGTTTCGCGGTCGGCACCGCCTACGAGGCCGACCCGGCCCAACTCGGCATCTTCGTGGTGATCGCGATCGCGATCCAGAACATTCCCGAGGGCACCAGCGTCGCGATTCCGCTGGCCGCATCCGGTGCTTCCGGGAGGCGCCAGTTCTGGATGGCCGTGGCCAGCAGCACGCCGCAGCCAATCGGGGCCGTGATCGCCTACCTGCTCGTCCAGGAAATCTCGGCCCTGCTCCCGATCTCGTTCGGCTTCGCGGCCGGAGCGATGCTCGCCCTGACCCTGGTCGAGATCGTCCCGGATGCCTGGAAGGAGAGCCCGCGGCAGACCTGTCTCGGGCTCGTCACCTCGATCCCGGCGATGGTCGCCCTGAGTCTGGCGCTCGGCGTCTGAGACGGCCCGCGATTCGGGCGGCCGTCCGGGTCCCGATCTTCCCGGCCGGCCGCTCGCCTCGATTACCGGTCGATCATCCCCCGCATTCGGTCATGCCGTAAGCGTTGGCCAGTTTGTTCGCTTCGGCGAAGGGATCTCCATTTCCCTGCAGGGAAGCGGGATCGGATTTGCCCTCTTCGAGACCCTGGTTCGCTGCCTCGAGGATCGCGCTGACCTGTTCCTCCTCGCCTTCCGGAACCGGCAACTCTTCGATGCCCTTGATCTGCGATTCCACTTCGGGCAGCAGGGTGTCGTTGATGAACGAGTCGACATCTGCCTGGGACGGCTGACCACCCGAGAAGGCTTCCTTCTCGGCCGCGGCGATCGTCTTGTTGCTTTCGGCGCAGATCGCGTTCGCCTGGGCGACGAACTCTGCCTTGGTGATCGAATCCGAGGAATCATCGGACGAGTCGTCATCCGAGCCGCAGGCGGCCAGGCCCAGCGACGCGGCGATCAGAAGCGAACAGGCGCCCGCCTTCCATACCTTCATTGCTTTCATGCTCCCCCTTCAGTTGACTGGTGTGAATTCAAACTAACCGCAACGGGAGGTCGGAGTGAAATGAACCGGGACGACGAGCGAATCATCGAGGGGATGCGACGCCAATCGGAAATTCGCCGAGGGCTTCCCGCAGGTACCCGCCGAATCGGCTGGAAGTCCGCCTTCGGGACCGAGGGCGGCATGAGTTACCTTGGGATCGACCAGCCCCTGACCGGTTACCTGACCGGCGCGACGCTGGCCGATCCCGGTTCGACGGTTGAAGTGAGCCACTGGGCGGTGCCGCTGATCGAAGCCGAAGTGGCGGTCCGGGTCGGCAGGTCCCTCGAGCCCGGCGTCGGCGCGGAGGAAGCTGCGGGCGCGATCGGGGCGGTCGCAGCAGCGATCGAACTGATTGATCTGGGCTCGACCGAGAGCGTCTCCGAAGTGGTCGCCGGAAACATCTTTCACCGGCAGTTCCTCGTCGGGGAGTTCGTCGATTGCGACCCGGAGGACCTGGACCAGGTCCGGATCGCCGTGACCGCCAACGGATCGGTCGGCGAGCCCTCGGATCCGAAGCTTGTGATTGGCGATTTTGGCCCGATCGTCGCGGCGATCGCGGACCAGGCTGATCTGGCCGGAGACCGGCTGGAGGCCGGTGACGTGATCATCACCGGTGCCGCCGTGCCGCCGGGTCCGGTCGCTTCCGGTGACCGGTTTTTGGTGACCCTCCAAAACGGGAGCAGCGTCTCGGTAAGGGTCGGGTAACCCATGTACCTGCTCTCTGGATGAGTCGGGAGCGCCAGCGCGAAGGGACACCGTTCAGTCAGATCCGGCCCGGCCGACCGACTCCCCTCGCATGTCGGTCATTGACAGTTTCGAGGCGCCGGGCTTCCGTGAGTGGGAGGCAGTCGACCTGCGGTTGATCATGCATCAGTGCGGGCTGCTGCCGGAAGGTGACGGGTTGTGGATTGACGAGCCGGACGAGATCAACGTGATCGTGACCCCGGTCGGATTGTTCGCCGGATGGAACAACAGCATCTCCCGCCTGCCCGAGAGGCCGCTTCGCCGGCTGGGTGACGTGACTCACCTGCCTCGAGGTTCCGAGAAGGGACTGCCGAGCCTGATCGGGGAGCTGCGGCAGCGCCGGCTCGCCGCTCTGATCCAGTGCCGGTTCTGCGGCGAGATGACCCCGCCCGGCCACATGTCGGATCGCTCCTGCGTGGCCTGCCTCAGCAACCAGGGAGACATCCGGATCATCCCCTGAGATCCATCTCCCCGCCACAGCCAGCGAACTTGAATCAAGGCGATACGGTTCATCGAAACTCGCGTTTGCTTCAGGGTTTTCAGGAGCGGTGTCTGGTTCTTCAAGGAGGAAAATTGCTTCCCGATTCGATCGCGGGTGAGGGAAAAGCCGGCTGGGGCCGACTGGTGTTGGTGATTGGTGCGGCTTTCGCGGTATCGGTGGCTCTTCTGGCCCTGCCCGGTCACGCCAGAAGTACCAGTTACGAATACGACCCGAGCTTCGGCAAGCCCGGAAGCCGTGGCGTCGCCGTGCCCGTTCAGGACGGTTCGATTGCCGATCTGTTGCCTCTGCCTGGAGGGAAGATCCTTTTCGCGGGACGGCAGTCCGCGAAGGCCGCAGGAAAGGACGGGGCACGCTTCCTGGTGGGGCGTCTGAACGCTGATGGATCGAGAGACTCCTCCTTTGGCGACGACGGTCAGGCTCGGGTTCCCGCCTTCGCGAACGACGGCTTTGCGGCGAGTGTCATCAAGGCCCCGGGAGGAGGGTTCTTCGTGGCTGGCAATGTGGGAGATGCCCGTGACAGCACGTCCCATCCGGCGGTTTTTCGAATTCACGGTGACGGCTCTCTCGACAGGTCTTTTCGTCCCTACCGGGGAAGCACTCCCAAGCTGGGCCCGCATTCGTTCACCCGACTCTCAATTGACAGCAAGGGTCGCGTGGTGGCGATCGGGAGTCTTCTCCAGATGCTCGATCGCAAGAAATCGGTGCTGGTGATGAGATTTCGCCCTCAGGGAGGATTGGACGGTTCGTTTGGTCTGGCCGGTCACCTCGTCATCTCGACCCACCGCAAAGGACGGAATTACGGGACAAAGGTGATTCCGCTATCCGGCGGACGGTTGCTCATTAACGGCAACCTGGGACGATCCCCTTTCGTGGCAAGGACGCTTGACTCGGGGGCTCTCGATTCGAAGTTTGGTGGTGGCGACGGATTTATCTCGTTGCCGGTCGGTCCCGCCCTGAAGTGTGAGCGCACACACCCGTGCACCAACGTGGACATGGTCAGGCTTTCAAACGGGAGGATCCGCGTCCTGACTGACTTCGAGCCTTACGAGTTCACCTGGCGCCCCTACATTGTTGGTCTCACGGCAAGCGGACGAATCGACCGGGAGTTTGGCGACAAGGGAAGACTCGCGATGGCTCACTGGGGCGCCGATCCGAAGGGAGCGGTCGACCTGTTGGCCCGCAAGGACGGATCAATGATCGTGATCGGCAACAAAGACGGACTCAGCTTCCAGGCAATCGCTCAAAGAGTGACGAGCACGGGTCATTTTGATTCCGGCTTCGGAAAGAACGGAACCCTCGGAATTGCGGGAGAGAGCGCCCACGGAGGCACATTGCTTCCCAACGGTGATCTCCTGACCCTTTCCGAAAAATGGGGCAGGTCGCTGATCCAGAAGTTCAGACGGTAAGCCGATGCGTACTGGACATCGATGTCGGAAACGACGGTTCGCGAGTCTTCGCGAAGACTTGACCAATCGGGGCGATTGTGTCACTTTTGCGCTCATTGCTGATCGCCGCTGCCTTTCTCGTTTTCGTTCTCACCAAGGTTCGCACGATCGCGATTGGCTCTCACGTCTTCCATGAACTTCCTCCTTCGTTCTTTTCGGCTGATCGAGTCGTCAAGCTGATTCCGAGCTTTCATGTCGGCCGGGTCCAGCTTGATGAGATGACGCGGCCGAAATTCCTTTCGTCCCGCGGGCTCCAAGGTCTTGAGTTCCCCGGAAAGAACTTCATCGATTTGCTGGAGGGCAATGTTCCTGGCC
>JAGQUQ010000052.1 GCA_020438425.1 Solirubrobacterales bacterium
TACCGTCTCGTCAAGGATTCCGCTCGGAAAGGTCCTTCCAGTCAATGGGCCCGGCCTTGAGGACGTGGGAACCGAGAGGTCGGCCGAGTACCTTCTGGACCTCGGCCGAGACCTCGATCAGCTTTGGCAGGTCCACCCCGGTTTCGATGCCCATCTCGCCCAACATGGAGATCAGGTCTTCCGATGCGATGTTCCCGGTTGCGCCGGGCGGAACAGGACAGCCACCGAGCTCGCCGAAGCTCGACTCGAACGAGTCGATGCCTTCCTCCAGCGCTGCGAGGACATTGGCGAGACCCTGTCCGCGGGTGTCATGGAAGTGCGCGGTCAGCTCCGTATCCCCCAGCCCCTCCTGCTTGAAGCGCTCGCGGACCGTCGAGAAGAAGCGCCGGACCTGAACCGGGTTGGCCATGCCGGTCGTGTCCCCGAACCCAACTTCCACGCAGCCCGCCCTGGCCAGCCGCAGGGCCAGCGCGAGCACGTTCTCGACCGGCACGTCGCCCTCATAGGGGCAACCGAAGGAAGTGGAGATGACCCCCTCGCAGCGCAAGCCGGCCTCGACCGAGACGGGGATCGTTTCCTCGAGGCCGCTGATCGACTCCTCGACGCTGCGGTTGACGTTCTTGCGGTTGTGGGTCTCCGAAGCAGAGAGGAAGAAATTGGTCTCGTCAAACCGGTCCCGGAGTTCGAGCGCGTTCTCAAGCCCGCGCCGGTTCGGGATCAGCACCGAGTAGGAGACACCTTCGGGCCGGTCGATGCCGGTCAGGACCTCGACCGCATCGGAAAGCTGCGGGATCACGTCGGGACGAACGAAAGAGGTGACCTCGATCCGCTTCAGTCCGGTCTTCGCCAGCAGGTTGACCAGGCGCACCTTGTCCCCGGTCGCAATCACTTCGGGTTCATTCTGGAAGCCGTCCCGGGGGCCGACCTCGCGGATCCGGACCGATGAAGGGAGGTTCTCCAATGCCATGGTCAGGCCACGTTGAAGGAGATTGCGCGACGCTCGTGAGTGCCGACGCCAAGGACCCGGTCGCCGTCCCTGACCTCGACCGAGAAGCGGAACTTGCGATCGTCGATCACCTCGTCGAGCCTTGCCCAGACCGTGCACTCGGTCCCCTCGCCAGCTCCGGAGACGTGCCTGATGTTGACTTCAAAGCCGACTGTGGCACTCCCTTCCGGGAGAAACTCCTGGATGAGCAGAGCGCAGTTGCGCTCCATCATCCCGATCATTCCGGGAGTCGAAAGGACTCCGGTTTCAAGCAGGCCTCCGACATCGGTGATCAGCACTCCCTCGACCACGAAAGTGTCCGTTCGCTCCGTTCCAACCTTTTCGGCTATCGACATGGGCCAAGAATAGTCAGGGGCGACCGGCCATCGGCAGGTGCATAGACTCCGGCTCCGTGAGCGAGAACAGCGAATCACCCGTCATCCCTGTAATCGGCGGCACGGGAGCCCTCGGCTCCGGCCTCGCCAAGCGGTGGGCCACCGGAGGAGCCAGGGTCGTGATCGGGTCCCGCGACGCGGGACGGGCCGGGGAAGCCGCAACGAAGATCGCCGAAGAGTCCGGCGGGTCGGTCGTGGGCATGACCAACGAGGACGCGGCGAAAGCTGCGGAGATCGTCTTCCTGACCATTCCTTTCCGGAACCAGTCCGAGTACCTGACCAACCTCAAGGGGTCACTCTCCCCCGGCCAGATCCTGGTCGACTGCTCGGTGCCGCTTGCCGCTGCGATCAGCGGCAAGGCGACCAGGACGATCGGTATCTGGCAGGGATCGGCCGCCCAGCAGGCGCAGGAGATGGTGCCCGAAGGCGTGGTCGTCGTTTCGGCTCTCCACACGGTGAGCGCCCCCGGGCTTTCCGACCTCTCACATGATCTGGACGAGGACGTGCCGGTCTGCGGCGACAGAAAGGCCGACAAGGCCCGGGTCGCGGAACTGATCGGCAGGATCGAAGGCCTGCGCCCGGTCAACGCCGGCGCCCTCGAGATGTCCCGAATCGTCGAACAGCTGACCGCCCTGATGATCTCGGTCAACATCCGTTACAAGACCCACGCCGGCCTCAAGTTCACCAACCTGCCCGAGGGCGAGAGCTTCTGATGAAGGTCGCCCTGCTGGCGGGCGGAACCGGCGGGGCCAAGCTTGCCGCCGGCATGCAGGCGGTGGTCGGCTCTGATCTCACCGTGATCGCCAACACCGGCGATGACGTCGAAACACTCGGGGTTTACGTCTCCCCCGACCCCGACCTGGTCACCTACTGGCTGGCCGGGCAGGTCGACGAGGTGCGCGGCTGGGGCATCAAGGACGACGGATTCGACGTCTTTCAGCGAATGGCCCGATTTGGCGCACCCGACTGGTTCGGGCTCTCGAACCTCGACCTTGCCGCTTGCCTTTACCGCAAGGACTTCATGAATTCGGGCGGGCGCCTGACCGACGCCCAGGCCCAGATCGGCCGGGGACTGGGGATCCAGGCCACCGTCCTGCCGATGTCCGACCAGCCGGTCCGGACCCGGATCAAGAGCAGCGGAGAGTGGCGGGGACTTCAGGAGTATCTGATCCTCGAAGGCGGCCAGACCGAAGTCGAGGGCGTCGAGCTCGCGGGAATCGAGTCGGCGGATCCGACTCCGGAAGTGCTGGACGCAATCGGCCAGGCAGACCTGGTCGTGATCGGTCCGTCGAACCCGGTGATCAGCATCGGACCGATCCTCGCGGTGCCGGGGATCCGGGAAGCCATGATCGCAGCGGATGCGCCAGTGATCGCGGTAAGCCCCTACGTCGCCGGAAAGGTGATCAAGGGACCAACCGACCTTTTCATGATGGCGATCGGACGGCCGACGACCGCGGCCGGGGTCGCGACCCTTTACCAGGGGGTGATCGACGCAATGATCAACGATGCCGACGATCCCGACCCGCCTCCGTCGGAAGTCCGTTCCTTCTCGACGGCAACCTTGATGCACAGCGCCGAGAGCAGGGCGACCGTGGCCCGGGCAGTGCTCAAGGTCGGAGAAACGCTGGCCCGGCCATGAACACGGTTGCCGTGGTGACGGCCAAACGCTTCACCGCAGCCAAGCAGAGGCTGTCCGGAGCGGTTCCCGAGGAGCGGCGTCTGGCCCTGGTGGAAGCGATGCTGGGCGACGTACTCGAGGCGGTCACGGCGGCCCGCCAGGTGACCTTCACGATCGTGATCACCGGTGAGGCGGCAGCAGTCAACCTGGCCGCCGGTCTTGGAGCGGAAGTTATCCACGACCCGGACGACGCCGGTCACATCGGTGCGGCGAAACTCGGTATCGCAAGGGCGCTCGAGCTGAGAGCCGACGCGGTGATCCTGCTTCCCGGCGACTGTCCGCTGCTCGAACCGAGAGAGATCGACAGCCTGGTCACGGGGCTGCCAGACCCGTTCGTGGCGGTGGTTCCGGACCGGCACGGCACCGGCACGAACTCCCTCGCGATGCGGCCGCCGGACGCGATCGAGCCGTCTTTCGGCGAGGGAAGCTGTGCCCGCCATCTGGATCTCGCCCGGTCGGCAGAGGTACCTCACGCGACCGAAAGGGTTGACGGACTGGCTCTGGACATGGACACTCCAGCCGACATCGTTGCCCTGACCACAAAAATCGAGATGGCCCGCGCAGCCGGTGGCAACCCCGCCCCTCGCACCGCTGCCGTGCTGGGGATCTGACATGGGAGGCGCGATGATCATCCCGGTCGAGGGTCTGCCCGAAGTCACCCTTGCCTTCAACCTCGGCAAGGCGATAGCCGGGAACGTCCAGCTGACCGACGGGGACATCGTCGCCGTTTCACAGAAGGTCGTTTCCAAGTCGGAGGGGCGCGTGGTACGGCTGGACGAAACCGATCCGGGCAACGACGCGGTCGCGCTCGCGGCCCGCACCGACAAGGACCCCCGCCTTGTCCAGCACATCCTCAACGAAAGCCGCAGCCTGATCCGGGTCGACGAGGAGCGCGGGATCCTGATCACCGAGACCCACCACGGCTTCATCTGCGCGAACGCCGGGATCGATCAGTCGAACACGACCGGCCCGGATGAAGCCATCCTGCTGCCACTTGATCCGGACGGATCGGCACGGCGAATCAGGGTCGAACTGGAGACGGCCTCGGGCGTGAAGGCAGCCGTAGTGGTCACCGACAGCTTCGGCCGGGCCTGGCGACACGGCCAGACCGAGATCGCAATCGGTTGCGCCGGAATCGACCCGCTCGACGACTGGCGCGGGCAGGGTGACCAGCGTGGTCGTGAGTTGACGGCGACCGTAATCGCAACCGCCGACCAGGTCGCAGCGGCATCCGACCTGGTCCGCAGCAAGACCGACGGGGTCCCGGCAATCGTGGTCCGCGGGCTCGATCGCCATGTGACCGAAGACGACGGGCCGGGCTGCGCCGTCCAGCTGCGCGACTCCGGCGATGACCTCTTCCGCTGAACTGCGAAGTTAGGCTGAACCGATGGGCAGACTCGTTTACGGATCGATGTCGGTGTCACTCGACGGCTTCTTCGCGAAAGCGGACGGAGGGATCGACTGGTCGGTGCCGGAGGACGAAGTTCACCGGCTCTCCAACCAGCAGGTGCGGGAACACGCCGCCATCGTCATGGGCCGCGGCCTCTACGAGATGATGGTTCCCTACTGGCATGACCTTCTGGAATCCGGCGAAGGCGACGAGATTTCGCAGGATTTCGCAGAGGCCTGGGACGAGCTTCCCAAGTTCGTGGCCTCCCGGACCCTGACCGAGGTCCACGGGAGCTGTGAACTGATCGAGGGCGACGCGATCGAGTGGATCGCCCGCAAGAAGGAATCGACCGAAGGTGACATCGAGGTGAGCGGGATCGACCTCGCCTCACAGGTCGAGGCAGCCGGCCTGATCGACGTCTACCGCCTCAACGTCCTGCCGGTCATCCTTGGCGGCGGCAAACCGTTCTTCCGCGAGTTCGGAACCCGGCACGATCTCGAACTGACCGACCTGCAGCGCTTTGCGGGCGGCACGCTGGCGCTGGAGTACACGGTCAGAGGCTGAGCACGGTCGAGCCCTCGGCGCTGCCGCTGCGAATTGCATCCAGCGCGGCATTCGCTTCCTCAAGGGGCAGTACCTCGACCTGAGGCACGACCCTGTGCCGTGACGCGAGTTCGAGCAGGGCGGTGCCGTCGGCGCGGGTCAGGTTGGCGACCGAGTGAAGGCTTCGCTCTTCCCAGAGAAGTTCATACGGAAAGGCCGGAATGTCGCTCATGTGGATGCCGGCGCTGACGATCCTCGCTCCGCGGTCGCTGGCCCTCAGGGCGTCGATCATGAGCGAACCGACCGGGGCGAAGATGATCGCCGCGTCCAGCGGTTCGGGAGGTGCCTCGTCCGATCCGCCGGCCCACTCGGCACCGAGCGATCTGGCAAAGGCCTGTGAACTCGAGTCGCCCGGTCGGGTGAAGGCGAACACGCGCCTTCCCTCCGCGGCGGCAATCTGACAGAGGATGTGGGCCGAGGATCCGAACCCGTAAAGCCCGAGCCTTTCCGCGTCGCCGGCAATCGCCAACGCCCTGTAGCCGATCATTCCGGCGCAAAGCAGGGGCGAAACGTGGAAGTCATCGATTCCCTCCGGCAGCGGGAAGCAGAACCTCTGATCGGCGACCGCAAAATCCGCGTACCCGCCGTCCATGTCGTACCCGGTGAACCGGGCCTGTTCGCAGAGATTCTCGCGACCCTCCCGGCAGAAGCGGCAGGTACCGTCGGTCCAGCCCAGCCACGGCACCCCGACCCGGTCGCCGGTCGAGAATCGATCCGTTGCCGTCCCGTCACCGACGACCCGGCCGACGATCTGGTGACCCGGGACCAGCGGCAGTTTCGGATGTTCGAGTTCACCATCGAGGATGTGGAGGTCGGTTCGGCAGACCCCGCAGGCGGACACGCGAATCAGAACCTGGCCCGGGCCTGGCTCAGGAACGGGAACTTCCCTCGGCGCAAGGCTTCCGGGCTGCTTTTCCAGGACCATGGCGCGCAAACCCGGTCCCGGCCCCTTCAGGCGGCGGCCGGACCGGCCAGGTCGGCGAGCAGATCCGGTGGCGGCGAGGAAACCGGATCCGGGAACTCGCGGATGATCTCGTAGGAGGTGTTGCGCTGGGCCGCCTTGCGGCCAGCGCGGTGGGCCGCGTCGACCAGTTCCTCAACCTCCAGCCGGACACCGTGCTGGGAGCCGGCCATCCGCGAGATGCTCTCTTCCATCAGGGTGCCGCCGAGATCGTTCACGCCCCAGTTCAGAGCCTCGGTAGCACCGGCCAGGCCCATCTTGACCCAGCTTGCCTGGAGGTTGGTTATCGATCTTCCGAGGGCCAGCCGGAAGGCGGCGGTGTGATTCAGGTTCTCTTCGATCGAGATCTCCTCGACCCCGTGGGTACGCCCGAGCAGCGTGTTGAAAGGGATGAAGCTGAGCGGGACGAACTCGGTGATTCCACCCGTGCGCCCCTGGAGGTCACGAATCACCTTCATGTGACGGGCCAGTTCCCGGGGTTCCTCGATGTGCCCGAACATCACGGTCGAGGTCGACCTGAGTCCGGCCCGGTGTGAAGCCTCGATGATCTCGACCCAGCGATCGACCGGGAGCTTGTTCGGGGAGATCCGCTGGCGGACCCCGTCGTCGAGAACTTCGGCAGCGGTGCCGGGAGTGGAGCCGAGGCCGCACTCGATCAGGAACTCGAAGACGTCTCCGGGGGCGAGTCCGGACACTTCGCACATGTGGTTGATCTCCATCGGCGAGTAGGCGTGGAGATGGATGTCGGGTGCGACCTGTTTGGCAAGTTTCAGCCACCGGCCATATGCCTCGAGGTCGAGGTCCGGGTGGATTCCGCCCTGCATGCAGAGCTCCGTCGCCCCGAACTCGATCGCCTCTTCAACGCGGCCGATGAACTCTTCCTCGGTCGACTCGTATGCGTCGGGCGATCGCCGCCCCTGGCCGAATCCGCAGAAGGCGCAACCGACCGTGCAGATGTTGGTGAAGTTGATGTTGCGGTTGACCACAAAAGTGGCGACATCACCGGCCAGTTCGGCCCGCAGGCCGTCGGCGGCAATTCGCATCTCCTCGATCACCTCGGGTCTGGTCTCGGCGAAGAGGGCGGTCAGTTCATCCTCGCTCAGTTCCGCGCCCTCGCGGCCCTTGGCGATTGCCTCGGCCGCCAGGCCCGGATCTATGGTCTCTTCACTGACCCGGCCCGAGCCGAGCCTCGGGATGAAGCTCCAGTACTTGAGCTTGATCACGTCGAGAACACCCTGCTCCATCCACTCGGCGTTCATGTACTGCGGATAGACGCAAAGCCTTTCGGTCAATGCGTAGCCCAGAGGCTGAAGCTGCTTGCGCACCTGATGCGGACTCGGGAAGGGATGCTCCGGCGAGATGTGGTCCCCGTTGGCCGAGAGGCCTCCGAGGTCGGTGGCACCCGCCTCGACCAGATCCGCCCACCAATCCGAAAGGTTCGGCGGCACCTGGACCCCGACGTCGGGCATCAGGCGCGCAGTTTCCCGGATCAGGCCCTTGAGCTCCTCGATCGAGACCGGGCAGGCCCAGTCAGGAAGGGGGATCATCGGGCGGCCCGGTTCGTCGCGCTCGGGCTCGTTGGCGACCGGCTCGATTCCCGAATCCAGGCTGACCACGGTTCCCGATTCCTTCCAGCGCCGGTCCGACGCCTCGGCGGCAATATCGGCCGGTTCCTGCCCGTAGTAACGGGGATGCGGGACGAAGTTCTGGATGATCACTTCCTGGATGTGGCCGTACTTCTTCTGCAGGGCGGCCAGGGCCTCGAGCGACTCGGTTCGCTCTTCGGGCGTCTCTCCGATCCCGACCAGGATGCCGGTCGTGAAGGGGATCTTCAGCCTGCCGGCCGCCTCGATCGTCTTCAGGCGGTGGGCCGGATGCTTGGTCGGGGATCCGGCGTGAACCGTCTCCATCAGACGCTCGGAAGCCGACTCGAGCATCAGGCCCTGAGAGGCGGTCACCTCACGGAGCCGGGCGAGATCTTCCTCCCCGATCGCCCCGATGTTCGTGTGGGGAAGTATCCCCCGGTCCATTGCCCGCTCGCAGGCCCAGACCACATAGGAGGTGAAGTCCTCATGCCCCCAGCTCTTCAGCTGCTCCCTGACGATCGGGTTCACCTCTGGCTTCTCTCCAGTCAGGAAGAGCAATTCCTTGGCCCGACGCCTGACGGCTTCGTCCAGCATTCGCTCCACCTCGTCCGGAGGGTGGACATGGGCCTGATGGGTGGCAAAGGCGCAGTACTTGCAGTAGCACTGGCAGGTCCGAGAAAGGGAGATCGTGTAGTTGCGGGAAAAGGTGACCCGGCGCATCGGAAGTTCAACCTACCGCAGTGAACCGTCGGCCCTTGCCCGACGTATGACACGGATAGGCTGATACCACGCGTCCTTCCCACCCAAGGAGTTCACATGAAAGCTTCCCTGAAGTTCCTGGCCGTTCCCCTGGCCGTCGGCGCGCTCGTCTTCGCGGGCTGCGGCAGCGACGATTCTTCCGACGACAGCGGATCGACCGATACGACCACAACCCAGACCCAGCCGGCCGACAACAGCTCGAACGCGGGAGGAAACTCCGGCGGTTCCGCCCAGGTGCTGACGCTTGCCGCCGATCCCTCCGGTGCGCTCGCCTATGACACGACCGAGCTCTCGGCCAAGCCCGGAAAGGTCACCCTCGACTTCACGAATGAATCTCCGGTCGGGCACGACGCAGTTTTCGAGGACGCCGACGGCAATGAAGTCGGAGCAACCGACGTCATCACCGGCCAGAGCACGACCACCGAGTTCGAAGTCGATGCCGGCGAATACACCTTCTACTGCTCCCTGCCCGGGCACGAGGAAGCCGGCATGAAAGGCACGCTGACGGTCAAGTAGTCAACGCGTCCGGCTTGACCGATACCCCGGATCCGCTCGGGTCCGGGGTATTTTTCTGCTCTGATGCCGAATCGCCATCCCTTCGGAAAACTTGCCGCGATCTACGCCGGCGGCATGATCGGGGCCCTGCTGCGGGTCGGTCTGTCCGAGGCATTCCCCCATCCGGCGGATGCCTGGCCCTGGCCAACCCTGGCGGTGAACCTGATCGGCGCCTTCCTGATCGGTTATGTCTTCACCGCGCTTCGGGACCATGGGCCGGAGCGGCTTCATCACCCCTTCCTTGCGACCGGCATCTGCGGAACCCTGACCACCTTCTCGACCATGCAGCTCGAACTCTTCAACATGGTCGATGCGGGCGAGTTCACGCTCGCGGCCGGGTATCTGATTGCCAGCCTCGCGGCCGGCTACCTCGCCCTCAGGGCCGGCGGGGTGGCCGCCGAGACCCGGCGGGGAGCTCCTGCATGACCCTGTTCGGCTGGATCGCGGTCGCGCTCGCCGGTGGCTTCGCGGCTGGCGCCAGGTACCTGATCGACGCTGAAATCTCGCGTCGTCAGGAATCTTCTTTCCCGACCGGGATCCTTCTGGTCAACCTGCTCGGAGCCTTCCTGGTCGGACTGGTTGCCGGCAGTTCGCTCGAAGGTCAGGCCCTGGTCATCGTCGCCGGAGGACTGATCGGGTCATTCACCACGTTCTCGACCTGGATTCTCGACACTCACCTGCTCGCCAGGGCAGACCTGGCAAAGCTTGCCTGGCTGAACATCGCCCTCTCGGCAATCCTCGGCTTCGCGGCGGTCGCCCTCGGCCAGGCAATCGCCGGTTAACGAAGAAGGGCGGCCCCGGAGGGCCGCCCTTTCGATTCGGTTTGCCTGAGGCTCAGGCTTCCGGCGACGGGATCGTCGACGGCTTCTTCGCCTCTTTCTCCGGAGAACCACCGGCTCCCGGGGCAATGATGAACTTGTAGACCACGAAGGCCAGGATGGCACCGACGATCTCGCCGACCAGGTACGGCCAGACGCCGCCCCACTCGCCGGAGACCAGGGCCGGTCCGAACCAGCGGGCCGGGTTGACGGCACCGCCGGTCAGCGGAACCAGGATCAGGCCGACCACACCGAGGGTGAGACCGATGGCCAGCGGGGCCCAGTCCTTGACCGCGCGGACGCCGAGGGCGATCGCGAGAACGACCAGCACCAGCAGGAAGGTGCCGAGGCACTCGACCACTGCGCCGGCGAAGTTGCCGCTCAGCAGCGGGCTGATCGAAACCGCGCCGTAGTTGGCGGCGCGGCCTTCGTCCTCAAGCAGACCCTTGGTCAGCAGGGCGCCGAGAACACCACCGGAAAGCTGGGCCAGGATGTAGATCACCGCGTCGACCGGGGCGATCTTCTTCATCAGCGCAGCGCCGAGAGTGATCGCGGGGTTGAAGTGGCCACCACTGGCTCCACCGAAGGCGAAGATCAGCGCCGTCAGGATGAAGGCGTAGGTCAGACCGACGACCGCGAAGTCAGAGCCGAAGGAGGCGTTGTCGCCCACGGCAATGAAAAGCACGCCGACCAGAGTGATTCCGAAAACAAGGAAGAACGTTCCGAGTAGTTCGGCGATGTATGCGGCGAGACCGCGATCTTGCATGAAAGTCAAACCTCCCGTGGCTTGTGTCGATTGCGCCCTGCCGTTACGGCGAGCCGGGTCAGTCTAATCACGCCCGGTGCCGATCGGTCACTACGCAATTCGGGGTCGCTTGGTGTGGGCCCTGAAATATACGCCGCCAGAGACCCGAATCCTGCCTTCAGGGCAGCAGCCGGGCAGCAAGGTCTGGCAGTTCCCGGGCCATTCTGGATCTCGGAATCACAAGGTCCAGGCCCGCATTCCGTCCCCGGTCGCGGGTTTCAACATCGACGTGCGAGTAGAAACCGATCGCCGGGGCCGGCAGGGCGGCCACCGGACCGGGGTCGATCGCCTCGAGGTCGCAGACCACCAGGTCGTAGTCGAAACCAACCGGTTCGGGCGTGCCCGAAGCAACTGTGACCTCGTGCCCCGCCGCCCCGAGCATGGCGCTGACCTTGCTCGAAAGCATCAGGTCCGGGACCAGTGCCAGCACCCGCGCCACGACGAACTCAGATCGATCGACGCTGGCGGAACTCTTCGCGAACGCTTTCCGGGCGGCCCCACATCTGAACCACCTCGGAGCGACCTTCGCGCACTTCCCGGAGAACAAGCTCGCCGGTGAAGCCTTCGTTGTCCAGCCGATGCAGGACTCCGAGCACGGTTTCCGGGGCGGCAGCCTTGCCGAAACTGTGGGCCACCGGAACCCGCCAGTGCCACTCCGACCGCGAGTAGGGCTGGGCGTTGATCATGCTGAGGTGAACCGAGGCGTCGATGTACCGGTCCTCGTCATCGATCCTGAGATCGAACTCGAGGTCGGTCCAGTCGCCCGGCATCGAATCGAGGACTTCCTGGAAGTTCTGCGCGAGAGCCATCGCTTCCAAGCCTACCGATCGAGGATCGACGGCCGGACGCAGAACCCGCCCGGCCGTAGAATCGGTCCATGACTTCGGTGACCGAACCCGATCTCGACGCCGAGTACCGGCAGATCCGCGAGGAATGCGGCCTGATCGACCGCTCTGGCCGGGCCTGGCTGGAAGTGAGCGGACCGGACGCGGCCGAGTACCTTCAGAGCCAGGTCACCAACGAGACGGAGGAACTCGCCGCCGGTTCAGGCGTTTACGCGGCCCTGCTCGACCGCAAGGGACATCTTCAGGCCGACATGCGAATTCTGAGGCTGGCGGAGGACTCGTTTCTGATCGACGCCGAGAAGTCGGCGGGGCCGGCCCTCTTCAAGCATCTCTCGATGTACAAGATCGGCCGCAAGGTCGATGTGACCGAAACAGGCCGAAGCCTCTTCTCGCTGGTCGGGCCCGCCGCCTTCGAAGTGACCGGGCGCGCGCCTGGAAGCGAGAACGACTTCACCCGGGCGACGATTGCCGGAGCGGAATGCCTGGTGGTGGCCACCTGGCTGGGCCTCGATGTGATTGCCGCCCCGGAGGACGGAGCGGCGGTTCTTGCCCAGCTCGAAGAGGATCGGGCGATTCCGGTTTCCGAGACGGCCCTGGAGATCCTCCGCGTTGAACGCGGCCGGCCTCGTTTCGGTGCCGACATGAACGAGTCGAACATGCCGGCCGAGGCCGGGATCGTCGATCGGGCGATCAGCTTCACCAAGGGTTGCTACATCGGCCAGGAACCGGTCGCCCGACTTCACTACAAGGGGCGGCCGAACCGGCACCTTCGGGGCCTGAGACCGGTCGGCCAGGTGACCGCCGGTGACGCGGTTCGGCTGGGAGATCGCGAGCTAGGGCAGATCGGCACCGTGGCGATCTCCCCCGCCTCCGGCCGAATCGCGATGGCGATCCTTCGCAAGGAAGCCGAACCCGGCTCGGTGGTCGAGATCGAGACCACGGGCGGCCCGATCGAGGCGGAAGTCGTCGAGCTTCCTTTCATCGAAAGCCTGGAACTGTGAGCGAGGTGCGCCGGCAGGGACTTGGCGGTGGCCGGCTCGGTTCTGACAGTCCCCTGTTCGGCGGAACCGGCCAGGAGCAGAACGGGAACGGGCGGTCCCCGGGCCAGAGCGATCCGGATCACGAAGAAAGCCCTGTCTGGGATCCCAGCCAGGACGATTTCGCGAACGCCCGCGAGGCTGCCGCAGCCGAAGCTTCACGGGCCGCCGAAGAGTTGTTGAGCCTGGCCGACCTCCGTGACCTGCTGCCGGCTGCCGAACCGGACCGGGCGCTGGACGACTGGGGTCGCTCCGAGACGGTTGTCTCGCTGATGGAACCGATCCTGAACTTCTATTACCGGTACTGGTTCCGGGTCGAGGTCGAGGGGATCGAGAACATTCCCTCCGATGACGGAGCCTTGATCGTTTCCAACCATTCCGGCGCCCTGCCCCCGGACGCGCCGATGATCATGCAGGCAATCCGCAACGAGCATCCCGCTCCGCGCCCCCTCTACATGCTGGGCGAGCACTGGTTCAAGGGCTATCCCGGGGTTTCGATGCTGGTCAACAAGATGGGGCTGGTTCCGGCTCACCGCGAGAACGCCCAGCGCCTGCTCCATGACGAAGGCCGCCTGGCGGTGGTCTTCCCCGAAGGCCAGAAGGGCACCCGCAAGCTCTACTGGCAGCGATACAAGCTGCGGCGCTTCGGCCGGGGCGGTTTCGTCCGGACCGCGATCCGCGCCCGGGTGCCGATCGTCCCGGTGGCCCTGATCGGGGCCGAGGAAGCGATGCCGATCTTCGCCCACTTCAAGCTGCTGCAGAAGCTCTCCGGGCTCATCTACTTTCCCTTGACTCCGTCCTTTCCCCATTTCGGGCTGGCCGCGCCGCTCATGTACATGCCTTCCAAGTTCAAGATCCGGTTCATGGAGCCGATCGACATGGCCGAGTATCCGGTGGAAACGATCGATGATCCGGCCGAAATCCAGGTGATCAGCGAGCAGATTCGGGCCCGCATCCAGCACCAGCTGAACGAGATGCTCGAGGCCCGGGAGTCGGTCTGGACCGGTTGACGCCATGCTGTGGGGTAGATTTCGGACCGTGAGGGGAACCTGGGTCACAGCCGCCGCCCTTTTGGCTGCATGCGCAGTACTTGCGGGCTGCGGCAATTCGACACATGAGAACAAGGCCCGTCCCCCGCTGCCGACGGTGGTGAGCGTCGCGGTAAGCGAGGATGAGATCGAGGCGAAAGCGGCGATCGGCCGTGGCGTCGGCGAGCCCGGAGCCCGCCAGCCGTATCTCAATCAGAACGCGAACGCCCCCCAGAACCAGTCCGACCGCGAGGTTCCAGCCAATGTGAAGGTGGCGATCGCCAACCTGACCGACGAGGCCACGACGCTTCGCATTCAGGGTGGTGACATCGATCAGGAGATCGATCTCACCCCCGGCGGTTCAGGCTCCATTCTCATGTCGCTGCCCACGGATGTCTACCTGTTCAGCTCACCGGCGAGCTCGGGCACGGCGAGACTGGACGTGGGCGTCAGCCGTGTCTCCTCCGGCAGCGACGTCCTCACCCCCTAGAACATCTGCGCGTCAACCGGTCCGTGCCGGATGACAGTGGAAACCCGTCCCTCCCATCGGAACTCAAAATGGTTGGGAGGGGCTCTGCCTGATGGCGCCTCGGATAGGTACCATCCAGCGGAACTTTCAACCCCCGAGAGGAACGAAGTGTCTGTAGACCTCGCTGATGTGAGCAAGCTTGACGTGGAGCCGGGAGAGCTCCCCGAGAAGATGGCCGCCTGGGTCATCCGCCCCGAGACCGAGGGCAACGAGCCGACCAAGGCCTTCCAGTTCGAAGACATCGAGACCCCGGAGCCGGGCGCTTTCGAAGTAATCGTCCGCGTGATGGCAGCCGGCGTCAACTTCAACAACGTCTGGGCCGGACTGGCCGAGCCCGTTTCCGTCTTCCCCTACGGCGATCACCCCGAGTACGGCCACCACATCGGCGGCTCGGATGCCTCCGGGATCGTGTGGAAGGTTGGCGAGGGCGTCACCCGCTGGAAGGTCGGCGACGAAGTGGTCGTCCACTGCAACCAGGCCTCATACGAGGACGTCGAGGTACACGGCCTCGACCCGATGGCCGCCCCGAGCCAGAAGATCTGGGGCTACGAGACCACCTGGGGATCCTTCGCCCAGTTCACCAAGGTTCAGGCCCAGCAGCTGCTGCCGCGCCCGAAGAACCTGTCGTGGGCCGAAGCCAGCTCCTACGGCCTCACCTACTTCACCGCCTACCGGATGCTGATGGACCAGGCCAAGATCCAGGCTGGACACAACGTCCTGATTTGGGGAGCGGCCGGCGGTCTCGGCGTTTTCGCCGTCCAGCTCTGCAAGGCGGCCGGTGCCAACGCGATCGGCGTGGTTTCCTCCGACGAGAAGGGCGAACTGGTCA
>JAGQUQ010000053.1 GCA_020438425.1 Solirubrobacterales bacterium
CCGAACTGAAGGGGCTCGAGGACGAGGCCTTCGGCGAGGCAGAACGACCCGACGCAACCAGCCCAGGAGCATCTTCCGAGGCCGAAACCCAGATCATCAGCCCCGGGTCGAGCGTCACCTCGCCGGCCGGTGAGGGTGACCAGCTTGACAAGGTTTTTGAGGCGACCCGCCAGCGTGAAGCCGACGCGGCAGCCAAGGCAGCCCAGGAGTCGCCAGAACAGCCCCCGGAGGAAGCCGTGGCACCCGCGGATCCCGAGGCGACTTTCGCTGAGCACCCGATCCCCGAGGCTCCTGAAGCCGCAGCCGGCGCATCCACGGAAACCACCGACGCGGCCACAGTCGAGTCGCCGGAGGCCAAGCCCGAGCCGGCCCCCGAGGCACCTGCGCAGGAGGGCGACGCCGGCGACATGCTCGAAGCCGAACGCCATCACCTGGCCAGTCACCCGACTGAGCATTACGACGTCGATGCCGCGATTGCGGAAGAGGACGAGATCGACATCCTCAGCGAGAGCTCCCTTTCCGATGAACTCGACCGGGCGCTAGAAAGTGGAGAGGTCGCAGCGGCCGGGGGCGAGACCGTCGAGTACAGCATTCCCGATGAGGCCGACTCAGGTGAGATCGATTTCGAAGAGCCAGTGGAGGCCGAGACCGAGCCGGAGGCCGATTCAGGGGAGGCCGACCTCGTCGAAGAGGACTCGGCCGAGCTCCTTTACGAAGACGCTGCAACCGAGAACCAGCCGGTGGAAGAAGCAGAACCCGAAACCGGCGATGAAGAAGCTTCAGGAGAAGCCGACTTTTTCGATCAGGACGACGTGCTGGAGGCGACTCCCGATTTCCTCGAGGAAACCCCCGAGCACGATCAGCTCTGGTTCGAGCAGAAGGAACCCAAAGACTTCGATTTCGGCGACTGAGCACCTCGCTGCTCAAGCCTTAGAATCCCGTCTCTGACTCTCGCGGGGCCATAGCTCAGTTGGCAGAGCGCCTGCTTTGCAAGCAGGAGGTCGCCGGTTCGATCCCGGCTGGCTCCATTTAGAACGTCAGGGGGAGACGCTGTTTCAGAGCCCTCAGGGCAGGGAGTTGACGTCGTCCAGGGGTATCAAGGCGTCTTCCCACCAGTCTGGCTGCGCCGGAGGGCGGGCCTTGGGCTCCGATCGGGGCGTTCCAGGGACAGGTCTAGGCTGGGCTTCAACTTCCGCCTGTCGCACGACAACCGCTTCCCTGGTGAGGTTGAAGACCGTCAGATCCTGGGTCTGGACTACCGGCCCTTCGTAGACCTTGCGCAGCTCGTCGAAGATCAGGGGTGTGCCGGCCGGGGTCACAACGGTGTGCCACAACCCGGCCATTCGGGGTTTGACCAGGTCGAAGACCTTTCCGGCGCCCCGCGGTGACGTGTGGGCCTGGTTGAGCACTACCTCCGCTCGCTCGACCGGCATGTCCATCGATGTAGCGATTGCCTGGGCCGGGGGGAAGCATTCGTGGATAAGCAGGTCGATGGTGCTTCCCTCACAGGCCCGGACCAGTGGCCAGCCAGGGCGCGTGTCACCCGAATGGACGAAAGAAAGCCCCGCGAAGTCGATCCTGTAACCGACCGCGCCCGAGAGTGCGTGAATCACAGGAAAAGAACTAATGGTGACCCCGTTCTCCTCGTAGATCACCTGGGTCTGCGAATAGTCGAACTCATCCACCGACAAGTCGAAGCTCTCCGCGGCGTGAATCGACCGGGTTGAGTCGGAATCCCACTGGCAAGCCTCGCGAATTGCTTCCACGAAGTGCTTCGTTCCCAGGCGCTCCTCCGAGCCACTTGGCCCCCAGACCTTCACGCCACGGTCAACCCTGCCGCTCTTCCGGTAGCTGCCAAAGAGCGTGATCAGGTCGGCGATGTGATCCGCGTGAAGGTGGGTGATGAAGACCTTGTCGAGCGCGTTGACCGGAAGTTTCAGGCTCGCGAAATTCGCTAGCGATCCCGTGCCGAGGTCGAAAATCAGAAGGTCACGTTCCCTGTTGCCGACTTCGACAAGAATGCTGCCGGAGGCCTGGGCCCGGGTGACCCAGGGGTTTCCACTGCCAAGGACGGTTACGCGAAGCTCACCATCCTCAAGCTCCTCCTCACCGGGAACAAAGACCTCAGGGTATGTCCGGTCTGGTGAGCCGACGACCGGATCAGTGGTGATCGCCCTCTTGCCACCCGCGAAGGTCGGGTCAGGCAGCCCGGGCAGGCCTTCGGATTGCGGAGTTTCTTCTTGCGCCGGCATGTACCGAACCATACTCCGGCGATCCTGAACTCAACGAAGCTGTCGGAGCCATAACTGCCGCAGAAATCATCGGTAGGATTTCATCCAAGTCGGCCAGGCACCCGACGCCGACGAACCAGCTAGCTCTCCAGTTTGTGGCTGACCGGTTTTGGAGCGACACGAGGAAATATCCAAACTAGGCGAGACCTTTTTCAGGACCACGCCGGACATGGCCTGCATCGCTGATTCGGAGAACCTCATTCTCGTGAACGACCGCTGGACCGAGAAGCTTGGCTGGTCGGCGAGCGAGTTGAGGGCTCGACCCTTCCTGTACTTCGTTCATCCCGACGATGTTGCATCGACCGAGGGAGCGGTGAGTCAGCTCCTCGAAGGCGCAGACCTCATCGAGTTCCAGAACCGGTACCGGGCGGCTGACGGGTCCTGGCACGAACTTGAATGGAACGCATGCCTCGATCCGGAACTCGGACTCTTCGTGGCGAGCGCCAGAGATGTGACGAGAGCCAACCGGGAGAAGGCCGAGCATAAGCGTCAGGCGCGGGTCTTCGAGTCTGTTGCGGAGCTTCAGGCCTCATTCATCGAACGTGGTCTCAGCCGTGAGTGGTGGCAAACCGCGATCAGCCGGCTGATCGAGATCACCGGCTCCGAATTCGGCTTCATTGGCCGCACCATGATGGACGAAGAGCGGAAGCCTTACCTGCTTATGCTGGCCGTCACGAACATCGCCTGGAACGACTGGTCGCACGAAGTATTCGACGAGTACCTCGAAAAGGGACTCGACTTCCGGAACCTCGACAACCTGTTCGGCTACACCATCCTCACCGGGCGAGAAGTGCTGTCCAATGATCCGTCGTCCGATCCGAGATCCCGGGGCCTGCCGGAAGGCCACCCCCAGCTTGAGTCATTCGCCGGAATTCCGCTGAGTACCGAAAACGGGCCCGTCGGCATGATCGCCCTGGCCAATCGTCCGGAAGGATTCGACCGCCAGGTTATTGACGAGATCGAGCCGATCATCTCGATGCTGACCAGTTCCGTGGCAACTTCCCTCGCCGAGGAGCACGCGGATCAGGCGGAGCATGAAGTCGAACGTCTCGAGAAGCGTCTCGACGGGCTGAACCAGTCGCGCAAGACGCGCAAGGTCCTGACCGATGTGGCCGAAAGGGTTATCGATCAGGCCGAGCTCTCCCATGCCCTGGACGTGATCCGGGAGTCGGTCTCCGAAACCGACCCCACAATCCTCACCAAGCTTTACCTCGTGGGTGAGGAACGTGAACATCGGATGGTCGAGTTCGATGACGGAGCGGAACTGGACCCGGCCGACCGGGATTCGTTCCTTCGCTCGAGCTGTGTTGCGCTAACGGAAGGCCGGGTCAACTTCAGCCAGCCGGGCCTCGAGCTCGGAGGCTGCAAGCATGTTTCTCCGAGCGACTACGCGACCTTTTGCGTACCGCTCGTGGCCGCCCAGGAGGAGTTCGGCCTGCTAACCGCAACCGTGCCGTCCCTGCTCAGTCTCAAGACCGACCATCGGGAACTGCTCGCCGAGCTTCAGGAGAAGCTCGAGGTTCTGGCCGGTCCCCTCGCCCAGGTCGCCTCACGTGAGCGTCTGGTCGCCCGCACGCTCAAGGACTTCCTGACCAAGCTGCCAAACCGGGCGGCGTTCGAGCAGCTCGGGGCCCGCCTGATGTCGAGGGACCTGGACCAGTGCGGTGCGTTCGGCGTCCTGCTCTTCGATCTGGACTCCTTCAAGAAGATCAATGACACCTTCGGGCACAAGTTCGGGGATGTCGCGCTCGTTGAAGTCGGTGCGGCGGTGAAGGGCACGCTCAGGGGCGAGGACACAGTTGCCCGAGTGGGCGGTGATGAGTTTGCCGTCGTCGTGACGTCCTGCGACGCCCGCAAGCTGGAGGCGATCGCAGAACGAATCGCCGCCGCTGCCAGAACCGTTGATCTGGATCTCGATTTCCGGCCCAGCGTCTCGGTCGGGGCTGTCCTCGTCGACGACCCCCGGCTTGACTGGGCCCAGGTGGTCGAGGCCGCCGACGCAGCCATGTACGAAGCCAAGAGGAATGGCGGCGATCGGGTCGTTACGAGACGCGTAATGGAGTCACTCGAGCTGTGAGGTCCGAACCGACCAGTCTGGGGACCAGGTCGATTCGATAAGGCGGAACCTTCGTTCGGCGCTCGAGACCGATCGGGCTGGCGTCCGCTGGATTGGCCCCCTCCGAAGCGCTCTGGTTTGTGCCCTGGCGGTCGCACTGGCCGTGATCTTCGGCGAGGCCAAGCACGCGACGGCCCTCGCTATAGGTGCCCTGTTCGCCGGTCTCTCAGATCCTCGTGGAACCCTGGGTATGAGGGCCCGCGCCATAGGCATCGTCGCAGTGATGAACGCATGTGCCGGGGTGATCGGAGCGCTGGTCGCCACTTCGTATGGCCTTCACGTTTTCGTGGCCATGCTCGTCAGTCTGGTCTGCGGCTACCTGGGAGTCATCGGTCCTCGCGCCGCAACGGCGGGGGTACTGGCGCTGGTGGTCTTCATCATCTTCGCCGGCACGGTCTACGTGCCCGCCGACGCCCCGCAGGTCGCCCTGCTTCTGCTGGCGGGGGCGGCCCTTCAGGCTGCGGTGTCGCTGGCGCCGGTCTTTACCCGTCGCCTCGGATCGGTTCGAGGAGAAATTTCGGTCGCCTACAGGGCACTCGCGCTCACGTTCCAGGACCGGCAGATAGAAGTCGGATCAGCCTCCCTGGCGGCCAAGGTCGGGCTTTCCCGGGAACTGATCCGCGAGAGCAGAGCGGAGGGTGCCACACGGGATTGGCTCGACGATCTGGTTCAGATCTGCGAGAGGGTGAGAGTCGGCACGTTTCTGCTCGAGCACCGGAACATCGATCTCTCCCCCGAAGCCGAGGATTTCATTCTTCGCTTCTACCAATCGGCGGCCAGCGCCTGCTTTGCGGTTTCCACAGTTCTCGAGATCCCGCGTCTCCGGCAAAAGCTGAAGGTCAGGGCCACAGAGCTCGACGAAGCGGTGAGGGGTGCGCCGCGGATGCCCGATGTCGCCTGGTCGGCGGTCCTTTCAATCCACGACGACCTGCTGCGGGCAATCGCACTCGTGGAACGAAGGCCGTGGCCGTTGGGGCCAGCCTTCGGGGTGAAACTGACCTTCTCGGGTCCGCATGACGATGTCTCCCGCCTGTGGAAGCGGAACGACACCACAGGGGTCTTCGTCCGCCACGCGATCAGGCTGGCTGCGGTGATCACTTTGGCGGTGGCTCTCTCGAAAATGCGGGGCTTCGAGGACAGCTACTGGCTTCCGATGACCGTGGCCTGGGTGATGAAGCCGGATCTCGCCGGGTCGGCCACCCGACTGGTAGCGAGGCTCGCGGGAACGCTCGCGGGAGCCTTTGTGTTCGTCGCAACGTTCGAAGCCTTCGGCTCGACCGCCACCGTTGTCACGGTCATCGTCGGGCTTTCCGCGTTCCTGGTCTTCGCTTTCATCCAGGCCAACTACACGATCGGCACCCTTGGCGCGACGGTTCTGTTCTTCACCCTGGTCACTTTCGCTGGCAACCCGGCGATCTCTTCCGCTACCACCCGGGTCGGCTTCACCTTGCTTGCCGGCGTCTGTGTCGCACTCGCCGTTCTGGTCGTCCCGACCCGGTCGCTCCCGCTCGCCTACAGCCGGCTTGGGCTAGCGGCAAAGGGGATGGCCGACTACGTGGATGCAGTCCGGTGTGGAAGGCCGGAGCCCGCTCTGGTTGATTCACGGGCTGCCGCGGCTCTGGCAACGGTCAATGCCGGAGACATGATCAAGGCGGTCGGACTCGAGCCTGGAAGCAACGGAACCGAGGCGCGGTCGGCATCAAGGGTGATGGACGGACTCGTGACGGCGACGGCCTATGCCGCCTCAGCCGAGCTCGATCCCGCCCGGGACCAATCCAGACTGACGGCAGGGGGAACCGCCGCAATGAGGTCGATCGGCGACGGACTCGAAGATGTCGCTCAGGGGAGGGACTCTGTACCGGCCATGCCGGGGCTGGACCCTGGCAACCCCTTCGAGAAAGCGGTCACCGACGCCGCGGAGGCGCTTGCTTCTGTGGCCCCGATCGGGCCGAACGGTCATCCTGGTCCGTCTATTCTGCGGCACGATGAGCGGACCTGAACCGGAAGGGCTTCAGAAGTGGGCCACCGAACGTGGCCTTCACTGGGTTGAAGAGGACACATTGCCACCAGTCACCGACCGCCTCCGAAACGGGGTCGGTGTCGGGGCTCATCGCGCGTCAATCCGGGAAGTATCTGACCGTGGTTCGGTCACGCTTACAGGTTCCAACCGGAAACGACCGGAACGGCAGACGCTCGGAGTAAGCAGTGGGCAACTCCCGGGCGGACTCGACGGAAAGGTCGGTCATCACGTCTACCTGATCGACCAGGGCGCGGGTCAGGAGCATCGCCATATCGCGATCACCGACACGGTCGTGTACGCGGACCTGCCTTGGCGGGCCAAACCGGTCTTCAACCTGAATGGATTCCAGACCGGGGAGGGTGGAGTCAAGGCCGCCATTACGCTTGGAGGTTCCGGCGAGCTCAAGGGTCCTCTTGATGGTGTCGTGCCGGCGACAAAGGGAAGCGAGGATGCTGGCGGAATGCGCTGGGTCAGCTTCCCGGCCGAACCGGACGAGAGGGTGAGACGGATCGCTTCGGCTGCCACCCGCTTCCTCGATGGACTGCCGACCTCGAGGATCGAGGTCGAGTACGTGTGTGGAGTCCTTGCCGTCTGGGTCAAGGATCGGGCAGTCACGAGCGGCAATAAGCTTGACCAGCTTTGCCGCTTCGCATCTGCGCTCGCCGAAGGGCTCGCTGATGTGGCCAGATCATCGCCAAAGGTGGAGCCAGCCACGCCCCTGCCCCTTCCCGAGCCTGACGCTCGAGACCGGTGGGTCCGCGCAGGTGCGGATCTGGTCGGCTGGGAGCGGCCTCCGGTCAGCGTTGTCGCAGCCCAGGAGCGCTACCGGAAGGACGTTGAGCCTCACGGGAAGAAGACAGGGTGGAAGGTCTACGGGATAGTCGCGGCGGCCCTGATCATCTTCAGTCTTCTGGTCGCTGCCGGAAGCCTCATCCTGAGCCTTGTCTTTGACGATTATCCGATGCCGATCGCGATCGTTATCGCGGTGGTGTCGGTCGGGATTGGCGTACTCGCCGCGAACCGGATCGGCCTGAAGGTGGGCCAGGAAGCAACGGACGACCGGATCGATTCCAGCGCGATCCCGTGGGGGCTGGAGGCTTTTGCATCCGGGTACGCGCAGCACTCAGGGCTGACCCGGGAGAATCCTGAAGAGTTGCGGCGCCGGCTTGAAGTTCCCTTCAACGGTCGGGCCCAGCTCGCCTGGCAAGGAGAGCTTTCGGTTGGCACACCGGGTCACCTGAGCAGTTGGATCGACGCGACCAGCAACCCTGATCCGCCACGGTTCTTTCTTCTCGCGGTGACCGCCGCAACCGGAGCAGCGACCCCCGACGGTTACCGGACGCTCGAAAAGGACGGACTACGCCTCACGTGGCAGGAAGTCACATCGGTACAGCGCGCCGATCACCGGCTTGATCAGCTTCGGGGTGTCGCCGCCGGCTAGCGGTCGGTAAGTGCGATCGGACGCCTCGCCGCATCGCGGTTGGTCGTTTAGACCCGAGCGGGAACCTTCAAGGTAGAAAGCCGCTGGGACCCGGTCGCCGCACCTACCAGGAACTCTGTACCCCTGTCCCCGAGGTTCAAGCACCAATCAGCGGACGGTCAGGTCTCCAGCGAGTAAACGGCTCTTTCGGCCAGCAGGTTCGGAGCGCGGTTCGCCAGGCCCCCGACCCTGTTTCCGGTGGCGTCGATCAGGATTCGCCGATCGATCCCGAGACCCAGGTCACGAGCCAGGCTCTCGAAGTCCCGGATCGTGCAGAGGTGAATGTTGGGAGTGTCGAACCACTGGTAGGGCAGGGAGTCGGTCACCGGCATCCGGCCTCGAACCGTCAGCGTTGCTCGCAGGCGCCAGTGGGCGAAGTTGGGAAGCGAAACGACAAGTCGTGCGGCGACCCTCTTCATCTCGGTCAGCACCCTGTCCGGATGACGAACTGCCTGAAGGGTCAGGGAGAGAACCGCGACATCGAACTCGCCCTCGGAAAACCTAGGCAGCTCGGCTTCCAGATCACCCTGGGTCACCGGAACTCCCCTCGAAATGCAGGCGTGGAAGTCATCCAGCTCCCGCTCGACCCCAAGGCCCGAGCATTCACGCTCGTTGATCAGGTTCTCGAGCAGGGCACCATCACCACAGCCGAGATCGAGGACCCTCTGTCCGGAGCAGACCAGCGAAGCGACGATGTCCAGATCCGGTCTCATGCGTCCCCCCGGCTTCCGATGCCCCTCTGGCCTGCGAGGCGGTCGATGAAGGATGTGACCGTCCGGTGGTACTCAGGCGGGTCGGCGAAAAGAAACGAGTCATGGCCGTGCGGGGAGGAAATCTCCTGGAAGGTGACGGTGCCGCCGGCGCCACGAAGCTCCGAGGCCATGACCCTCGCATGCTCGGTCGAGAAGCGCCAGTCGGAATCGAATGAGAGGACCAGGAAACTGGTCTCGCCCCGGGAGATCTGGCTTTGGACGTAGACCGGATCCTCGAAGGGGTCGAAGTAATCCATGACCCGTCCCATGTAGAGGTAGGTGTTGGCGTCGAAGCGCTCGACGAAAGACTGCCCCTGGTAATGGAGGTAGCTCTCGACCTGGAAGTCGACGTCGAAACCGAACCGGGGTACCTCTGCGTCCTGGATCCTGCGTCCGAACTTCTCTCGCATCGACTCCTCGGACAGATACGTGATGTGTCCGATCATCCGTGCCAGCGCGAGGCCGGGGTCGGGCCTCCGCTCCTTTCCGTAGTAGTCGCCTCCCGCGAAATCCGGGTCCCGCATGATCGCCTCCCGGGCCACAGCTGAGAAGGCGATGTTCTGGGCGGTCAACCGGGCCGAGGCGGCAATGATCGCGGCACCATCGACTTCCTCCGGGTAGTCGATCGACCACTGCAGTGCCTGCATCCCGCCGAGCGATCCGCCCACGGCGGCGAGGAGGCGCTCGACCCCCAGTTCCCGCAGCAGGGCGCGGTGAACTTCGACCAGGTCCCTGACCTGGATGAGAGGAAACCTCAATCCGTACGGCTTGCCGGTAGCCGGGTCTGTCGAGGCTGGCCCCGTCGTTCCCTTGCAGCCTCCGAGCACGTTGGCGCAGATCACGAACAGCCGGTCGGTGTCCAGGGGCCGACCGGGGCCGATGATGTTGTCCCACCAGCCCGGCCGGTTCGGGTCATCGCCCTGGTGGATGCCGGCTGCGTGGGCATCGCCCGAGAGCGCGTGACAGATGAAGACCGCATTCGAGCGGTCGGCGTTCAGTTCACCGTAGGTCTCGTAGGCGACTTCGACCTCGGGCAGACTCGCGCCGGAAGCGAGAGTCAGCGGGCGGTCGCCTGAAAAGACGACCGCCCGCCGGGTCTCCACTACTCCGACGCCGGTGCCGCTCACCACTTTGTTTTCCGTGGTGACACGGCTCCCCGGGGGTCAGCTGGCCTTGGCGAGGGCCTGGTCGATGTCGGCCAGGATGTCCTCGATCGACTCGATGCCGACCGAAAGCCGGACGGTGTCCGCGGTCACGCCGGACTCGTCGAGTTCCTCGTCGTTCAGCTGCGAGTGAGTGGTGGTCGCCGGGTGGATCGCCAGCGACTTGGCGTCACCGATGTTTGCCAGGTGCGAGAAGAGCTCAAGCGAGTCGATGAACTTCCGACCGGCGTCCCGGCCACCCTTGATGCCGAAGGTCACCAGGGCACCGTAGCCACCGGTCAACACCTTGTTTGCGGTCTCGTGATGACTGAAGTCAGGCAGGCCCGGGTAGTTGACCCAGGTCACGTGATCGTTGCCGGAAAGGTGCTCCGCCACGGCCAGGGCGTTCTCGGAATGGCGCTCCATCCGCAGCGGCAGGGTCTCGAGGCCCTGAAGAAGCAGGAACGCGTTGAACGGCGAGAGCGCCGCGCCGGTGTTCCGGAGCAGCACTGTCCGGACCCGGCCGATGTATGCGGCCGGCCCGAGGGCATCTGACCAGACAACGCCGTGGTAGGACGGGTCGGGCTGGGTGAGACCAGGGAAGCGTTCGGCGTTGGCGACCCAGTCGAAGTTGCCCGAGTCGACGATCACGCCGCCAAGGGTCGTGCCGTGGCCGCCGATGAACTTGGTCGCCGAGTGAACGGCGATGTCGGCACCCAGCTCGAAGATGTTCGCCAGGACCGGAGTGGCGACCGTGTTGTCAACAACCAGCGGCAGGCCCTCCGCGTGCGCGGCGTTGGCCCAGGCTTCGATGTCGACCACGTTGAGGCGCGGGTTGCCGATCGTCTCGGCGAAGACCATCCTGGTCTTGTCGTCAACATGGCGGGAGATATCTTCGGGTTTGTCCGGATCAACAAACCGGACTTCAATCCCGTATTGCGGGAGCGTGTGGGCGAAGAGGTTGTAGGTGCCGCCGTAAAGGGTCGAGAGGGCGACGATGTTGTCGCCGGTCCGGCAGACGTTCAGAACCGAGTAGGTGACGGCGGCTTGACCTGAGGCCAGGGCAAGCGCCGCGACACCGCCTTCGAGTGCGGCCATCCGCTCCTCGAGCACGTTCCAGGTCGGATTCATGATCCGCGTGTAGATGTTCCCCGGCTCGGCCAGGGCAAAGAGGTCCTGGGCATGCTGGGCATCGTTGAACTCGTAGGAGACCGTCTGGTAGATCGGTACCGCCCGGGCGTTGGTGGTCGGGTCAGCCACCTGGCCCGCGTGGAGGGCGTTGGTCTCGGCTCCGTACTTCTTCTCTTCTTCGCTCATTTTTCTCCTGACTGGGTCACGTGGTCACAGCAAGGTATAGGACAAATAGCCTAGTAAATCAGTCAAGAATAGTCAGGGTGCCTCCGGGGTCCCTGCCCTGTTCAGGACTTCTGGCTGTCAGCACCATCGAGACTCACCTCGAAGGCACCGTTGCTGTCGGTAAGTGTGAGGACGGCGGTTGCCATCGATCCGTCGCTCATGACCACGTCGCACTTGATCTTCTCGCCCTTCTTGATGGTGAAAGACGGGCAGGCCATCGAAGCGACCGGCGCACCGACACCCCGCAGGGACTCGACCGCCGGCTTCTCGTAGGCGGAACCGTCGGTGACCGCCCTGGTGATCGTCCAGCTGAAGTTGACTTTGTCGTTCTCCTCGTCGACACCCTCGACTGTTCCCTTGAAATCAAGGTCGACCCCGTTGTCGTTTCTGCCTTCGCAGGTAAATGTGTTGCCAGCCTTGACGTCGGTCGTGCCGCAATCCAGGGAGACAAGTTCAAGCCCCGGGTACTGCTCGGTGTACTGGCGCTTGATGGTCAACTCGGCCGAAGCATCGTCGATCTGATCCTCACCCGTGCTGAACTCGGCCTCGCAGCCAGCCACCAGGACTGCTGAGGCGATCAGGATTGCGGCAGCGAGAGTACGGAAGGCCGAGCGGGGGGATGGCATGGGGCCGAATATAGGGAAGAACCTCTTCGCCTAGCCGGCCAGTTCGGCCAGCCACCGGGCGGTGCCCAGGACGTCGTCCTGGGTGAGACCGTGTCCGGCTTCCGGGTCGAACTGAAAGCTGACCCTGGCACCGTGGGCTTCCAGGGCCTTCACCAGGGCCTCGCTCTCTTCTGCCGGCACGAATTGATCGCGTCCGCCAGAGATCACCAGAACCGGGGTATCAGTCAGGTCGAGATCTTCAGGTGGCGGATAGGGAAGCATCGGCTTCAGCAGGGCTGCTGCCGCAAGCACTTCCGGTCGGCGGAAGAGCATCGATGCCGCGATGTTCGCCCCGTTCGAGAGTCCGAGGGCGATCACTCCCTTCGGGTTGAACCCGTAATCGCTCCCTGCGGCGACGATCCAGTCCGCGAGCTCGTCGGTTCGGAGAAGCAGATCCGGGATGTCGAGCTGGCCGACGGCGAGCCGGCGAAAGAAGCGGGGCATCCCGTTCTCCAGCACCTTGCCACGCGGGCTGAGGATTCCCGCTCCTGGAGCGAGCTGGCGGCCGAGCGAGACCAGGTCGTTCTCGCTACCGCCCGTGCCGTGAAGCAGGAGGAGGGTGCGATCAGGGTCGCCGGGCTCGAATACGTGGGCGAAGCTCTCAGACATGACTTCACTCTAGAAGAAGCCGGCGAAACCCTGGCCGGGTTCACGTGTTCCCGGAGCAGAAACGCAAACCAGTCCATGCGGTTCATACAGAAAAGGATCAGGATGATCAGGGGAGTAGTCGCAGTTCTCGTCGTAGCTTTCTTCGGGGTCGTGGGAACGGCCGGTGCCCAGACCGAGAGCGAATGGATACCGCCGCTTGACCTCGTGGCACGGGACAAGGGAGAGATGGCCTTCGACGGTTGTCGGCCGAAACCGGAAAACATCGAACCGGTGATGTGCATCTACGGCGACCGGGAATCCGACCACACGGTCGCGCTGTTCGGTGACTCCCACGCGATGCAGTGGGGCCCGCCACTCATACGCCTGGCGGAACGCCGGGGCTGGCGTCTGGTCACCTTCCTGCGTGCCGGCTGTCCGGTCGCCGACGTCAAGTTCGAAAGCAACTGCGATCAATGGCGGGATCTGGCATTCGCCGATCTTGCCGACCAGCGTCCCGGACACGTGATCGTCTCGACATCGATAGCCCGCCGGTACACCTTGAGAGTTCGCGGCAAGCTGCTCACCCGAAAGGCAAGCGAGCGATTCCTCGCAAAGGGGATGACCCGGACCCTCCGGCGCCTTTCCGGATTGCCGAGCCTGGTCAGAAGGGGACCGCGGGTCAAGCTGATCCGGGACCAGGTGACCGCCCCTTTCCTGCCGCCGCGCTGCCTGGCCAACAACCCCGAGAACCCCGAAGTCTGCCGCTTCGCCCGTGAACGCCGCTGGGGCCCGGGCTTCGACATCAAGGGCGCGAAGAGGGTAGGCCTGCTGCCGGCGATCGATCCCCTCGAGGCGCTTTGCCGGCCCCACTGGTGCTACTCAGCCGAGGGGAATCTCGTGATCTACCGCGATTCGGACCACCTCACCGCAACCTTCGCGAGGAGCCTCACCGACTGGCTGGGTCGAAGGATCGGCTTCTGAGCGCGGGGCGCCAGGCGCCTCTCACATCCGTACCCTGCATCGGTGGTCCGATCCCTGAAACACGCCCGCGGCGGCTCCCTGCTCGCTGCGGCCTTTATCTCCCTGCTGCTGCTCGCCGGCTGCGGCCGCTCGGAGAGCAACTCCACGATCGCCGACCTGGTCCCGGCACCCGATGTCGCCAGTGAAGACAAGGGGCCGGCGATCCTCGACGGCTGCCGGTCCGGAACCGGGTATACGGACGCCTGGGCCTGCGTCTACGGAGACCCGGCTTCCGAACGGTCGGTGGTTCTCTGGGGGGACTCGCATGCGATGCAGTTCACCCCGCCGCTTGTGAAACTGGCCGAGGAGCGGGGGTGGCGGCTGGTCACCATGTTCCGGGGCAACTGCCTGACGGCCGACGTGACCTACAAGCCAGCCTGCGACAAGTGGAGAGCCAATGCATTTGATCGTATTGCTGACGAGAAGCCGGATCTGGTCATCACCGCCACTGACACCGGGAATGGCTACGCGCTGTGGCGTGACGGGGAGAGGATGACCCGTGAAGAAAGTGAACCCGAGCTTCGAAGTGCCTATGCCCGGACCCTGAGGAAGCTGGAACAGATGACCAGTGACAGGCCCGGTGGGGTGGTGGTCATCAGGGACCTCCCGCGCTCTTCATTCAGGCCCCCGGACTGCCTGCTCGAGCATCCTGACGAGACCCGGGCCTGCGATTTCAAGGGTTTCAGAAAGAACCCGCCCGGCTTCGATGTTGCCGCAGCGGAGCAGGTAGATGGTGCAGAGGTGATCGATCTCTCGGAGACGGTCTGTCCGGGAGGCACCTGCAGTTCGGCCCGCGACGGGATGGTCATCTACCGGGACGCGACACACCTTTCGGCCACCTACGCGGAGACTCTTTCCGGTCTGCTCGGCGATTTGATCAAGGGCCCCTGAACCAGAAGCCGGTTGCGGGAGTAGATTCCCCCGCATGAGCAAGCACAAGCACGGCAAGCCCAGGCCCGAATCAGAGTCGGGAGAGCCCGACGTTCCGGACTTCGTGGGTTTCAAGAAGGGCCAGAAGATCTGGGTACACACCGAAGGTGGCGGGCAGCGGCCCGCGATCTACGTAGGCGACGGAGAGAACGCGACTTTCTTTGGTGGCCCCCCGCTGGCGTACATCGTCATGGAGGACACGGAGGAAGGCGGCGAGGTCGAACTCGACCGGATTACCGCCCGAAACTAGACACAAACCCTCCCCGGAGGGAAATTAGGCTTGCCAAAGCCAGTTGCGGGACGCCGCCGGTAAGCCCCGGGGAATAGAATCCGGCTTCGTGATCATGTCCGTCCAGCCGAAAGCGTTCGCCTGATGCTCGAGTACTGGCGATCAACAG
>JAGQUQ010000054.1 GCA_020438425.1 Solirubrobacterales bacterium
CCTCTACAAGACCCGTAACGCCAGCCAGCCGTTCACCCGGGGATTCTTCTTCGGCGGCGCCATGGCTTCGACCATGACCTTGACCCAGGGTCACTTCCCGGGCGGTCACTGGAAGAACCACGACGACGCCACCTACAAGATGGAACTTGGCAAGGCTTCCGAGAAGTACCCGGAGGCGGACGGCGAGTACACCTTCGACAAGCTGTCCTCGGTCTTCCTCTCGGGCAACGCGACCCGTGACGACGCGCCGAACCACGTGCGGATCCAGACCGAGGTGCCGCGGGAGATCGCCCAGACCTGGGTTTCGATGTGCCCGGCCCAGGTTTACGAGATCCCCGAGGACCAGCTCGAGTCGGATGCCCCGATCGTCGACGTTCACGTAACCGCTTCAAACTGCGTCCAGTGCGGCGCGATCACGGCCAAGGGCGGCCGCCTGACCCTGCCGGAAGGTGGCGACGGCCCGCTCTACACCGAGACCTGATCCGCAACGCCGCCGGGAATACCGGCCGGCAACGAGATCAAGCGCCAGCAGTTCGATTGCGGCGCCGGAGAAATCCGGCGCCGCTTTCTTTTTCCCTGTCTGTTTCGGGCGCGGGTGCCCGGGTAAGTGTGAAGAAACACTCACAAATCCCGAGGGAGGGATGATGGAACAGACAGGCAGGGTGCAGGGGAAAGACGGGCACGGGGGACGCAGGCGACTGCCGTCGCCGGCGCTGATTCTTTCGATGCTCGCGCTATTCGTTGCGCTCGGTGGAACAGCCACCGCGCTAAAGGGCAAGTTCTCGGTGAAGCGCGACGACATCGCGCCGCGGGCCGTCGATGCCGGCAAGATCAAGCTCGGCGCCGTTAACGGCAACCATCTCGCCGACAAGGCGGTTGGTGCCTGGAAGCTGAAGCTGGGCGCGACCGCCTACACGCTCGGTGAATCTTCGACCACTTCGACCGTGCCGGTTGACCTCGGCGGGCCTTCGGCCACGGTCAAGGTTCCCGAGGGCGGCATGGTCGCAATCCAGGCGGAAGCGGCGATGCGGGCGACCGGCAGCAACGCGGCCCGGGTATATCTCTACGAACCGTCGATGATCCCGACGCCGGTGATGATTCACCGTTCGGAGTCGAACGAGTTCCAGTTGCGGGTCTCGACTCCCGGAGTCGGTGCAGCGGATGGCGTGACCAGCCGGGTCAGAGGTGGCTGGATCGTGATGCCGGCCCCGGCCGGGACCAAGACCTTCCAGCTTCGCTACAGCACGAGCGGAGGCACTGCGATCTTCAAGGACCGCGCGCTCAGAGTTGCTGTTATCCGATAGGTCTCAGGCTGCTTCGCGGAATTCCAGATCGATGATCTCGGCTCCGTAGATGCGGGAATCGAAAGGCGATTCCTGGGCATCGAACACGGAGCTGGACATCGATCGGGGCTTCCGCGGCGGGATGGTCCACTCTTCGCAGCCCTTGAAAGCGTCGGCAAAGCGCTGCGCCTTGGTGCTGCGCGGGCGTGCCTGGTCGAATACCTCTCTGGCCATACGGACGATCCTCCTCCGGAAGGGGTTATGGAAAGCTAGTTCGCCCCATCGGACGGAAAACCTGCCACAAAACCCGCAAATTGCGGGTTTTGTGTCTGGACCCGGGCAAGGCGCCCAGAAACCACCACCCGCACGCTGACCTTCGTCGGTCGCTCGACGGCTCGGGAACGTACAGAAGTACGCCCCCTTCACCGCCTTCGCTTGCCTCCTCGGCAGCGCACGGCTGGAGGCTCCTGGGCACCACCCGCTGAAGTGGGTTGGTGTTGGCATGTCGCGAGATCCCTGTCCAGGGCTGGTGCCTATCGGAGTTGTCTATATAGACAACTCTCATACCCACCCCCCGAGACGCGGGCGTGAACCTCGTCCTGGAGGCGGAACGGGACTCGGGGACACCCCGAAATTCCCCCGTCACCTGCCCTGCACCCCCGCAGTGGGTCGGATAACCGGGAGTTGGGCCGAAAATCCGACCCACGAGACACGCAAGCAGGATCCGGACCATCCGGTGGGTCGGATTTCCGGTTCCGGTGACGGAAAACCGACCCACCCGGGGATTTGGTGGAGGTGCCGCAAGTTTTGCCGCATCACGCTGCTAAATGTGCGGCAACCCTGCGTTCGACCTGCCCCGCGGCATAACCACCACGGCTTGTCCGGTGGCCAGAGAAGTCGGTGGCTTGACTACTTCTCTAGAATGTGTCTTATGAAGGCAGATATCCATCCCGATTACAAGCTCGCGAACGTCCATTGTTCGTGCGGCAATCAGTTCTACACGCGGTCGACCAAGGAAGACCTGCATGTCGAGCTTTGCTCTGCCTGCCATCCCTTCTACACCGGCAAGCAGAAGCTGGTCGACACCGGCGGACGGGTCGAGCGCTTCCAGCGCCGCGCCGCCAAGCGCGCGAAGGCCACCGCAGGCCAGAACTAGGTTCCGTTCGGGTCGCCAGGCGACTCGCGAGACCACCATATGAAGTCGAACGGCGCCTCACCGGATCGGTCTGGCGCCGTTTCGCCTGCGCCGCTTGAAGCGAAGCGGGATGCCCCGGTCGGAGGGCAGGCCGTCCTCGAGGGCGTGATGATGCGCGGCGTCACCACCTGGGCAGTGTCGGTCCGCAAACCGGATGGCGAGATCGAGACCACCGTCGAAACCATCGAACCGTGGGCCCGACGCCACGCGGTGCTGCGCTGGCCGATCATTCGCGGCGTCGTCGCCCTGGCGGAGTCGCTCAAGATCGGCTTTCGGGCGCTGGGGATGTCGGCCAATGCCCAGCTCGAGGAGGGGGAGGAGGAAGAGGAGCTCGGCGGCTTCGCCTGGGGCATGACGATCTTCGTGTCGCTGGCCTTCGCGATCCTGCTCTTCTTCGTGATCCCGGTCGGATTGACCAGCCTGATCAAGGACTGGCTGAACTCGTCGTTTCTCTTCTGGCTGGTCGAGGGGGTGGTCAGGACCCTGATTTTCATCGGCTACATCGTGGCGATCTCCAGGCTCGACGACCTGCGGAGGGTCTTCGAGTACCACGGGGCCGAGCACAAGACGATCTCCTGTTACGAGGCCGAAGACGAGCTGGTACCCGCGCGGGCCACGCTCTACTCCCGCCTTCATCCCCGCTGCGGCACAAGCTTTCTGCTGATCGTGATGGTGGTTGCGATCTTCGTCTTCGCGCCCCTTGGCTTGCCCGAGTGGTACTGGCTCGTGCTTTCGAGGATCATCGGCGTTCCACTGATCGCCGGCATCGCCTACGAACTGATCAAGTGGGCCGGGCGTAACCGGGGAAAGTCCTGGGTCCGGGCGGTCATGTGGCCTGGTCTGATGCTCCAGAACCTGACCACCCGCGAGCCGGACGATGAACAGCTGGAAGTCGCGATTGCCGCCCTGAACGCGGTCCTCGAGGTCGAGAAGCCCGAAGAAAACGCCTACCTCGAACCAATAGAGATAGTCGCTTAACTTCAAGTCATCCGGTCTGCGCCGGATGACCACGGAAACCCGCCCCTTCCCTTCGAACCCAATGACGGTGGGAAGGGGCTCTGGCTAGTGGTTCTTCTGACGGATTTGGTCCGCGGCTTTTTCGGCGATCATTATGGTCGGGGCGTTGGTGTTTCCGCCCGGGATCAGCGGCATTGCCGAGGCGTCGACCACCCGCAATCCGTCGACTCCCTTGACCTTCAGGTCGGGGTCCAGCACCGCCTGGTCATCGGAACCCATCCGGCAGGTTCCGACCGGGTGGTAGAGCAGTTCGGTGCGACTGCGGATGTCGTCCTCGATCGCTTCGTCACTGAAGGCGTCGCTGCCGGGATAGATCTCCCGGGTGACCTGCGATGCCAGCGGTTCGGCTCCGGCGATCTGCCGGGCCAGTTTCACGCCGTGGACCATCGCCGCCATATCTTCCGGATCGGAAAGCGAGTTGGTCAGGATGACCGGCTTCCCGGCCGGGTCGGAGCTTTCCAGGGTGACCTCGCCCCGGGACCGGGGGGAGACAAGCACCGGACCCATGGTCACCGCGTCGCCCTTGAACTTGTCGGCCCCGTGCTCGCTGAAGAATCCGGGAACCAGGTGAAACTGAAGGTCGGCGGCCGGAAGCCCGGGGCGGCTGCGGGTGAACAGGAAAGCCTCCGCCACGGTCGAGGTCAGCGGCCCGGTGCGCCGGAGCGCCCACTCGGCCAGAGCTTTCGGCTTCTCTGCGGCGTAGAGGGAGTCGCCTCCGGGGGCCTCCCAGATGCAGACGACGTAGGGATGATCCTGGAGATTCTGGCCGACTCCCGGCGAGTCGAGCACGACCTCGATGCCCAGTTCGCGCAGGTGACCGGCGGGGCCGATCCCGGAGAGCATCAGGAGCTGTGGCGAACCGAGTGCGCCGGCCGAAAGGATCACCTCCCGGCTGGCTTCGGCGGTGGTCTCGGCCCCGGACTTGCCCGACCGGTAGGTGACCCCGGTGGCGCGACCGTCGGCGATCTCGACCCTGACCACCGTCGCGCCGGTCACCACCTCGAGGTTCTTGCGCCTGCGGGCAGGTTTGAGGTAGGCCTCGTTACAGCCCCAGCGCCGTCCCTTGCGCTGGGTTGCCTGGGCCCAGGCGACACCGTCCTGCTCCGGCCCGTTGTAGTCGTCGATCAACGGGTAGCCGAGCGCCTCGACCGACTCGATCAGGGTCCCGGTCAGCTCCCGGGGAGAACGGGGATCCTCCACGCGCAAAGGTCCGCCGGTCGCGTGGTCATCCGACTCGCCCCGCGAATTGTCTTCGGCCTTGAGGAAGTAGGGCTTGACATCGTCCCAGCCCCAGCCCGGGCAGCCACCCTCTTCCCAGAGGTCATAGTCGAGCGGCCGACCACGCACGTAGAGCATCGCGTTCATGGCGCTGGACCCGCCGAGTCCCTTGCCGCGGGGTATGAAGAGGGAGCGGTCGTGGAGGGCCGGTTCAGGGGCGGTCGCCAGATCCCAGTCCCGGTCGGTGTGGAACTGTTCGGCGAAGGCGGCCGGAATCACCACGCTCGGATGTCGGTTGGAACCCCCGGCTTCCAGCAGCAGCACGTTTGTGCCGGGATCTTCGCTCAACCGGTTGGCCAGAACACAACCGGCAGAACCCGCTCCCACAACCACAAAGTCATAGCCCATACCGGCAGCCTACCCCCGGCGGTAGCAACCGTCAGAATGGGTTTGTGATCGAGAAGCTGGCGGAACAGATCGAGGCGCGGTTTGCCGAGCTCGAGCAGCAGATGAGCGACCCCGAGGTGATCGGGGACCGTGATCGCTACGCAGAAGTCGGCCGCGAGTACCGTCAGATGCAGCCCGCCCACGGTTTGGTCACCGAGTACCGGACCTTGAGCGACGACCTCGAGGGGGCGCGCGAGCTTCTCGAGGAGGATGAGGACGAGGAACTCGAAAAGGTCGTTCGCGAGGCTCCGGCCCGGCTTGAGGAACTGGAAGAGGAGATCCGCCTGGCCATGGTCGAGCCGGACCCGAACGACGACAAGAACGTGATCGTCGAAATCCGGGCCGGGACCGGTGGCGACGAAGCGGCGCTCTTCGCGGGCGATCTCTACAAGATGCTGACCCGCTACGCCTCGGAGCGCGGATACTCGACCGAGGTGCTCTCCCAGTCGGCCGCCGAGCAGGGCGGGTTCAAGGACGTGACCTTCGAGGTCCGGGGTGACGGTGCCTACTCGGTATACAAGTACGAGGGCGGAACCCACCGGGTCCAGCGGGTGCCCGAGACCGAGTCTCAGGGCCGCATCCACACCTCGACCGCCACCGTGGCCGTGCTGCCGGAAGCCGAGGAGGTCGAGGTCGAGATCGACCAGAACGACCTGCAGATCGACGTCTACCGTTCTTCCGGGCCGGGAGGCCAGTCGGTCAACACGACCGACTCGGCGGTGAGGATCACCCACCAGCCGACCGGAATTGTTGTCTCGATGCAGGACGAGAAGTCCCAGCTTCAGAACCGGGAGAAGGCGATGCGCGTGCTTCGGGCCCGCATCTACGAACGGCAGCTGGCCGAACAGCAGGCAGCAGTCGCCGCCGAGCGCAAGGCCCAGGTCGGGACCGGCGAACGGTCGGAAAAGATCCGCACCTACAACTTCCCCCAGGGAAGAGTGACCGATCACCGGATCAAGCTGACCGCCCACGACCTCGAAGGAACACTGAACGGGAACCTGGGCCAGTTCACCGATGCCCTGGCGGCCGAGGAAAAGCGCCAGCGTCTCGAAGCCCAGACGGTCTGAGCATGGCTGCCGCCGGGGCGAGCGCTGCCGACGCCCTCTCGGCGGCGGTCGATTCCTTCACTGCGGCCGGGATCGAGACCCCGCGCCTGGATGCCGAAGTCCTCTTGGCGGAACTGGCCGGAATCAACCGGGCGACCTTGATCGCCGACCGCGACCTGACCCTCGAGCCGGCGGTCGCCCGCGCCTTTTCGGAAGCCTTGCGCCGGCGGATCAGAAGGGAGCCGGTCGCCTACATCCTCGGCAGCAAGGGATTCCGTCACATCGAACTGGCGATCGACCGGCGGGTGCTGATTCCCCGGCCGGAAACCGAGATGCTGGTCGAAATCGCCCTTGAGGAGAACCCGGAAACGGTGCTGGAGATCGGGACCGGTTCGGGCGCGGTCGCCCTGGCCGTGGCCGATGAACTCCCCGGCTCGCGAGTCACGGCAACCGATGTGTCGGACGGGTCGATCGAAGTCGCGGTGGCGAACGCGCAGCGACTCGGCTTCACCGATCAGGTCGACTTCCTGCTCGGATCACTGCCGGAAGGCCCGGCCGGCTTCGACCTGATCCTCGCCAATCTCCCTTACGTGCCGGATTCCGACAGACTCCCGCCCGAAGTGGGTAACTGGGAGCCGGCGGGCGCCTTGTTCGGCGGCCCGGACGGCACCGACGTGATCTCAGAGGTGCTCGCCGCCCTCGGTGACGCCGGAATCGACGCCCCGGTGATCGGTCTCGAGATCGGTCAGGGTCAGGGGGAGAGGGTCTCGGAACTGGTTCGTCAGGCGGGCTGGGCCGGCACCGAAGTGCGGCTGGACCTCGCCGGTATCGACCGCGTCGTGGTCGGCCGCCACCGGTAGCCGGAAGGTGCGGCCTGACATGATCGGGTTGTGAAGGTAGTCGCGACAAGCGTCAACGCGGGTGATGCCGCCAGGCAGGCCCTTGAATCCTGCATTAGCAAGGGCGGGGTAGCCCTGTTTCCGGCCGACGGTCTGTACGGGCTGGCCTGTGATCCGCTGAACGAAAAGGCGATCCGGCGCATTCACGAGATCAAAGGCCGTGACGATGGCAAGCCTTCTGCGGTCATGTACCTCTCGCCGCTCGCGATGCGCGAGTTGATCCGCGACCTCGGGCAGAAAGTCAGCGAAGCGGCCGGAAAGCTGTTGCCCGGCCCGGTCACCCTGGTCGTGCCCAATCCCCGGCACCGTTACCCGCTGGCCTGCCGGGACGACAACTCCCGGCTCGGGATCCGGGTGATCGACGGTCCCCTTTCCGGAGTCCGCTTCCCGCTCTTCCAGACCAGTGCGAACCTCAGTGGCGAGCCGTCCCCGTCGGTTTTCGAAGGGGTCGTCCCGGAAGTCAGGGAAAAGGTCGACCTGGCAATCGACGGCGGCAGATTGACCGGGCTTCCCTCGACCGTGATCGACCTGACCGATTACGACGAGCACGGCGAGTGGGAGATCCTCCGCGAGGGAGGCATGAGCCGCGGCGACCTGATCGCCGCCCTCGGCCGCTAGCAGCCCCTGCGTGGATATCCCCGCCAGGGCAGGCGGATGGTGCGCTGGGCGTAGTTGTTCTTCTTGTCGAGCTCGAAGAGCACGTTGCCCGGGTCAAGATGGAGGACGTAGGCGAAGCAGCCGCGCAGGCCGGTTACGTCGATCCACTGCAGGTGGTAAGTCGAGGGGTAGATGTCCGACCAGCCGACCGAGGTGCCGAGAGTCACGTTGCGGACCTTCGGGTTCTGGTTGCAGGCCGGATAGACAGCTTCGCGAGGCGCCCGGATCGAGTCCGGATTCGTCAGTGCGAGGTCGCGAAAGCAGTAGAACTGCTTCGGACCGGTCCGCACCAGCCTGGTCTTCTTGCCGGCGTCGTTGATTCGCCAGAGCTCGAAACGGAGCGGGTCGCGCACCTTCCAGTAGGAGCCGCCCCAGCGGTATCCGACCGTGAAGAAGCGCAGCCGGCCCTCGGTCGGGAAGAGGGCGTAGCCGCCGGACCGGCGCTGGATCGCCTGGGTCACGTTCATCGAGAACTCGCGGTCCCGGTGACCGCGGACCTCCATCGGGCCCAGTCCGCGGCTGCGGATGTCGTTGGTTGAACGCAGAACCACCCGGCCGGGAACGGCCTCGCGGTCGAGATACATCTCGCTCGGCTTGCCGATCCGAAGGTCCGGGCAGAGCAGGTTCTTCGCCCTCTCCGGTGTGCGGCAGGGGTCCTTGACCCCGTTCGGGCGATCGGGACCGAAGGCGCCGGTCGCCGGACTGCCGGTCAGGCCGAAAACGGCCAGCGCGGCGGCCAGCAGCACCCCTGCAGTGGTGGCCAGAGTCAGTTTGCGCACAGCAGGATGGTAGTGGAGCCAACGCAACGCATCGCTTGCGGTTAGGCTCGCCGCATGAAAATTGCGATGGGGTCGGATCACGCCGGGTTCGAACTGAAGGAAGCGGTCAAGTCACAGCTCGAGGCATCCGGGCACGAAGTCGAGGACGTCGGCACGCACTCCTCCGAATCAACGGACTACCCGCCGTTCGCGGCCCGGGCCGCCGAACTGGTGGCAGGGGGAGAGGCCGAGAAGGGAGTGATCGTCTGCGGTTCCGGGGTCGGAGTCTCGATCGTCGCCAACAAGGTTGACGGAATCCGGGCGGTAAACGCCCACGATGAGTCCGAGGCCGAGATGAGCCGCCGGCACAACGACGCGAACGTGGTCACGCTCTCCGGTGCCCGGCTGACCCCCGATGACGCAAAGCCGATCGTCGAGACCTTCCTGGCGACCGAGTTCGACGGCGGTCGCCACGCCCGCCGGGTGGGAGAGATCACGGAAGTGGAGCGAGGCGAGCTCTAGTCCGAGGCAGCCGCGAGAATCGCTAACCTCGTATTTCCCGTCCAAGAAAGGTTTTCCCGAAGAATGAGCACCGTTTCCGAAGAGCTGCTTGATGCGAGCCTGGCCGAAGTCGACCCCGCTGTCGCCGAGGCGATCGGCGGCGAACTGAATCGCCAGCGCGGCACGCTCGAGATGATCGCCTCGGAGAACTTCGTGCCCCGGGCGGTGCTGGAAGCCGCCGGTTCGGTGCTGACCAACAAGTACGCGGAGGGCTATCCCGGCCGGCGCTACTACGGTGGCTGCGAGCAGGTCGACATCGTCGAGCAGCTGGCGATCGACCGCGCGATGGAACTCTTCGGCGCCGGTCACGCCAACGTCCAGCCCCATTCCGGCGCCCAGGCGAACAACGCCGCTTACATGGCGCTGATCGAGCCCGGCGACACGATCATGGGCCTGGCGCTCGATCACGGCGGGCACCTCAGCCACGGGATGAAGCTGAACGTCTCGGGCAAGCTCTACAACGTGGTTCCGTACCACGTCTCGGAGGACGACCTGCGGGTCGACATGGAGGAGGTCGCGCGGCTGGCCTCGGAAACGAAGCCGGACCTGATCGTCGCCGGCTGGTCGGCCTACCCCCGTCAGCTCGACTTCGCCGCTTTCCGCGAGATCGCCGACTCGGTCGACGCGAAGCTGATGGTCGACATGGCTCACTTCGCCGGGCTGGTGGCGGCCGGTGAGCATCCGAACCCGGTTCCGCATGCCGATGTGGTCACAACCACCATCCACAAGACGCTCGGCGGCCCCCGCAGCGGCATGATCCTCAGCAAAGAAGAACTGAAGGCGGACGTGAACCGTGCCGTCTTCCCCGGCCAGCAGGGCGGACCGCTCATGCATGTGATCGCCGCCAAGGCGGTCGCGCTGGGCATCGCCTCGACCGACGTTTTCGCCGAGCGCCAGCGGCGCACCGTCGAGAACGCCCAGGCGCTCGCGGCCGGACTGATCGACGGCGGTATCGACGTGCTGACTGGTGGCACCGACGTGCACCTGGTGCTGGTCGACCTGACCTCGACCGGGCTCGACGGCCAGGAGGGGGAAGACCGGCTCGATCAGGTCGGGATCACGGTCAACCGCAACGCGATTCCCTTCGATCCCCGTCCCCCGATGAATCCCTCGGGTCTCCGGATCGGAACCCCTGCCCTGACCACCCGTGGCTTCCAGCCCGAGGACATGACCGAGATCGCGGCGATCATCAGCACCGCTCTCGGCCCTGACTTCGAGTCCGGGCGTGAGGCGCTTGCCGCCCGCAGCCAGGCCCTGATGGAGAAATACCCCCTTTATCCGACACTCGGCTGAGCCGCGAATGAAGGTCTGGTTCGACTGCACCGCCGCAGCCCACCCGATCGTGCTGCGGCCGGTCATCGAACGCTTCCTGGAGCGCGGCGACGAGATCCTGGTCACGGCCCGCGAGAACGGCGAGACGGTCGGCAACCTCGGCCGGCTCGGCATCCCGCATCTGGTTGTCGGCAAACACGGCGGGGCGGGCAAGGTCGGCAAGGCATGGGCACTTGCGTCGCGGTCCTCGCGGTTGGCCCGCCCGGTCTGGAAGTTCAGGCCGGACCTGGCTGTTGCCCACGGCTCGGTTGATCTGGCCGTGCTTTCACAGCTCTTCTTCATTCCTTCGGCCCAGATGCAGGATTACGAGTACGCCGGCCTCCAGCGCAAGATCGCCTGGCGGGTTGCGAAACGAGTGCTTGTACCGGACTCGATTCCGGTCGACCGGCTGGTCAAGGCCGGGGCGAAGCAGCAGAAGTTGGTCCGCTTTCCCGGGCTCAAGGAGGATTACTACCTGGCCGGGTTCGAGCCGGACCCCGCGGTGCCGGAAGAGTTGGGCATCGACCTCGGGCGGGTCCTGGTCATCGTTCGGCCTCCGCCCGAGACCGCTGCCTACCACGCCGAGAATCCCCTCTACGAAGAAGTGATCGACCGGCTCGCCTCGGAGCAGAACGTGACCGCGGTGATCATTCCCCGGACCGAGGGCCAGCGGGAAAGGGTCCGGGCGAAGAACTCATCCAGCCTGATCGTGCCCGATCGCCCGGTGGACGCCCAGAGCCTGATCGCCTTCGCCGATCTGGTCGTGAGCGCCGGGGGGACCATGAACCGGGAGGCCGTCGCCCTGGGGACCCCGGTATTCACCACCTTCGCCGGAAAGATGGGCGGGGTCGACGAAGCCCTGATCGCAGATGGAAGCCTGAAACTGCTGAAGAGTGCCGACCAGCTCGAACTGGTCAAGCGAACCGATCCGACCGGTCCCCGAAATCCGCGCGACCCGGACCTCCTCGTCGAAGGAATCCTCGGCGCCCTTTAACCTGCGCGTATGGTTGAAGGGATCGATGCCGTCTGGGCCTTCCTCACGGCGGCTCTGGTCACCCTGCTGATGGTGAGGCCGGCCGAGTGGCTGGCCCAGCGGGCCGGGGCGATCGACGAACCCGGTCCCCGCAGCCAGCACACCACTCCGACGCCGAGGATGTCCGGACTGGCGATCCTGATCGGTATCCAGGTGGCCGGATGGATCTGGCTGCCGGTAAATACCGAGACGCTGAGCATCCTGCTTGGTGCCGCGGTGGTAGCAATGGTCGGGGCCCTGGATGACCTCTTCGACCTTCCGGCCGGCCTCAAGCTGCTCGGCCAGCTGGGTGCGGCGACGATCCCGGTGGTCGGCGGAGTCGTGCCGGCGAACCTGACGATCCCCTTCCTCGGTGGAACCGAACTGGGCTGGGTTGCCTACCCGCTGACCGTGGTCGGGATTGCCCTGGTCATGAACATCATCAATCTGATCGACGGCATCGACGGGTTGGCGGCCGGCTTCTGCGCCATCGCCTGCCTTGCGATGGCGATCATCGCGGTGTCCCTGGAGAGGTATGAGGCCGGTGTCCTTTCTGCCCTCACTGCCGGCGGCGCGATCGGCTTCCTTCGCTACGGCTTTCCGCCGGCCTCCAGTTTCATGGGGGACACCGGCTCGAACCTGCTGGGTTACATGATCGCCGTCGCCTCCGTGCAGGGGGCGCTCAAGACCAACGCGGTGATCGCCCTCGTCTTTCCCCTGGTGATTCTGGCAGTGCCCCTCTTTGACACTGCCTTCGTCGTGATGAAGCGGCTCAAGTACCACCAGCCGATCTTCCAGGCCGACCGCTGGCACTTCCATCACCGAATGGCCAACATCGGCTTCTCCCAACGGCGAACGCTGCTCTATCTCTACAGCTGGTCACTGGTTCTGGCTCTGCTTGCGCTCGCGCTGCGCTTCGTTCCGTACAGCGATGACCGGGGCAATTTCGACCCGCTCTGGACGGTCATCATGGTGGCGGTATTGCTGGCTGCGCTGGCGGTCACGGTTTACCTCGCCTTCGTGCTCGAAATCATCAAGCGGCCGCGCTGGCGAGACGAGCAAACCGGAGAAGATTGATCAAGAAACGACGGGGGCCGGTTTTCGGCTTGAACAAACGATTAGTGGCACCTGTCACTTTGCCGGACCGCACCGCGCCGACCCGCCTTTCTTGGATATAGTCGCCGTCCCTTGACGACGTTTGCCGCAAAGACCTCCCTCGAGGGGGACATGGGTAGCCGCAGCCTTACCGCCATAACCAATCTGGACCTGTTGATTCTGGTCCTGGCGTTTCCCGTATTCGTCGTCGCCGGTTTCGATCTCGTCGGATACGCGGTCGCCGCTGTCGTCTGGGTTGCCCAGCGCCTGGTCCAGGTCTGGGCCGAACACCAGGCGAAGGCGAAACTCGCCGCCGGCGAGCGCACTCGCGCCATGGGTGCCGTCGCCGCGACTTCGCTGGCCCGGCCCTGGCTGATGGCCGCCGTGGTCCTCGTGACCTGCATCATCGATCGTGAAGTCGGTCTCTACGCCGCGGCGCTGCTGGTAATCCTTTTCACCGTGAACCTCGCCGCACGCGGACTCGCATTCCTGCTCGGCAAGACCGACAAGCCGGAGGAAGTCGCCCGATGAGCGAAGCTGCCACCCACGAGCAGATGCCCGACACCAAGACGGGCTTCAGCACCAAGGCCAAGGTTTTCTTCGGAATTGGTATCTGGCTGGCAGTCGCACTCGCGGTCGGGCTGATCTTCGGCTCCGAGGGCAAGAACGACCATTTCAAGCCGCAGAACGAGTTCAAGCTGGAAGCGTGGATTCCGATCAACATCGGCGGCATCGACCTTTCGATCAACAAGGCTGTGCTCTACCTCTTCCTGGCGGCGATCCTCACGATCACGATCATGATCTGGATCGCCAACAAGATGCAGCAGAAGCCGAACCGGATCCAGACCGCGATCGAAGTGGCCTACGACGTCACCAAGAACGAGATCACGGGCAACAACATCCCCGAGGAACGGCTGGCCCGACGCTGGTTCCCCTTCCTCGGCGCGCTCTTCTTCTTCATCTTCTTCTCGAACATGATCGGGTACATCCCGCTGCCGACCAATACCGCCCACTCGGTTGACATCTTCGGTATCGAGATCCCGTCCTTCGCTCTCTATGCGGCAACCGCCAACATCGCGGTACCGCTGGTCCTGACCCTGATGGTCTGGATCGCCTATCACGTCGAAGGCGTGATCGCCAAGGGACCGATCAAGTACCTGGCCAGCTGGCTACCCGCCGGGCTCGAAGACATGAATCCCTTCGGCAAGGCGGCGATCTTCCTAATCGAAGTCATCTCGCACTTCGTGCGTCTGATCTCGCTCTCGGTGCGACTTTTCGCCAATATCCTCGCCGGCCACCTCCTGCTTCTCTTCATGGGTGGCGGGCTGGCCGTCCTGCTCGGCATCGCCGCGCTCGGTGTTCTGACTTTCCCGATGGCTTTCGCCTTCTACATCTTCGAGGTCGGCATCGTCGCAACCCTGCAGGCCTTCATCTTTTCCATCCTGACCGCTATCTACATCGGCGGAGCAACCGCCGAAAGTCACTAAAAAAGGAGTGCCCGTGTTGGATCCCAGTTCCATCCTGCCCCTCGCCGAAGTCGAAGGCGACGTAACCGCCGCCGGCAAGGCGATCGCCCTCGGCGTTGGCGCCGGACTCGGTTCGATCGGTGCCGGCATCGGCGTCGGCTTCATCTTCGGTAAGGAAATCGAGTCGGTTGCCCGTCAGCCCGAGCTCGCTTCCGAGCTGCAGTCGATCCGCTGGCTCGGCTTCGCCCTTACCGAGGCCGTCGCCTTCTACACCTTCATCTTCGCGCTGATCGCGTTCTTCCTCTAGGCCGACCATGGAGCCTGTTCTCTCAAATATCCTGGCTTCGCTGCCACTGGCAGCGGAAGCAGCCGAGGAAGAGGGCGGCAACTTCCTGGTGACACCCGAGCTGGGTCTGATGATCTGGACCCTGCTCATCTTCGGCGTCACCTTCATGGTGCTGAAGAAGTTCGCCTTCCCGAAGATCGGCGAGGCACTCGACAAGCGCGCGGCAACCATCCGCGAAAGCCTCGAAGCCGCCGAACAGCAGAAGGAAGAGTCGGACAAGCTGCTGGCCGATTACCGCCAGCGTCTGACCGAAGCCCGCGAGCAGGCTGACGAGATCGTAAGCAAGGCCCGCAAGGCCGCCGAGACGACCAAGTCCGAGGCGACGGTCGAGGGCCAGGCCAAGCGCGAGGAACTGGTCGAGGCTGCCCGCAAGGACATCGAGGCCGAGAAGTCCCGTGCCCTCGATGACATCCGCAAGGAAGTCGCCAACCTGA
>JAGQUQ010000055.1 GCA_020438425.1 Solirubrobacterales bacterium
GAAGGCGAGCTGGAAGCCGCGCACCAGCACGGCGATCCCCTGCGACATCTTGACCGCGATCGAGTAGAGCCCCGCTTCCGCCAGACCGAGCGTACGGGCAATCAGGATCCGGTCGATGAAGCTGAGCGAGTAGAGCGAGAGCTCGGCCGGCATGGTCGGCAGGCCGAAGTTCATCATCCGCCCGAGCAGCGGCCGGTCCGGGAGAAGGGCGAGGCGATGCCGGTGGTAGAAGATCAGCCCGATGACGATCGCCAGCCCGGTTCCGTAGCTGCCCAGCAGGAGCCCCTCGGCGCCGAGGTCGAGCGGCACCACCAGCACCACCGTGACCGGGATCGTCAGGAGAACCGAGAGCATCGTCCAGGCGAAGAAGGCCCGGGCCCGCTCGTCCAGACGGAAGATGGTCAGCAGGTACTCGGAGAGGGTCAGAACGAAGAGTCCGGGGATGGCGATCCGGACCAGTTCAGGATTCGGCTCGCCGAGCAGCAGTTCGGAGATCGGAGCAGCGAAGGGAAAGAGGACTATCACCGAGACCAGTCCCGACCAGAAGAGGGTCGCGAACGAGGTCGAGACCACCTTGTCGGGATCTTCACCGGCCTTGTAATAGAAGCGAAGCAGCGCCTCGACCACGCCCAGCCGGATGATGATCGAGACCGCGACCACGGCCGAGAACATGACCTCGGCGGCGCCATAATCGGCCGGGGTCAGGTACCGCGTGTAAAGCGGCAGCAGGGCCACCGCGATCAGCTTCGAGATGATGCTGGCCGCCGTGTAGGCGGCCCCGGTTGTCGCTAGGCGGCGGAGGAAGCCCGACATGGGAAGGCGAGGCTATAGCCGATCGCGATCAGGACCCAGGTGACCGGGTCGTCGAGAAATCCCGCATACGTCAGCGTGTGGACGAGAACCGCGACGAAAGCGGCCAGCATCGCCGCCCGGGCCGCCGGGGGCCCGCGGTCCGGATCGTAGGACCGGGATGCCGCGCCGAGGCCTGGCATCACGCTCCTGAACCCGGCCATGAGTGCCGCGAAGATGCTGACGATCAGGGCCAGGTAGACGGCAAGCCCGACCACCCCCTGCTCGGCGGCAACGGTGATCGGCTCGGTGTGGGACTCGGTCACCGGAGCGTTCGGCCCGGCCACCTCCTGTTTGAAGGCGACCGAGAAGGCTCCCGGACCGTAGCCGTAGACCGGGCGGGCCTCGAAGAGATCGAAACCGCCTTCGACCAGGTTGGCCCGGCCGCTGGTCTGTTTGTTGATCGCACCCAGGTCGAGTTTGACCAGCCCCCCGGCAAAGGTCCCGAACAGGATCACCCCGACGGCCAGGGCCGCGATGCCGGCCAGCACCCACTTGAGACTCCAGCGCAGCGCAATCAGCGTTGCCAGCCCGGCGATCAGGGCGATGAAACTCGACTGCGAGTAGGTCGTGACGAGGGCCAGCCAGAGGACTCCGGAGATCACCGCCAGGATTACCGAATTGCGGTTCGGCTTCGCCCAGAGCAGGGCGGCGGCGACCATCGTGATCGCCAGGGCCAGGTAGCGGCCGTAAACGTTCGGATCCCAGAACAGCGAGTTGACCCGGAAGTAGACGTGGAAGTCATTCGACCGGATCACCACCTGATTCCAGAGCAGGTCACGGGTCGCGTACTCGACGAAGCCGACCAGAGCGCAGGCGAGTGCGAGGCCGACGACCACGCCGAGCAGGATCCGCAGCCGCTGCCTGGTCCACTCGACCTCGGCCATCAGCGCGAAGATCACTCCGAAAGGGATCAGGAAGAAACAGAGGTTCTGGAGACCGGTCGATCGATCGTCGGAATAGAGCAGGCCGAGCGCGTAGATCACCACCGAAGCGGCAAGCAGCGGTTTCATCCAGCGGGCCATGCCGGTCGGCAGAACGGTTGGAGTGGCCGGAAGCTGGTCACCCCGGCGGGCCCGCAGCAGCGAAGCGAGCACGCCGCCGCCGATCACCAGGTAGAGCGGGACCAGCAGGTTGGCGTCCTCGCCTCCGACATTCAGGGGGATCCGGAAAGGCAGCGCGACCAGGACCAGGACCGGGAAGATCACCGGCCAGCGGTCGATCACCCAGGCCAGGAATCCGACCAGGCCGAGTCCGCAGACCAGCGCGACCGCCAGCAGCCCGGGCGAGTTCCGCAGTTCCGTGATCGGTCCCGAGTGCCACTGGTCGCCGGCGATCAGGACCGGGACCAGGATCGCGGCGACCGCCATCGCGATCGAGCGTCGGGTCGAGGGACCGTCCAGAATCGCGACGGCCACGGCACAGGCGGCAACGATTGCGACCAGCGCCTCGATCACTGCGTGAGCTCCTTCACCTCGGCCCGGGTCATCGGCCGGGCCGGCTTGCCCGGTTCCTTGACCGAGTACTCCCACTTCAGCGGATCAGTACACCCGGAAGGCCCACGGGGCGCGTACTTGTGCAGCCGGATCCAGCCCGGCAGGTAAAGGACCCTGCCCTCGCCGTGCATGGTCACCCGGACCCGGTACTTGCTGGTGAAGGCGATCTTGCCATCGTCCTTGAGTCCGTTCCAGACCAGGGTGTGCTCGCGGTAGCGTTTGAAGAACCGGTCCCGGGCCAGGGTTCTGACCGTCTTGCCGCCAAGGCCGATGATTTCCACGTCGGCGGTGTCGGACTTGGTGGTCCGGAAGTTGATCGACATCCGGTCACGCTTGCAGTCGCCGTTCGGACTGAAGACGGTCGGGGATTCGCCGTTCGGGGTCAGGCCGAGCGCTATGTACTCGACCCGGTCGATGACCAGCGGCTCCCGCTTCAGTCGCTGCGACCAGCCGAAGGCCGCCACCGTCGCCACCAGGAGCAGACCGACGGTCAGCGGCGCCAGCCAGCCCAGGCGACGGGAGCCGGCGGGGCTTTCCATCTACTCCCCGGGCAGGGGGCCGTGGTCGGTGCCGATCACCACGGTCACATCGGCACCGGAAGAAAGATCGGTGATGTCCTGGTCCATCTCCGCGGTGTTCTCGATCCCGACCGCCTTGCCGACCTTGCGGGCTTCGGCCTGGTTGCCGGACGAGTACATGACGACGCTCTCGGTGATCGTGTCGGTCGTGTTCGTGACCACTCCGATCTGGTAGCCGTCATCCTCCAGGACAGTCGCGTAGGAACTGGCGAGACCATCCTCGGTGCCACCGGTTCCGTTCAGAACGCCGACCAGGATCTCGGCGGGCTTCACGTTCTGGGCCTGCCTGGCGGCCGCGCCGCGACGGTTCTGGTTGCTGCCGCTGTCGCTATCTGATCCGAGCAGGCTGGTCGCCGCCCAGGCGGCGGCAGCGCCGAGAATCAGGACCGCGGCAACGATTGCGATTATCCGGCCGCTCCGGCCGAGCCGGTCCCAGAACGAAGGTTCGATCAGGCCGGCCCGCTCCTGACGGCGCTCTTCGCGGTCGGCCAGAACCTTCAGTTCTGCCGACCTTTCCTCGGCGACGATTTCGCTGACCTCGCGAACCTCTGCGTCCCGTTCGGGCGCGCCACCGGCCCAGTCGCGCAGGCGGCGGATGTCACGGGCCTGGGAGAAGACCAGGAAGGCGAGCACACCCATGGCGAGCAGGGCGACGAGGCCTGCGTAGGCGCCTACGGTCTGGATAACGTCGGTCAACTGGTCTCCACTTTCCTGTTTCGGGCGTCCATTCCGGTGCGGGTGGGCCCTCGCCCCGGAAACGCCGACCGGGGCATGTTAGTTAGGAATGACCCTCACCGGGTCGCTGCCGGGGTCGCTGGCAAGTTCAACCACAGTTTCCGCGAGGTTCGCTTCGTCGCCGGTCTGGACCATCTGTTCAAGCCGGTCGAGGGTCTGGATGATCCAATCCGGGTCGATCGGTTCGTCGCGAACCGCCCGCATGATCCGTTTCGAAGCGGTCGATTGAGGTCTTTCCTCGTCGCCGAACAGCTCCTCGTGGAGCTTCTCGCCCGGCCGGGGTCCGGTGAACTCGATCGCGATGTCCTTCTCCGGTTCCCGGCCGGCCAGCTTGATCATGTTCTCGGCCAGCTCGGTGATCTTCACCGGCTCCCCCATGTCGAGCACGAATACGTCGCCCCGGCTTACCCCGGTGTCCCCGGCCCGGATCACCAGCTGGACGGCTTCCGGGATCGTCATGAAGAAACGGGTCATCTCGGGGTGGGTGACGGTGACCGGTCCGCCCTGCTCGATCTGCCGCTTGAAGATCGGAACCACGCTGCCGGAGGATCCAAGCACGTTGCCGAAACGGACCGACACGAAGCGCGTGTTGGGGTGCCGGGCGTCGGCCGCCGAAACCGCCCACTCGGCCAGGGCCTTCGAGGCGCCCATCACGGTCTGCGGGTTGACCGCCTTGTCGGTCGAGATCAACACGAACCGTTCGGCCCCGGCGGCCGCCGCGCAATCGGCGGTAATGCGAGTGGCCATCGAGTTGTTGCGGACCGCTTCGAGCGGATTCGATTCCATCAGCGGCACGTGCTTGTAGGCAGCCGCGTGGAAGACGATGTTCGGCTTGAATCGCTGCATCACCTCGAACATCCGCTCGGTTTCCTTGCAGTCGGCAAGCACCGCTTCGACCCGGCTGAAGTGGCGTTCGGCGACCATCTCGCGCTCGATCTGGAAGAGGTTGTCCTCGGCGTGGTCGAGCATGACCAGAAGCTTCGGCCCGACCAGTCCGATCTGGCGGCAGAGCTCCTTGCCGATCGAACCGCCTGCTCCGGTGACCATCACCACCTGGTCCTCGAGGTAGGCCCCGACCCTGGCCAGTTCCATGGTCACCGGGTCGCGACCGAGCACGTCCTCGACCTGGACTTCACGCAGTTGCTGGCTGAGCTGGACGCCACCCCGGAGCAGTTCGAAAACCGTCGGCAGGGTGCGAACCCTGATCTGCCGGTCGCGGCAGGCCGCGACGACCCGGGCCCGCAGCACGCCAGGAGCCGACGGGATCGCGATCATCACCTCGTCCGGTTCGGTCTCGTCGAGGATCGTCTCGATCTCGTCGGTCGGGCCGAGCACCGAGATGCCCTGGATGCGCATGCCGCGCATGTCCCGGTTGTCGTCGACGAAGCCGATCGCGGTCTCGCCCAGATGCGGGTTCAGCCGCAGTTCCCGCACCACCATCTGGCCGCCGGATCCGGCGCCGATCACCAGCACCTCGCGGCCGCGGGCGATCCGGTTGCCCTTGACCGGCCGTTCCTTGAACAGACGGGTGCCGAGCCTTGCCCCGGCGATCAGGAAGAGGGTGAGCAGGAAGTCGGTGACCGCGACCGAGCGCGGCAGGTCATGCGGGAAGGGCTGGATGACCGTGAAAAGCACGACCAGCAACAGGCTCGAAACCGAGACCGCCTGGACGATCCGCGCGATGTCGCGACCGCCCACGAATCGCCACCACTTCTGGTACAGACCGAACAGATAGAAGATCACCAGCTTGCCGACGATCACGAAACCGACCGACTGGAGGAACAGGTCGACGTAGCGGTCGGGGATGGTTCCGGGGTCGTCGAGGAAGCGAAGCTGGAAGGCCAGGAAATACGAAAGGGTGACCAGCAGGCCGTCCCCGGCCATCTGCATCAGCTGGTACCTGCGCAAATGGAAGTCTGGCCGTCGCATGGAAGCCCATAATTCTACCCTGCGGATAGCATCCCCGCTCTGATTTCAGGTTCCAGTGACAGTCGACGCGCAACCGGCCATGCGGTGATCCTCGGGCTGGTTCAGGGTCCAGCCGAGTTGCTTCCGATCTCCAGTTCGGCCCATCTGGCGATGCTTCCCGGGCTGCTCGGCTGGGACCCGGACGAGCTCGACCCGGAGTTGCGCAAGAGCTTCGAAGTCGCGCTGCACGGCGGAGCGGCGCTCGCTTTGCTGATCACCAGACGAGGGGAGATCCGCACCGAAATCAGCGAGTTCGACCTGCGTCGGGCCTCAGTTCTGCTTCTCTCGTTCCTGCCCGCAGCGGCCTTCGGCTACGGCTTCGAGCGGATCATCGAGTCGAGGTTCGGCGGCCCCCGGTCCACCGCGGCCGGCCTGATCCTCGGAGCCGTGGCGATGGCACTGGCCGACCGGTCTCCCCAGGTGCGGGGCCGCGGCGAGGCCGACTGGAAGGACGGACTGGCGCTCGGTGTGGCCCAGGCAGCGGCCCTGATCCCGGGCGTTTCCCGCAACGGGGCGACCCTCACCGCCGCCCGCATGCGTCGGTTCTCCCGCGACCAGGCCAACCTGCTTTCCCGGACGATTGCCCTGCCGGTCATCCTCGGTGCGGTCGGACTGAAGGGCGCCCGGCTGGCCAAACGGGGGATCAGCCGCCGGCAGGCCCGCTGGCTGGCGATCGGGACCGCCACCTCGTTTGCCTCGACCATGGCCGCCACCGACCTGATCCGGATGGTCGAAAGGGACCGTGCCCTCGCCCCCTATTCGGCTTACCGGATCGCCTTCGCGCTGCTGATCCTGACCCGGCTGGCCGCCGGGAAATCCATCCGGGACGCCGAGTGACCGGCTTCTCATGTTGAATCACTTCCGATGAGCGGCGAAGACGCATACGCAAAGGCGGGGGTGAGCCAGTCCGATGCCGACCTCGCGGTCAGCCGCCTGGTCGCCGCCCTCGCAACCGCCGAGCTCGGTCGCCCGAGCCGGCAGGTGGATCTGAAGGGTCACTACGCGGCCGTGATGCGGCTCGACAACCGGACCGGCATCGCTCTCTCGACCGACGGCGTAGGCACCAAGCTGCTGGTCGCCGAGGAGATGGGCCGCTTCGACACGGTCGGCATCGACTGCATCGCGATGAACGTCAACGACATCATCTGCGTCGGGGCCGAGCCGATGGCGATGCTCGACTACCTCGCGGTCGAGAAGGCCGATCCGGAGATGTGCGAACAGATCGGGGTCGGACTGGCCCGCGGGGCGGAACTGGCCGGGATCGAGATCCCCGGTGGCGAGCTGGCCCAGATCGGTGATCTGGTCAAGGGTTTCGACATCGCCGGTGCCTGCTTCGGCACGGTCGCGCTGGATTCGATCATCGACGGTTCCGGTGTGACGCCGGGTGACGCCGTGATCGGTCTCCCCTCCTCCGGCATCCACTCGAACGGATACACGCTGGCCCGCTCCGCCCTCGATGGCATTGGCCTCGAGGATGACCGCCTCGGCCGGCCGCTCGGGGAGATCCTGCTTGAGCCGACCGAGATCTATGTGAAGGCGATCATGGCCCTGCTGGCCACCGACCTCCGGGTCCACGGTCTCGCCCACCTGACTTCCGGCGGTCTCGACAACCTGCTCCGCCTCAAGGCGGAGGTCACCTACGAGATCACGGCCCCGCTCGATCCCCAGCCGATCTTCGGGTTGATCCAGGAACGGGCGGATGTGCCCGAATCCGAGATGTACGAGGTCTTCAACATGGGTTGCGGCTTCTGCGTGGTGGTCCCGGCCGAGGATGAAGAGGCCGCCCTGGCGGTGCTCCGCGAGCACTACCCGGAAGCCCGCCGCATCGGCGATGTGGCCTCCGGGGAGCGCAAGGTCATCCGGCACTCGCGCTGACCTTTTCGACGGGCTTCGGCGCCCCGGCAGATTGTCAGTCATCTGCCACGATTCGATTGGCAGAAACCAACAATTCAGACCTCCTGCGGGCGGTTCATACTGGGCTTGAACCGAATTGACCATTTTTTCCCGAGTTTCCCCGCAACCGAGCGGAAATCCATCGCTCCGGATAGCCTCCGGCGCCTATGAGCTTTCGCAGGCAAAATCAGTGAAGTGAAGCACCCGCCTGCCAGTTCTCAGATGATCGGGACGGTCCTTTCGGACCGGTACCGACTCGAAGCCAAACTCGGCAGCGGTGGCATGTCCACGGTCTACCTGGCCCGGGACGAGGTGCTCGACCGTCCGGTGGCGGTGAAGCTGATGCACCTGGCGATGACCGAGCAGCCCGATCAGCTCGAGCGCTTCAACCAGGAAGCCCGTGCCGTGGCCAAGCTCTCGAACCCGAATGTGGTCGCGGTGATCGACGCCGGAGAGGACCAGGGCCGGCCCTACATCGTGCTCGAGTACGTTCAGGGCGAGACCCTCAAGCAGCGGATCGCCAGGGTCGGTGCGCTCGACGCGACCGAAGCGCTCGCCTACGGCCTCGAAGTCGCCCAGGGTCTCGGGGTCGCTCACGAGCGGAACATGGTTCACCGGGATGTCAAGCCCCAGAACGTCCTGATCGATTCGACCGGACGGGCCAAGCTGACCGATTTCGGGATCGCCCGCGAACTGAATGACGAGGGGGTGACCGCGACCGGCCGGGTGATCGGGACCACCGACTATGTCGCGCCCGAACAGGCGATGGGCAAGGAAGTCGATCCCCGTTCCGACATCTACTCGCTCGGCATCGTGCTCTACGAGATGCTGACCGGCGACGTTCCCTTCGAGGCCGACAACCAGATCGGCGTCGCGATGAAGCACGTCAACGAGGAGCTGCCGGACGTCCAGGTGATCCGGCCCGACATCTCCGCCGCGTCGGCTCGCGTGGTCGACCGGGCCACCGCCAAGAATCCGGACGACCGGTACCAGTCGATCGACGAGATGGCCGAGGATCTGCAGGCTGCACTCGAGGTCGAGGCGATCCGGGCCGGCGGCACCACCGGCGAGGCGACCTCGGTTCTCGACGCGGTTGCTCCCCCCCGCCGCCAGATCCCCACCTCGAAGACTTCCCCCTGGCCGGCGGTGGCTCTGCTGCTGGTCGCACTCGTGATCGCGGCCGGCACCGCCTACTTCATCTCCCGCGGCGACACCGGTGGTGGCGGTGGTGGCGGCGCCGGTGGCGGTGGCTCCAGCGAGTCACAGATCTCACTGGTCGGCGCCGCCGATTACGACCCCCAGGGGGACGACGAGGAGCATTCGGAGGAGATCGACTTCTCGATCGACGACGACCGGTCCGCTTCGGCCTGGACGACCGAAACCTACGAGACCGACAGCTTCGGCGACAAATCGGGCGTCGGCCTGTACGTCGATACCGGCGAGCCGGTCGAGGCGACCGAGATGGAGTTGCGCACCCCGACTCCGGGCTGGACCCTTGAGGTCTATGGCACCAACGAGCCGATCCCGGACGACGTTTCCGGCTGGACCCGCCTCGCCCAGGTTCCCGACGTCGCCGAACAACAGCGAATCGACCTGATCACCGCCGGGGTCAAGTACCAGTACTACCTGCTCTGGATCACCGACCCGGCCGAAACCGACGAAGGCTTCGGAGTAGCAATCTCCGACATCCGCCTATTCGGCTAACCCGCCCCTCCCCCCAACCCGAACCCGGGCCCTCCGGCCGACCCGAACCCGCCCATTCATTCGTAGTGCTGCAGGTTCTGCACTGTTAGCCGTGTGAAACCCGCGGCAGTTGCGCTTTGGCAGTTATGCCGAATCCGGCTATCGGGGCGGGAAAAGGGGGCACCGAAGGAGCCGGGCCTGATGCTCCATGATCTTCCGCAGCTCGGTTGCCGTCCGTTGCTCGTGCAGGTATCGGTCCTCCCAGGTGAATCGGACCACTCGCAAGCCCATCGCCTCCAGTTCGATTCCCTTCCGGTGGTCCCGTCGATGGGATTCCTTGCCGCTGTGTGTCCCGTAAGGATCTAGCTCGACCACGAGCCGGAGGTGTGGCCAATAGAAGTCGACTGTCCACCGGCCGATCTTCACATTAACCAGCGGCAGCGGGAGCGACTCTCCGCGGATCATCAGCAGAGAGTCAATCTCGGGATCCGAGGCGGTATCGGCGAACACCGGGTCCCAGGCGTCAATCTCGGCGTTGAGCGTAACGATGCCCCTGTGGCCCCTGGAGGATGCGGCAATTGCCCTCAGCTTCGCCCAGCAAAACACCCTCTCCTTCTCACCTTGGGTCAGTGCCCTGGTGATCTGAGCCGGGGCGGCAGTCGCCGCGTAGTCGCGGACGGAACGCTCTGCCGTCGTCACTCTGATTCCGTCAATCTCGGTGACGTGATCCTCAGGCAAGTGTCGCGTCTCGTGCCTGACTACCCGGAAACCGAAGTTCTCGCTTTCCCATCGGCCCGCAATCGAATCTCGGAATGCCCTTGTGGTGCCCGTGACATGGACCGAGGCAGGGCTGGAGATCATTTCGTGGAGAGACAAGGCACTCGCATGTGACACCACCAGACCCTCGCGACCTGAGTTCACTGCGGCCCTCAGCCTTCCGCGCTCGGTCAGCGCAGCTCCCGTAAGCGCGTAAGAGCCCTTCAGGATCGGAATCAGCAAGCCCGAGGCCTTCCTGCGAGTGACCATCCCTCTCGAAAAGCCGAGAGCGGCCAGGTTCTCGGAGGTGATCACACCGTCGTTGACGAGCGCCGCTTCCCTCAGCCGCATGTTCAACTCGCGTTCGTATCCCGGCTTCCTGAAATCCACAGGTGAAGCCTGAAGAGAATTTGCTCAACCATGGCTCAACAGGAGCAACAATTTGCAACGCCCTCCGGCTGGGGGCATTCGAGCCGGATCACCGAGCCTGGTGCCGCAGATCATGCACTGTTAGCCGTGTGAAACCTGCGGCAGTTGCCGCTGGTTAGAAGGAGTGTTTTGACTCGGTTTTGGCTCTTTCGAGGGCGAGTTCGACCAGGCGGTCGCAGAGATCCGGATAGGGGATTCCTGTCGCTTCCCAGAGCTTGGCGTAAACCGAGGTGGTGGTGAAGCCGGGGATCGTGTTGATCTCGTTGAGGAGGATGCGGGCCTCCCCGGTCGGGGCTGCCGCGCCGGTCTCCGGAGCCCCGGATCCGGACGGGTTCTCCTCGACGAAGAAGTCGCAGCGGGCGAGGCCGGAGCAGCCGGCCATGGTGAAGACCCGGGCGGCGAGTTCGCGGACCCGGGCGGTGGTGCTCTCGTCAAGATCGGCGGGGGCCTCGATCCTGGTCCGGCCCTCGGTGTACTTGGCCTCGTAGTCGTACCACTCGTCGTCGGTGAGGATCTCGCCCGGGAGCGAAGCGTCCGGATTCTCGTTGCCGAGCACCGAACACTCGATCTCGCGGCCGGCCGAGTTGGCCTCGATGATCACCCGGGGATCGAACTTCGCCGCTTCTTCGACCGCGGCAGCCAGCTCGCCAGGATCGGTCACCTTGGTGATCCCGACGCTGGAGCCGAGCCGGGAAGGCTTGACCCAGAGCGGGAACTCGAGGCCGAGCGCCTCCTCTTCCCAGCCGGGAGTGAAGGCCTGGACGAAGCCGACCTGCGGGATGCCGTGGAAGCCGCAGAGCCGCTTCAGGGTCAGCTTGTCCATGCAGACCGCCGAGGCGAGCACGTCCGAGCCGGCGTAGGGAATTCCGGCCGTGTCGAGCGCGCCCTGGGTGACGCCGTCCTCGCCGAACGGGCCGTGAAGGACCGGGAAGGCGACATCGATCGAAAGCAGGTCCTCGCCCACGGCAAGGCCTTCACCGGCCCGGATCGAGACGGGATGCCCGTCGCAGATCCAGGTACCGGACTTCTCGATCAGGATGCGGATCACGTCGTGGCCGGCCGCTTCGAGTCCCTCGGCGACGGCGGCGCCTGAAAGCAGCGAGATGTCGTGCTCGCTGGAGCGACCCCCGCTTATGACTGCGACTCTCATCAGCGGAAACGATATTTGGTCACGGGGCGAACCGGCTGAGCGACGGGTTCCGGTCAGTCGACACCGAGGCCGCCGCTGCCGGTGCCCCCGTCGTCGTCATTCCCGGTTGAGTCGGGGTTGTAGCGGCCGACCGTGATCACCACGGTCGAACCTTCGGCGACCTCGGTTCCCTGGGAAGGACTCTGGTCGATCACCCGCCCGTCCTGGGGCTGGATCGTGGTGTCCTGGGTCTGGACGCTGGCGACCAGCCCGGCGGAGGTCAGCTGTGACTCGGCATCGGACTGGGTGAGACCGACCAGGGGCGGAATCGCGACCCTGGTTTCTTCGGGACCGGACGAAACGGTCAGGGTCACCGTGCTGCCCGGATCGACTTCGGTGCCGGCATTCGGCGACTGTTTGATCACCTCGCCCTTGGGCCGGTCGCTCGGGGTCTGACTCGACGAGAAGTCCAGCCCGACCGCGGAGAGCTGCTGCTTGGCGGCATTCAGGGTTTGACCGACCACCGGCGGAACCTTGACCTGTTCGACCCCGGAGGAGACGGTCACCTTCACTTCGGAGCCGCGCCTGGCCATCTCCCCACCGGCCGGATCGGTGGAGATCACCAGGCCGGACTCGACATCCGAGGATGACTGGGTCTCGACACTGGTCGTGAACCCGGCGTCCTCGAGCTGCTGTTCGGCTTCATCCTGGCTCTCGCCGGTCACGTCGGGGACCTCGGTCTGGCCGGGACCGCCGCTCACGGTCAGGGTCACGGTCGGGTTCGAGCAGGAGAACCCGAGGAAGTTGCAGTCCTTGTCGGCCTCACCGGAGGGGTCCTGGTCGAAGACCTGGTTATTCGGCACCGAGGGATTCTGCTGGCGCTCGACCTCGACCTTGAAGCCTTCATCGTTCAGCTTGGTGACCGCCGCGTCACTGGTATCCCCCACCACATCCGGCACCTCGACGGTGTTGCTGCGGGTCGCACTCCAGGCGATCAGCAGACCGACCAGCACGGCCAGGGCGACCAGCACCCACTTCCACCAGTTCTTCTTCTCCGGTTCCGGTTCGCCCGGATTCGACTCGGCTTCGTCGAGGGCGGCGATGAAGCTGTCGGCGTCGGGGTAGCGCTCGTACGGCTCGCGCTCAAGGGCGCGGAGCACCACCGCGTCAAGGGCCGGCGAGACCGCCGGGTTGTAGTAACTGGGCGGAACCGGATCTTCCTTGAGCTGCTGGAGCGTGACCGCGACCGCGGTCTCGCCGTCGAAGGGCACCCGGCCGGTCAGGCATTCGTAGAGCAGCACCCCGATCGAGTAGAGGTCCGACTGGGGGCTCACCTCGTAACCCTGCGCCTGTTCGGGCGAGAGGTAGTGGACGGTGCCCATGATCGAGCCCTCTTCGGTGATCTCCGAGATCCCGGCCCTGGCGATGCCGAAGTCGGTGACGGTGGCGAGGCCGGTCTGGTCGACGATCACGTTGAGCGGCTTGAGGTCCCGGTGGACGACCCCGTGGCGATGGGCGAATCCCGCCGCCTCGAGGATCTGCCGGACGATCGCAACCGACTCGGGCGGAGTGAGCCCGATGTTGATCAGGTCGCGCAGGGTGCGGCCCTCGAGGTAGGCCATGGCGATGTAGTAGGTGTCGCCGACCTGGCCCCGGTCATAGATCGAGACGATGTTGACGTGGGTGAGCGAGGCGGCGGACTCGGCCTCGCGGCGGAATCGGGCGATGAACTCCGGGTCGCGGGCGTAGCGCTCGTGCAGCACCTTGAGGGCGACCCGCCGGGGAAGTTCAAGATCCTCGGCCAGCCAGACGTCGGCCATTCCGCCGGAACCGATCAGGTACTCGATCCGGTACCGGTTGTCGATGACCATTCCTTCGCTGAGTCTCATTCAAAGCCCTTCCGCATCCCACGAACCTTCGCGGTTGGGGTTGCTTCTCCTGTAACAGGCCGGTTAACCGTCAAGCAGGGCCTGCATTACTGAAGCGGCGATTGGCGCTGCTTCGGTTCCGCCCTGGCCGAAGGTGCACTCGACCGTAGCCGCGACCGCGACCTGGGGGTCGTCGGCCGGGGCGAATCCGACAAACCAGGCCTGGTTCGGCTCGCCGCCCGCGCAGCGGTCCACATCGGGGATCTCGGCGGTGCCGGTCTTGCCGGCGACATCAACCCCGCTGAGGGCGGCGGCAGTACCGGTGCCTTCGTTGACGACGTCCTTCATCGCCTCGGTCAGCTGGTCGGCCGTCTCCTCGGAGATCACATCGGACTGCTTTTCCGGGTCCATCGTCTTCTTTGTGCGACCGTCGGCGTCGAGTACCTTGGACCAGATCTGCGGCTTCATCAGGTCGCCGCCGTTGGCGATCGTCGCCGCCACCTCGGCCATCTGGATCGGGGTAACGAGCAGCCGCTCCTGGCCGATCGCGAGGCGGCCCACATCCATCGGGTCGTCGCCAGTCAGCAGCCTGCCACCGGGAACCGAAAGGTCATAGACCCCGCTGGTCGACATCTGGTCGGAGGGAAGATCGAGCTGGGGTTTCGAGTTGAAGCCGAACTTCGTCATGTACTCCTCGAGCGTGCCGGTCCCGAGCTCTTCGCCGAGCTGGGCGAAGTAGGTGTTGACCGAATGGGTCAGGGCTTCGGTCACGTTGATGTCGCCGTAATCGGTGTTGTCGGCGTTGGCCAGCGGATTACCCTGGATGTCGATCGTGGCCGGCGAGGTGATCGTGTCATCCGGGCTGATCGCCCCCGAGTCAAGCGCCGCCGCCGCGGTCACCAGCTTGAAGGTCGAGCCCGGCGGATAGGTGCTCTGCGTGGACCGGTTCACCATCGGTGCGGCCGGATCCTCGTTGAGTGCCGCGAAGTCGGTCGGGACCGAGTTCGGGTCGAAAGGAGGCACGCTGACCATGGTCCGCACCGCCCCGGTCGAGGGATCCAGGGCGACTACGGCACCCGCCCTGCCGGCCAGTCCTTCGAAGGCTGTCAACTGGGCATCGGCATCGATCGAGGTGACGATGTCGTTGCCGATCGGATCCTTGCCGCGGAGCTCGTCGAAGATCGAGGCGAACTCGTTCTCGTCCCCGACCAGTTCGGAGTTGTGGAAGGCCTCGAACTCCGAGTTTCCGTACTCGATGAAGCTGTACCCGATCGG
>JAGQUQ010000056.1 GCA_020438425.1 Solirubrobacterales bacterium
GTTGAAGGGCCAGCCGGGAGGCCGGTTCGAGTGTCAGCTCGAGAACGTCGTTCCGGCCGGGAGCCAGGAGCTCCTGATCGGCCGGGTCGAGAAGATGGAGCTGCCCGAGCAGCCGGACCACCGTCCCTTGCTCTTCAACCGGAGCGGCTCCTCGCTTCTGGTCGGTCACTTGCCCAGCCAGGCGCCGCTGGTCGAGGTGGCTCCCGGCAGTCCGTCCGCGGCCGTCGTCGCGGAGGCGCCGACGGAACCCCTGGCGACGATCGCGGTGGTCGGAGGCGGCGCCTCCGGAACGCTTGCCGCGGTGCAGCTGCTACGGCGCTCCGCACCCGGTCTGCGGGTGATCCTGATCGAGAAGACCGGCCGACCGGGGCCCGGTGTCGCCTACGGAACCGGGGATGAGCAGCATCGCCTGAACGTGCCGGCCGGCCAGATGATCGGCCTCCCGGACCGCCCCTATGACTTCCTCGAATGGGTCCGGCAGGAAGCTCCCGACACCCAGCCCCAGGAGTACCTGGCCCGCCACACCTTCGGACGGTACCTCTCCGATCTGCTCGACCGGACCGTCACCGGGGCCAGCGGACTCTTCTTCGAACGGGTCACTGCCGAAGCGGTCGGAGTCGAGCCCGGCGAGCCTGGAGCTCCCGCGGTCGTTCGCCTCGATGACGGCCAGGAGATTCAGGCCGACCGTGTGGTTCTCGCCCTCGGCAACGGTCGCCCCTCCGACATTCCCGGGATCGATCCCGCGGTGATCGATTCGGGGCGTTACGTCGGCGATCCCTGGGCCGAGGGCGTACTCGATCAGGCGGTCAACGACGAGGTAGTACTGCTGATCGGCTCGGGCCTGACCATGGTCGACATGGCGATCTCGCTCGGGGGTCCGGGCGGGCCGGAGATGCAGGCCGTCTCGAGGCACGGGCTGCTGCCCCGGGCGCACGGAGACACGATGCCGGTCCGGGGCAGGCCGGTCGCCCTGCCCGATGACCGGTGTTCGCTCACCGAACTCACCTCCCGGCTACTCACCGAGATCGCGGTCGCCGGGGCCAGGGGAGAGGACTGGCGGGTGGCCTTCGACTCGCTCAGACCGATCACCAATGACCTCTGGCGCTCACTCGACCGCCGCGACCAGAAGCGTTTCGTCACGGACCTGAGCCGGATCTGGGGAGTCCACAGACACAGGATGGCTCCCCGTGTCGCCCTGCGGCTGGAGCGGCTCAAGGTGAACCGCCGGCTTCGGGTCAGGGCCGCCTCGATCGAGCGAATCGAGCTCGAAGGGGAGAGGGTTGCGGTTGATCTGAGACTGAGCAACGCCGATGCCGGGGACCACATCCTGGTCGACCGGATCATCAACTGCACCGGCCCCACCTGGGACCCGCGGCGGATCGACCTTCCGGTCGTGAACTCCCTGCTCGAGCAGGGTCATCTCAGGGCTGACGCCCTCGGGATCGGGTTCGACGTCGATGACGACGGTGCGCTGATCGATTCCGAGGCGGAAGCGAGCAGGCAGATATTCGCAATCGGACCGCTTCGAAACGGGGTGCTGCTCGAGACCACAGCTGTGCCGGAAATCGGCCAGCAGGCCGAACTGCTCGCCGACGTCCTGCTCAGCAGCCTCGCCGGCCTGCTGGGCAGCAGCCGGGAACTCAGCGCGGCCTGAACACCCGAACCGACGCCTTAGCGCCTGATCAGCAGCTTTGCGGCCGAAGAAGACCGCGTCGCGTTCGAGGCCTGAAGCTCGAACTTCACGCTTGCGCTCTTTTTCTTCTTGCCCTTGGCGGCCTTGACCGTGAAGCGGCGAGTCTGGGTCGCTCCGGTCATCACAACGCCGAGCGTGCGGCAGCGCTTGCCCTTGGTGGTTGCGGGCCCGTTGAGCTTGAGGCACAGCTTCACACCCTTCGCCGGTGCCTCGCCGCTGTTCTTCACCTTCACCGTGAAGGTCGCTTTCCGGCCGGCCTTGACCTTGCGCTTCTTCGGATTGACCGAGAGCGAGAGGTTCGGTTCCCCAAGGGGCGGTTCCACGATCGGGTTTTCGTCAACCGACCGGGTCAGGGTCAGCGAGCTGGGGCCGAGGTTCACGTTGTCCAGATTGTCGAGCAGCGCCTCGATATCGAGGCCGCCGAGGTCGGTTCCCTCGGGCAGAACTCCACCGAGCGCTCCTTCGAGCAGCTGCGGCGCGTACATCTTGATCGCCTGGCAGGCATCGATCAGACCGAGGATCTTGGTCTTGCCGGCAAACGGCCCGAGCTGGGACCACTCTGCGGTGAGGGCCCCGGGGCCGAGCGGACCTGCGGTGAAGGGTTGACCAGAACCGAGCGAGGTTTCGCCGGTCGTGAAAGTGACGTCCATCGGCGAGAAGCCACAGGTCAGCTCCTTGACGCTGCCGAGCACGGTGTCGATGATTCCGGATCCACCCGGAATCTCAACCCCGAGAGTGCCCAGCATGCCGAGCAGGGCCTCCAGATCAACCGAGACCCAGACGCCCGCCTTGGCGTTCAGAACCAGTTCGCCGGTCTCCCGGTTGAAGGTTCCGGTCGCGTCACTCTCGACTCCCATGAAGATCTTGACCGCGATCGGGTCGGTTATGCCGACCTCGGGGAGGACGAACTTCCCTTTCGGGATGGTCACGTTGCCCGCCTCGTCAATCGTCCCTTCGAGCGAACCGGTCGATGCGAGTTCACCGAGCGGCAGGTCGCTGAGCAGACCGAACTGCATCGCACTCTGGTCAAAATCGATCTTGAAGGGTTCGTCCGCGGCCTCTGCTCGGCCCGGTGCCAGCAGCAGGGCAAAGGCCAGAAGGACGGCAAGGGTCAACCCGAGGACATGAACTCTCGTAAGACTGGAATGACGCGCGTTCGACAACTTCTTCTCCCTTTGTTGCGCCCTCTCCCCGGGCTCGCGTAATCCGGACCTGATCCGGCGCTCTCCACACTATAAACGCGGATTGCGGATCCGGCACGGATTCGGCCGGCCAAGCTGCTTCTCTACGATTGACCTGGGTCTGGGGACCTGACTCAACAAGAATCGAGGTCCGGCATTGAGTACGGCGCAGTTCGAGAAGGAAACCGACGAGAAGGGCGCATTCGTTCGCCAGACGAGTGCCTTCCGCGAGCGGGTGACCGCCGACGGGTCATCCGGCTTCAAGGCCGAACCCGGCCGCTACCACCTGTACGTGAGTTACGCCTGCCCCTGGGCTTCCCGCACGATCATCTATCGCAAGCTCAAAGGGCTGGAGGACGTGATCTCGATGACCGTGGTCGATCCGGTCCGGGACGACCGCGGCTGGAAGTTCTTCGAAGACGACCCGGACCCGGTAAACGGATTCGAGTACATGCTCGACGCCTATCTGAAGACGGACCCGGACTTCAGCGACCGGGTCACTGTGCCCGTGCTGTGGGACAAGGAGACCAACCGGGCGGTGAACAACGAAAGCAGCGAGATCATTCGCATGCTGAACAGCGAGTTCAACGAGTGGGCCGGGAGCCCCGAACTCGACCTCTACCCCGAACCCCTGCGTGCCGAGATCGACGAGATCAACGAGCGGGTCTACAACTCGATCAACAACGGCGTCTACCGGGCCGGTTTCGCCAGCACCCAGGCTGCCTACGAAGAGGCGTTCATCGAATTGTTCGAAGCCCTTGACGAGTTCGACGACCGGCTCGCGAAGAAACGGTTCCTGACCGGCGAGCGGCCGACCGAAGCAGACTGGCGCTTCTTCGTAACGCTGATCCGCTTCGATGCCGTCTATGTCGGCCACTTCAAATGCAACCAGCGGCGGATCGCCGATTACGACAATCTCGCCGGGTACCTGCGCGACCTCTATCAGCAGCCCGGAATTCGCGAAACGGTCGAGATGGACCACATCAAACGCCACTACTACGTCACCCACCCGAAGATCAACCCGACCCAGGTAGTCCCGATGGGCCCCCTCCTCGACCTCGAATCCGACCCCGCCCGAAGCCACCTCTAACCCCCCGACCACCGCCCAGCAAGAGCCCCGCCAACAGCCCGCAGCCCGGCTAACAGCAGCCCGGCCCGCTGACCCAACCCTCTCGGCGGAGTGTGGCGACTTTCGTCATTGCCGGTGACGAAAATCGACACACTCCGCCGGAACAGGCCGAACGAGCTCTGGTGGCGAGTGCTAACCGATCCGGTGCACGTGCGGTCTTGTTGCACCTGCCGAACCACACGTGAGGGTTTTCCGGGCAGGCTCGAAGAATGCCTGGCCATCGCAAGAGGACGAACTCGAGCATCAACGACGAGATTCGCGCGATTGCCCTTGCCCAGCATGGAATGGTCGCCTACCGCCAACTCGCATCTCGAGGCATCTTGTCCGGGAGCATCAGCAATCGAGTGAAGACAGGGTTCCTCGTCCCCGTTTGTCCTCGGGTGTACGCGCTGGCCGGCACCTCGCTTACTGACAAGTCGATCTGGATGGCGGGCGTTCTCGCTTCGGGATCCGGCGCGATGCTCGCCGGAACGGCGGCCGCCGAACTTCACGGCTTTGCCAACTGGAACGGGATCGTCGACGTGAGGCGCCGAACCTCGGTGCAGACACATGGGAAGCGCATTCAGCTTCCATCCGGCCAGTCCCGTCCGCTGCTGATTCGAAGATTCAGAAAGGCGGCTTTGAGGGAAGCAGTATCGGTTGATGGCATCCCCGCTACGGGTCCCGTCCAGACCCTCTATGACCTGGCCGAGATCTGGGGAGGACAGGCGAGACTCAAGTGGGCTTTCATCGAAGCGGATCGTCTCGGTCTCCTCGACGAAAGCGGCACCGATCGAATGATCGGCCCGAATTTCGGCTTCAAGGGGGCTGGCGAGCTGAGAAAGCGAGCGAGAATCAAGATTCCCAGGCTCGAACTGACGGACACGGCGCTCGAAGCCCTGACCCTCGACCTCCTGGCCGGCACGGACCTGCCGCTGCCGGAGGTGAACAAGCCTGAAGGCAGCTACCGGCTCGACTTTGTTTTTGTCGAGCAGCGCCTGATCATCGAAGTCGATGGCGGATCCCACCAGGGACTTGCCAAACGGCTCGATGACCATGAACGGGAGAACCAGTTGGTTCGTGGTGGCTGGTCCGTGTTGCGCTTCGCCTGGTGGGATATGACCGAGCGACCCCTGGAAGTACTTCCGCTGATCCGGGAAGCGCTGCTGGCCCGGGGATGGGTGCCGCCGGAAGGTCCCGGGAATTGAACGACAAGACCCCAAGGGTGGAGCCGGCAAGCACCGAAGGGCGGGACCAGCAACCCCCCAAAGGTGAGTGTGTCGAGTTTCGTCATTGGGAGTGAGGAAAGTCGACACACTCCCGGGTTTGGATTGTTGGCTCACTCAAGGCTTTGAGTCGGGAGGGGAGGGCATTCCTGAGTGAGTCGGTCAAGTTTGATAGCTTGTCGCGCTCAATGTCGAGTAACTTCATCAAGATTGACGAGAAATACTCGGGGCAGGAGGCCCCGGGGAGTCCTGCGGCTGGACCGCAGGCAACTCTTGCGGCCGGAGCCACGGCCGAGCCGCAGGTATTCCCCCCGCCCAACGGGGCCGCTCGTTACGACACTCCCGTCGAAAGCGGTTCGGGCCAAAGAGGCCGGAAAAGGCCGGGCAGGGTTCCCCGCTGGGTCAAGCAGGTCGCCGTCCAGCTATCGGCAATCGCGGTCCTGATCGGAATCTGGTGGGCGATCGCCGCGGCCGAGGTGTGGCCGCCCCTGCTGCTGCCGGGGCCGCAGGATGTCTTCCAGCAACTCTTCGTGATCACCGGCTACCACGACGGAATCCGCGGCTACTCGAACTACTTCCTCCAGGAGCACCTCTGGTACAGCATGTCCCGGCTGCTGCAGGGTGTCGCTTACGCAATCGTGCTCGGTGTCCCGGTCGGGATCCTGCTCGCGGTGGTCACCCCGCTCAAGTGGATCTTCGGGCCGGCGATCGACTTCCTTCGGAACCTGCCGCCGCTCGCCTACTTCAGCCTGCTCGTGATCTGGTTCGGCATCGACGACACGCCCAAAGTGGCGCTGCTCTTCCTGGCCGCCTTTCCCCCGGTCGTGATTGCCACTGCCGACGCCGTGAGGAGCGTTCCGGGCGAAAGGGTGAACGCGGTCCGCATGCTCGGAGCCAACCGGTTCCAGACCATCCTCCACGTGACTGTTCCCTCGGTCATGCCCGAGGTAATGACCGGAATCAGGCTCGCCACCGGAATCGCCTTCACCACCGTGGTGGCTGCAGAAACGATCAACGGCATTCCGGGAATCGGCGGCATGGTCAGTGATGCCCAGCGCTACAACGCGACCGACGTCGTGATGCTCGGAATCATCGTCATCGGCCTTTGCGGATTGGCGATTGACACCCTGATTCGCCTGGCGGACCGCCTGCTCGTCCCCTGGCGGGGCCACTGACCTTCGCCGGCCCCCGGGCCGGCTCTCCATCCATCTCACCCCTCAACGACAACCGACAAGACGACTGATGCGAAAAGCGATGTCTCGACCGAACCAGGGAGGTTCGAAAAAACGATGAACACGACTCACCCAAATACCGGAATCAAGAACCTGAAGTGGCTGCTGGTGCTGGCCATGACCCTGGCCGCCTTCGGCCTGGTCGCCTGCGGCGGTTCCGACGACTCAAGCTCGGACAGCAGCACAGCTGAAGCGACAGCCTCAACCGAAACTTCGACCACGGCTGCTTCCAGCGACGCTCCGGGCGAGATCCGGATCGGCTACCAGTTGATCCCGAACGGCGATGCGATCGTCAAGAACCAGGGCTGGCTGGAAGAAGCATTCCCCGACAGCACGATCAAGTGGGTCAAGTTCGACTCCGGTGGAGATGTAAACACCGCGATCGCCGCTGGCAGCCTCGACTTCGGACTGGCCGGATCGGCCCCCGTGTCGAACGGCGTTTCGAGCGGCATCGAGTACAAGGTCCCGTGGATCTTTGACGTGATCGGTGACGCCGAGTCACTGGTCGTCAAGGGCGATTCCGGTGTGACCGACGTGGCCGGCCTCGACGGCAAGACCATTGCTACGCCGCTTGCCTCGACCGCCCACTTCAGCCTCCTGACCGCGATCAAGAACGCCGGCCTCGAGCCGAGCGCGGTCAAGATCGTCGACCTCGAGCCGGATGCGATCCTCGCGGCCTGGACCCGCGGTGACATCGACGGCGCCTACATCTGGAACCCGACCCTGGCCGAGCTGATCAAGGACGGCGGGGAAGTGATCGAGTCCAGCGCCAACCTGGCCAGGCAGGGCGCCCTGACCGCCGATCTCGCAGTCGTGACCAACGAGTTCGCGGAGCAGTACCCGGCGGCCGTCCAGACCTGGGTCGACACCCAGAACAGGGCGGTGGAGCTCTACCGGACCGATCCGCAGGCCGCCGCCAAGGCGATCGCTGCCGAGCTCAGCATCACCCCGCAGGAAGCGCTCGAGCAGACCAAGGGCCTCGAGTTCCTGACCGCACAGGAGCAGGCCGCACCGGAATACCTCGGCACCGAAGCCGCTCCGGGTCAGCTGTCGGCTGCCCTGCAGTCGACCGCCGAGTTCCTGGCCGAACTCGGACAGCTCGAAGGCCAGGTCCAGCCGCAGCTCTACAAGGACGCGCTGGCTCCCCAGTACGTGAATGCGGTGACGGGCGGTTGAGCCTCGTTTCCGAAACAGCGAGAGGCGCCGGATCCCGATCGGGATCCGGCGCCTTCCTTCCGGTCGCGCCCGGCAAAAAGCCGGCTGCGGCCGGGAGAATTTCGCTGGCCAACATCGTCCACAGCTACTCGCGGGAGGCCGCGCCGGTGATCGACGGCCTCAGCCTGTCGATCGAACCCGGCGAGTTCGTCTGCCTGGTCGGGCCATCTGGCTGCGGCAAGACGACCCTGCTGAAACTGGTTGCCGGCTTCGAGTTCCCCGAGGGCGGCCAGGTCGTGGTTGACGGATCGAAGGTGGAACGCCCCGACGGCGACCGGGCGGTCGTCTTCCAGCACTCGAACCTGTTTCCCTGGCTCTCGGTTCGCGGCAACGTCGAACTGGGACCGAAGCTGGCCGGGATCGGCCGGGCCGAACGCCGGGAAATATCCGACCGGCTACTGGACATGGTCGGGCTCGAAGACGCGGCAGAGAAGAAGACCTGGGAACTCTCGGGCGGTATGCAACAGCGATGCTCGATCGCCCGCGCGCTCGCCACGGACCCCGCGATCATCCTGATGGATGAACCGTTCGGCGCCCTCGACGCGATCACCCGCGAGCGACTTCAGGACGAGATCCTCGACATCTGGAGAAACAGCAAATCGACCATCGTCTTCGTCACCCACGGGGTCGACGAGGCCCTCTACCTCGGAACCCGGGTCGTGGTGATGGGGGATCGCCCGGGCCGGATTCTGCTCGACCTGCCGATCGGCTCTTTCGGGGCCGAGACCGGCGGTGACGTGCGGCGATCGGTGCGTGACTCGACCGCTTTCCTTGATCTCAAGCGGAAGGTGCGCGATACGATCGGCCATTCAGGAAAGGAAGAAGATTGAGCTACTCAGAAAACCGCCCCGAACCACGCTGGCACTGGTTCCTCCCGACATCCGGCGACGGACGCAACGTGACCAACGTGATCGACCGCCTCGGTCAGACCGCGATGCCGCGACCGGCCGACGTGGAGTACCTCGCCGAAGTGGCGAAAGCGGCCGAGCGGGCCGGGTTCGAAGCGGTCCTGACTCCGACCGGTTCCGGCTGCGAGGACGCCTGGGTGACCTGTGCCGCGGTCGCCCAGCACACCGAGAAGCTCAAGTTCATCGTGGCATTTCGGCCCGACGCGATCGCGCCGGCCTGGGCCGCGCATCAGGCCGCGACATTCCAGCGCCTGACCGGCGGCCGTCTGCTGCTCAACGTGGTGACTGGCGGAGATCCGGTCGAACAGAAGTCATTCGGGGACCATCTCGACAAAGAGACCAGGTACCGCCGCACCGGCGAGTTCCTCGAGATCATCAAGCGTTCCTGGTCGGGTGATATCTACGACCACGAAGGCGAGTTCTTCCACCTCGAACAGGGCGGGTTGAGGCTCGGCCTCGACGGAGTCGGACCGCCCCGGGTCTACTTCGGCGGCGCTTCGCCTCCGGCTCTCGAAGTTGCCTCCCGCCATGCCGACACCTGGCTGACCTGGGGCGAGCCGGTCGAAACCGTGGCCGAGCGGGTCATCCCGGTCAGGGAAAAGGCGGAGGCAGCCGGACGCGAAGTCCGCTGCGGGCTGCGTATCCACGTGATCAGTCGCGACAGCGAAGAGGAAGCATGGCTTGAAGCCGACCGCATCCTCGAGGCAATCGATCCGGAACAGGTCGCGGCCGCGCGCGAGAAGTTCGCGCGGATGGAATCGACAGCGCAGTCGCGGATGACGGACCTCAGCCACGGTGATGGCGAGGGCGGGCTCGATCGCGACGCGCTGGTCATCTCCCCCAACCTCTGGGCCGGGGTCGGACTGGTCCGCGAGGGCGCCGGCACGGCGATCGTGGGCAGCCATGAACAGGTGGCTGAACGCCTGCTCGAGTACCGCGATGTCGGGATCGACGAGTTCATCCTCTCCGGCTACCCCCACCTCGAAGAAGCTCTCAACTTCGGCGAAAACGTGCGGCCACTGCTCGACGCCGCTACTGTCGCCGTGTGAGTCTTCAGCAAGCGGGCGAAGCAAAGATCAGCCGACTGACCAACGGAGCGGTCAGGCGTTTCGACGCCGTGCAGAAGCTGGAGTGGTTCCTGATGGCGGCGGTCACGATGATCCTGATCATCCGGACCCAGCTCTGGCTGACCAACTACCCGGAGCTGGGGGGCGGTGGCCTTCACATCGCCCACCTGCTCTGGGGCGGACTCTTCATGGTGATCTCACTCTGGGTCGGGTTGATCTACCTCAACCGCTGGAGCCGGCACATCGTGGCGATCCTGGGAGGGATCGGTTTCGGCTTCTTCATCGATGAGTTGGGCAAGTTCATCACCCAGGACAACAACTACTTCTTCAAGCCGGCCGCGGGGATCATCTACCTGATCTTCGTCACCATGTTCCTGGTCATCAGGGAGATATCGAGACGGCAGTCCCTGGATCCCCAGACCGCGCTCGCCAATGCGCTTTCGCTCTTGCCCAGCATCGCGGTCGGCGAGTTCCGGCAACTCGAGAGGGACCGGGCCGAGCGCCTGCTCGAGATGTCCGACCAGTCCGACCCGGCGGTCGCCAGCGCCCGCGAGATGTTCGAGCGGGCGACTATCACCCCGAGTCGCCCGCCCTCGCGCCTGACCCTGTTCGGAAACCGCCTCCACAGATGGATCGAAATGCTGACCGGGCGACCCCGCTTTCCGACCGTGGTCAACCTGGTGATCACGATATGGGCCGTGAGTACGCTGCTTTCGGTGTTGGCGATAGATCTGGATCTCGGCGGCTCCCGCGACAACATCGGCCCTCAGGTCGAAACCGGGGTGCTCGGCTCGCTCGAATCGCTTTCCGCCCTGGTCTCTGTCGCGCTCGTCGCGGCCGGAGCCTGGGCGATGCGGAAGGGGCGCCGGGAGGATGCGTACCGCTTCTTCATCCGGGCCCTGCTGGTTTCGATTCTCGTGACCCGGGTCTTCATCTTCATCGAGTCGCAGTTCGCGGCCGTCTTCGGTCTTGCTCTCGACCTGATCCTCTTCGCGGCTGTCTCGGTGCTCTCCAGTCAGGAGGAAGACAGCCAGTTTCGCTTCGGCGGCCTGGGCGAGTCGGATCTTTCAGAACTCGATTCAACACCTGAGAAACCCTGACGTTCACAAAATCAGTCCTTTCCCGTATAGTTTTCAAGGCAGGGAGTGGAAGATGGACTTCCACGGGAGACAGGGACGTGCTCCCAGACTCGTAAATTAGGGATGGAGGAATCGCTGTATGCGCAGTATTCGTGTGTATCTGGCCGCTCTGGCCGCCGTCGTTGTCGGGATGTTCCTGGTCAGTGGTCTGGCCACTACCTCAGCCGGCGCGGCAGTCAGTCCGTACGCCAAGCTGAAGCAGCAGCGAGCCAAGCAGATCAAGAAGTGCAACAAGGCTGTCGCCAAGGCCAAGAAGACCAAGAACAAGGCGAAGATCCGCAAGGCCAAGAAGAAGAGCAAGAACTGCATCAAGCAGGCCAAGAAGCGCTACACGAAGAACCTCAAGAAGCTTGCTCCCCAGAGCAACGCCTCCGCTCCCTACAAGGCCCGCGGCAGTGTCGGTGACGCTTACGTCATGGACGCCAAGCCCGGCTCTTTCCTGATGCTGGTAAACGCGCAGGAGAAGCTGGTTGCCAAGGGTGTTGCCGACGAGTTCGGCTCGAAGATCTTCTACGACATCAAGCCCGGTGCCGGTTACTCGGTTCGCACCAGGGTCAATGCCAGGAAGGTCCAGGGAACCAAGAAGTTCCAGGTTCTCGCTCCGGGCAAGAACCCGCCCCAGTCCTTCTACGACTCGAAGCCCCAACTCAAGGCCGGTCTCAACTACGTGACCATGCGTGACGGAGTCGAGATCGCCATGACCGTCCGCCTGCCGATGGGCAAGACGATGGCCGACGGTCCCTTCCCGACCTACATCGAGTACTCGGGCTACCAGACGGCAGCCCCGCATGACCTCCTCAACGTCTTCCTCGGTGGCGGCGGCAACGATCCGCTGGCTCCGGCCAGTTCGACCGCGGTCGGCTCACTGATCGGTCCGCTGACCGACTTCGCGACCGTTTCCGTCCAGATGCGCGGCTCCGGCTGCTCGGGTGGTGCCTTCGACCTCTTCGGCTGGCCGACCACCTATGACGGATATGACGCCGTCGAGACCGTCGCAGCCCAGGACTGGGTCCAGGGTGGCGTCGGCATGGGGGGCATCTCCTTCTCCGGGATCACCCAGCTGTTCACCGCCGGTACCCAGCCCCCGCACCTGGCGGCTGTTTCGCCGCTGTCGGTAACCGATGACGTCTACTTCGGCACCGGCTTCCCGGGCGGCATCTTCAACAACGGCTTCGCCTTCAGCTGGATCAGCGAGCGGGCCGACGACGCGATGCCGGCCCCCGAAGGCGGCCAGACCTGGGCCAAGGTCATGACCACGACCGGCGACCCGGATGTCCCCGAGCCGCTGCGGAGCGAACAGAAGCAGCACTGCCTCGATAACCAGGAGATGCGTCTCCAGACCCGTTCGTTCAACGACGAGATCGAGAACAACCCTTACCGCACCGAAACGCTCTTTGGCAAGCGTTCACCCGGGGCCTGGGTCAAGGACATCGAAGTCCCGATCTTCTGGGTCGGTGCTTTCCAGGACGAGCAGACCGGCGGCCACTGGCCGGAGGCTGTTACGAAGCTGCCGAAGGACAACGAGAACGTCTGGGTCACCATGCAGAACGGCGTTCACGTCGATTCGCTCGGCCCGAGCACGATCACCCGCTGGGCCGAGTTCATGAACCTGTTCGTCGGTGACGGACGGATTCCGAAGCTCTCGCCGGTCGTGATCGGTGCCAGCTCGACCCTCTACAACGAGATCGCCTCGGCCGGTGCTCTGCCGATCCAGCAGACCAGGTGGGCTGCCCTGCCCAACACTCCGGCAAATGTCGCGACGGCTCTCTCCGAGTTCAAGCAGGATCCGCGGATTCGCATCCTGATGGACAACGGCGCCGCCATTGACGGTGATCCGGGAGCGATCGGAGCGGCCTGGGAGACCGACTTCACCGACTGGCCGGTTCCGTCGATGCAGCCGACCGACTTCTACCTCGGTGACGGCGGGACCCTCGAGTCGAGCAAGCCGGCCGCTCAAGCATCGGACAGCTATGTGTCCGATCCTTCGGCCCGACCCGCGAAGACGCTCGGTCCGAATGCCCAGGGTGATTCCTGGCTGGCCCAGCCGCCCTACGACTGGCAGCCGGTCGTCGACGGCAAGGGACTCGGCTACACCAGTCCGGCTCTGGCCCAGGACGTGTTCATCGCCGGTCCTTCCAGCGTTGACCTCTACCTGAAGTCGAGCGCCGCCAACACGGACGTCCAGGTCACCCTGACCGAGGTCCGGCCCGACGGCAAGGAGACCTACATCCAGAACGGCTGGCTGAGGTCTTCGCATCGTGCCCTCGATGAAGAGGCGTCGACCGCGAACAACCCGGTCCAGACCTGGCAGGAAAAGGACGCCGCGGATCTGGAAAGCGGCGAGTTCAACCTGATGAGGGTCCAGATCTTCCCGGTGGCACATGTCTTCCGGGCCGGATCGAAGATCCGTCTGAACATCCAGGCTCCGGGCGGTGACCGCACGATCTGGAACTTCGACACGATCGAGAATGGTTCGACGACCAACGACATCGGTCTCGGCGGAGCGATTCCGTCGAAGCTGGTGCTGCCGGTCATCCCGGGCGAGACCGCCCAGGGAACCGACCTGCCGCCGCCGACCGCCCTGCGCGGTCAGCCCAGCCGCGAGTATGAGGCCGCTGCCAACGGCGGTTAAGGCATAAGGATGCCGCCCGGTCTTCGCCGGGCGGCAATGGAAACCCGTCCGATCACGGAGACAAATACTTGATGATCGGACTCCGTTTGAGGGCCGCCATTGGGCGGCCCTTTTTCGTGCAGCGACAGCAGTCGGAAAACATCCTGTTTATGAGTCTCGGTTTCGGGGAATAGCTGAGTCAACCCTCGAAACAGGCATGCGAGGGATGCATGCCGCGACTCAAAATAAAACGGGAGGAAGTTCGCCCAATGCGACGGATTCATGTGTCTCTGGCCAGCCTGGCCGCGATCATTCTGGGAATCGCCCTGACCGGCGGGATGGCAACGACCGCCAGCGCCAAGCAGCTGAAGAAGGCGCCGAAGATCACTTCGAAAGCGCCATTCACCGCTCGCGGGAGCGTCGGCGATGCATATGTGAAGGACGCAAAGGCCGGTCAGCGCCTGTTGCTCGTCAACGCGAAGAACCGGATCGTCCGCAGTGGCAAGGCCGACCGGTTCGGCTCCAAGGTCTTCTATGACGTCAAGCCCGGCGCGACCTTCACCGTCCGGACTCCGACCGCGAAAGGGTCCCGGGGGACGAAGAAGTTCAAGGTGCTGAAGCCGGGAGTCAACCCGGGCCAGTCCTGGTACGACGAGAAGCCGGACCTCAAGGCCGGTCTCAACTACGTGACCATGAGGGACGGCACCGAACTCGCCGTGACCGTGCGCCTTCCCTACGGCAGGACCTCGCTTTCCCAGGGACCGTTCCCGACCTACATCGAGTACTCCGGGTACCAGACGGCAGCCCCTCACGACGCGCTGCTTGGGCTGGTCGCCGGCCTCCCCGACAGCAGCCTCCCCGAACCGCTGGGCGACCTGCTGGACACGATCACCGGCAGCCTGCCCGGCAGCCCGGTACCGGACCCCGACCTGACCCCGGCCAGCTCGACGGCGGTCGGATCACTGATCGGGCCGCTGCTCGACTTCGCGACCGTTTCCGTCCAGATGCGCGGCTCCGGCTGCTCGGGCGGTGCCTTCGACCTGTTCGGCTGGCCGACCACCTACGACGGCTACGACATCATTGAAACCGTCGCGACCCAGGACTGGGTCCAGGGCGGCAAGGTCAGCATGGGCGGTATCTCATTCTCGGGGATCACCCAGCTCTTCAC
>JAGQUQ010000057.1 GCA_020438425.1 Solirubrobacterales bacterium
GAGTTCCCGGAAAGTGGCGAGAGTCCGGGACCGGGGTCCCTTCTCGGTGCGTACAGACTCCCGTGCTTCCCAAGTGCCATTCCGCCTGGAAACGATGTGTGCCATAGTGGGGATTTTACCCACTACACTTCTTCTGTCAATCGAAAACCGGGGCCCGCGCCAGCTCAGGAAGCGGCGGAGGTGCCCAGGCCGGCCGCCTCGAGAACCTTCTGGGTGGCCTGGGGAACGGTGATCTTTTCCGCGTCCACGTCGGCTCGGGCCTGGCTGATCGCTTCTTCGACGCCGCTGCGCCGGTGGACCGCGGCCAGCACGGCTTCTTCGATCATCGAGTCGAGCCAACGTTCTGTCTGGCGCCGGCGGCGTTCATCGAGCTGGCCGGTCTCTTCGAGGTGGGCCCGGTGCTTCTCGACCGATTCCCAGACCTCATCGAGGCCGGTGCCTTCGGTGGCCGAAGCGATCTGGACCGGGGTCTCCCAGCCGACAGTTGACGGCGGGAGCATCCTGAGTGCGTGCCGGTAGTCGCCGCGGGCCCGCTTGGCCAGTGGCACCCGGTCGCCGTCGGCCTTGTTGACCACAATCAGGTCAGCCAGTTCCATGATGCCCCGCTTGATGCCCTGCAGTTCGTCGCCGGCGCCCGGCACCAGCAACAGCATCAGACAGTCGACCATCTCGGCCAGTTCGGCTTCGGACTGGCCGACCCCGACCGACTCGACGATGATCACGTCGAATCCGGCCGCCTCGCAAAGCAGCATCGCCTCGCGGGTCTTGCGGGCCACCCCGCCGAGAACGCCGCCGGAGGGCGAAGGCCGGATGTAGGCGTTCTCCTCCGCGCTCAGCTTGTGCATGCGGGTCTTGTCGCCGAGGATCGAGCCGCCGGTACGGGCGCTGGTCGGGTCGACGACCAGCACCGCGACCCTGTGACCCTCGCGGATCAGCTTCAGGCCGAGTGCCTCGATCGTGGTCGACTTGCCGGCCCCCGGAACCCCGGTGATCCCGACCCGGATCGCTCTGCCGGTCTCGGGCAGCAGATCGGCGATCAGGTCCTGGGCGTGCTCCTGATCTTCGGGCAGGCGGCTCTCGGCGAGGGTAATGGCCCGCGAGAGCGACCCCCGATCGCCCCGGGCGATGCCCTCCTTCAGCTCCGCGACCGAAGGACTCGTCTTTCCCATTACGACGGGGAGCCGGTCTGGATGTCCAGGTCGAGCTTCTCGCCGAGCAGGAGGAGCAGCTCGTTTGCCGCTTCACCGATCACGGTGCCGGGAGGGAAGATCAGGTCGGCGCCGAGAGCCTTCAACTCGTCGAAGTCAGCCGGGGGGATCACGCCACCGGCAACGATCGCGATGTCCGGGCGCTCCAGGTCGTCCAGGGCCTTGCGCAGGGCCGGGACCAGGGTCAGGTGACCGGCGGCCAGGGTGCTGACCCCGACCACGTGAACGTCGGCCTCGATCGCCTGGCGGGCGACTTCTTCCGGGGTCTGGAACAGCGGACCGATGTCAACGTCGAAACCGAGGTCGGCGAAGGCGGTGGCGATCACCTTCTGGCCGCGGTCATGACCGTCCTGACCCATCTTGGCGACCAGGATGCGGGGCCGGCGCCCCTCCACCTTCTCGAAGCTCTCGACCAGTCTCTTGGTGTCCGCGAAGGACTCCGTATCCACTCCGACTTCTCCTTGGTAGACCCCGCCGATCACCTTGATGTCGGCGGAATGACGGCCATATACCTTCTCCAAAGCTTCGCTGATCTCACCGGCGGTCGCGTAGACCCGGGCGGCCTTGACGCCGAGGTCGAGCAGGTTGCCTTCACCCGTATCGGCGGCCTTGGTCAGATGCTCCAGCGCCTGGCGGACGTCGTCCTCGTTGCGCTCTTCCCGGAGTCGCTCGAGTTTCGCGATCTGCGCACGCCGGACTTCCTCGCCATCGACCTTGAGCACTTCGACCCAGGTGTCATGCTCCGGCTGGAAGGAGTTGACCCCGACCACGGTCTGCTTGCCGGAATCGATCCGGGCCTGGGTGCGGGCGGCCGATTCCTCGATCCGCATCTTCGGAATGCCGGCCGCGATCGCCTCGGTCATGCCGCCGTACTCGTCGATCTCGGCCATGTGGGCGAGCGCCTTGCGGGCCAGCTCGTTGGTCAGGTACTCGACGTAGTAGGAACCGGCCCAGGGATCGATCACCCGGGTGGTGCCGGATTCCTGCTGCAGGAAGAGCTGGGTCTGACGGGCAATCCGGGCCGAGAAGTCGGTCGGCAGGCCGAGCGCCTCGTCGAGGGCGTTGGTGTGAAGCGACTGGGTGTGACCCTGGGTCGCGGCCATCGCCTCGACACTGGTGCGAACCACGTTGTTGTAAGCGTCCTGGGCGGCGAGGCTCCAGCCGGAGGTCTGGCAGTGGGTGCGAAGCGAAAGCGACTTCGGGTTCTGCGGATTGAACTCGCGCATCAGCTTGGCCCAGAGCAGCCGCCCGGCCCGCATCTTGGCGACCTCCATGAAGAAGTTCATCCCGATCGCCCAGAAGAAGGAAAGGCGAGGCGCGAACTTGTCCACGTCGAGCCCCGACTCGAGCGCGGCCTTCACGTACTCGACCCCGTCGGAAAGGGTGTAGCCGAGCTCGAGATCGGCGCTCGCCCCGGCCTCCTGCATGTGGTACCCGGAGATCGAGATCGAGTTGAAGCGGGGCATCTCCTGCGAGGTGTAGCCGATGATGTCGGAGACGATCCGCATCGACGGCTTGGGCGGGTAGATGTAGGTGTTCCGCACCATGAACTCTTTGAGGATGTCGTTCTGGATCGTGCCGGTCAGCTGGTCATGCGGCACGCCCTGTTCCTCGCCAGCCACGATGAACAGCGAAAGGATCGGCAGCACCGCCCCGTTCATGGTCATCGAGACCGACATCTCCTCCAGCGGGATCCCGTCGAAGAGGGTCCGCATGTCGTAGATGCAGTCGATCGCCACGCCGGCCTTGCCGACGTCACCGGCAACCCGGGGATGATCCGAGTCGTAGCCGCGGTGAGTCGCGAGGTCGAAGGCGATCGAGAGGCCCTTCTGGCCGGCCGCCAGATTGCGGCGATAGAAAGCGTTCGATTCCTCGGCGGTGGAGTAGCCCGCGTACTGGCGGATCGTCCAGGGCTTGTTCACGTACATCGACGGGTACGGCCCACGCAGATACGGAGCAAAGCCGGGCTTGGTGTCGAGGAAGTCGAGGCCTTCGAGTGCGGCCGAGGTGTAAGCCGGTTCGAGGGTGATTCCTTCCGGAGTCTCCCAGTGGATCTCGTCCCCTTCGGGGTCACGGTTGCTTTCGAGGATCGCCTCGAGCTCGGCGTCGTCGGCAGGACCGCCTGAAACCGGACCGAGTTCAACCTCGGAGAAATCCGGAATGCCGCTCATGACTTCACCTCCACTCCGAGTCGGCCGAGCGTGGCCGTCAGAACCTCGATCAGGTTGACCCCGTTCTTCACAAGTTCATCGGCACCGGCACCAATCGCCGCTTCGTTCAGTTCCGGGGTCGAGTTGACCATGAAGATGTAGGTGGCACCGGCCGCGCGGAGCTTGCCGGCCAGATCGGCGACATCTTCCGGCGTCTGGTTCCTGCCGGCACAGATCGCCGCCAGCTCGAAACCGCCATCGCTGAGGGTCTTTGCCTGGGCTTCGTTGCCTTCGAGGGCGCCGCTGGGGACGGTCTCCACACCCGCCACCTCGAAAAAGCTCTTTGCCCAGTTGGCGAAATTGACGTGGCTGGCGATCGAACCCATGCAGGCCAGGTAGATCTGCGGGCGGTCGCCGCCGGACTTCTCGTGCTCGAGCGCAGCGCGGCGCAGCTTCTCGAACGGTGTCGAGTCGTGCCGAGGGTTCAGGGCCGGAAGCGAGAACGTCTCGCCGGCGGTAGCGGCCCGGAGTTCGTCGATCCGGGCCCCGGCGGCGGCCAGCGATGCCGCGGCAGCCAGCCGGTCGGCCGGATCGACCCCGGTCAGCTTGTCGAAACCCGCCAGAGCCGGTCGTCCGGCCAGCCGTTCGCTGTCGGCCTCGACCCTCGAACGATCGGGGGCTTCGGGCTCGGTGCCGTCGTCGCCGAGCAGCGGGAACTCGTTGATGCCGGTCATCACCCGGCGGCGGTGGCTCAGATCATCCTCGCGCTCGTCGGCCAGCCCGGCCAGAGTCGTCGCGATCAGGCCGGAACGGAGCGCGGCCAGGGCGCCGCCTTCCCGCTCGATCTCGCGGAAGCGTTCCCACCCGGCCTTCGCCACCTCGTCGGTCAGTTCTTCGCCATACCAGGAGCCGGCCAGAGGATCGGCGATCCGACCCAGGGAAGACTCGTCCTGCAGGATGGTCTGGGTGTTGCGGGCAATCCGGCGGCCGAGATCGCCAGGCTGGCCGATCATCCGGTCGAAGGGGGTCACGGTGACTCCGTCGGCGCCGCCGGTGCCGGCCGCGAAGGCCGCGGTGGTGACCCGAAGCATGTTGACCCAGGGGTCGACCGCACTGATCATCCGGGCGGACGTGGTTCCGTAGGTCGGCGAAAAACGGTCGGACTCTTCCACCCCGGACTCCTCGAGCACGCGGGCCCAGAGGCGGCGGACGGCCCGAAACTTGGCCATCTCCAGGAACTGATCGGGACCCACCGCCAGGTCGAACTCGATCGTGGCTGCCGCCTCGGCCGGCCCGAGTCCGGCGGCGACTGCCGCCCTCAGATACTCGACCCCGGTGGCGATTGCGATCCCCAGTTCCCAGCCGGCCGATGCACCGGCCTCGACGTAGATCCCGGTGTCAACTGCGAGCGCCCGAGCCCTGGGCCAGTCGCGGGCGGTTCCGGCGGCCAGAGCTCCGGCAGCCCCGAGCGCGTCCTCGGGCGAGCCGGGCAGTTCGCCAGTCCGGGCCAGGGTTCCGAGCGGGTCGTAGCGGAAGGAGCCAAGGGCCTGTTGCGGGGAAACTCCATTCTCCCGCCAGTAGGCGACCAGCAGGCCGGCCGCCTCGGGCGCGGAAGCTCCCGCTTCGAGGGCGGTGGTGACCATGTCCATGAAAACCCCGTCGAGGACCTCGGTCAGCTGGTCGAGATCGGAGATCGCGATCCCGTCCTCGCCGCGCGTGGCCTCGAACCCGGTGCTCCCCGGGGCGTGACCCTCGCGGGCCGCCCGGTCGAAGCGGAGGGTGAACTCGCCGACGTTTCCGTTCAGGTCCTCGTGCAGCTCGGCGTTTGCCCGGAGCCGGTCAGGGTTGGTCTGCTCCTGGCGAATCTGCCAGTGACGGCCGGCTCTCGTACCCCGGGTGTAGGGCGCCTTGCCCGGAAGTCCCGAAGGGTCGGAGGCGATCGCATCCTCGGGGGTGTAGAGCCACTTGGCTTCGACCCCGTTCTCGAGCAGGGTCATCAGGGCGACGTTCTCGTCACCCCTGGTTGCTGCTTCGCTCCACTGCTCGAAAGAGACGGACTCGAATCCGTCCGCGAGGGACTCAGACATGACACTCCAGAGAGGTAAACACGGGCCTTGCAGGGTACCTGTCCGAGCCGTGCTTCCGCCTTGCCGCTCTATGCTGCTTCGAGTTGAAACGGGAGCGCAAACAGCCGCCACCGCTGCCGGTCGCACCTACCCGGTTCCGATTTGCCCGGGTTCAGGCCGATCCCCTGAAGGCAATCCTCCAGCGGGTCGGCCTTGCGACCTTCCTGCTTCTGGTGGTCACCTGCATCACCTATTTCGGTCGCAAGGGGTACGTCGACAACGAGCACCCGGACCAGCTGCTCACATTCATCGACTCCCTGTATTACGCGACCGTGACCATCACCACCACCGGCTATGGAGACATCGTTCCGGTCACCGAAGCGTCCCGCCTCGTCACGACCATCGTGGTCACCCCGATTCGCGTTCTCTTCATCGTTCTGCTGGTTGGCACTACGCTGCAGGTCTTGGCCGAGCAATCGAGATTTCAGTTCCGCCTTCGCAAGTGGCAGCGTGACCTCAAGGATCACGTGGTGATCTGCGGCTTCGGCGTCAAGGGGCGGGCCGCCTACGAGTACATCAACGAGCACGACGCGGAAATCGAGGTCGTGGTGATCGACGAGACCGAAGCCGCCCTGGACGAAGCCAACCGGCTCGGCATAACCGGCATCAGCGGCAAGGCCTTCGAGTCCTCGATCCTGGACGCAGCCCGGGTTTCCTCGGCGAGGAAAGTAATCGTCGCCCTGAGCTCGGACGAGCAGACGATCCTGACCGTGCTCAGGATCCGCGAACTGAACAAGGAATGCACGGTGATCGCCTCCTGCAAGGAAGAGTCGAACCGGGATCTGCTCGAGTCGGCCGAAGCCAACGAAGTGATCGTGTCCTCCAGCTCGGCCGGTCGCATCCTCGGCATGGCCGCCGAAACTCCGGACGCCGCCCGGGTCGTCAACGACCTGCTCACGTTCGGGGACGGACTTGACATCAACGAGCGCCACATCAGAGTCGATGGCGAACCGCTCGAGCGCGACCACACCGAAACCGCGATCGCCGTGATCCGGGGAGATCACGTCCACCGCCCCGGCGACGACGACTGCTCGACTCTCCGCGAGGGCGATCAGGTCATCTACATAGACCAGACCGCCCCGGAAGAGTCAGAAGAGCCCACCAAAGCCTGAACCGGCCGCCCCGCGACGCGGTGACGCAGGTCAGGCCCCTAGATGACACCTAACCTGCGTCACCATCCCACTTCAGCGGGTGGATGCCAGGATCAGGCGAGTTCGATTGAGGTGATTACCTGGGGTTCAGTCGGCATGTCGCGGCCGTCGGTGTCGGTGGCTTCGATCGCGTCGACGGCGTCCATGCCTTCGGTTACCTCGCCGAAGACGGTGTGCTTGCCGTTCAGCCAGTCGGCCGACGGGGTGGTGACGATGAAGAACTGCGACCCGTTCGTGTTGGGGCCGGCGTTCGCCATCGCGAGGGCACCGCGGACCACGCCGTGGTCGTTGAACTCGTCCTCGAAGGTGTAGCCCGGGCCACCGGTGCCGGTGCCCTGCGGGCAGCCGCCCTGGATCATGAAGTCCTTGATCACCCGGTGGAAGGTGAGGTTGTCGTAGAAGCCGTCGGCAGCCAGCTTGCGGAAGTTCTCGACCGTCTTGGGCGCGTCATCGTCGAAGAACTCGATCGTGATCGGCCCGGCCGTGGTGTTGAGAGTTGCTTTGGACATGGGTCGAGCCTACAGACCCCGATCACTGCGGTCTGCCGATCCGGTCAGAGACCGAGATCCCGGACCCCGCCCTCGTCGTAACCGAGGTGATGGCCGAGTTCGTGGCGGACGGTCCTCTCGACCTGATCGGCGAGCAACTTCGGGTCGTGGCCGAAATCACGAACCAGGGTGTCCTTGAAGATGACGATCCGGTCGGGGAAGTTGTCGCGGGCGATGCCGTCACCCTGGTAGAGACCGTAGGCGTGGCGTTCCCGGCCCTGGTCGGAGATCACGACCGGGATCTGATTGATGATCTCGCGGAACTGGTCGGGCAACCGGTCGATCGCCCGGATGATCAGTTCCTCGAAATGTTCGTCGGTGACCCGGGCCTCCATGCCCTAATGATTGCGAAGTCGCCTGGCAGAGTCCGATCATCCATTCTTTGATCTTGTGATCGGACGGGTTTGACTTGCGATCCGGCGAAGACCGGATCGCCCTGTTAATTGTTCAGAATCTTCGCCTTTTGGGCGGCGAATTCCTCGTCGGTCAGCACGCCGCTCTGGTGAAGCTCGCCGAGCTCCTTGAGCTGGGCGATCGGGTCGGCTGCGGCCGGCGCGGGCTGGGCCGGGGCCGGCTCTTGGTACTGCTGCTGCGCCATGTCGGCCCGGGGGTTCGCGTACTGGGGTCCGTCCTGCTCGGCCCAGCGGGCGGCTTGACGACGGGAAACCCGGTTGCTTACAGCGGTCGCGGTACCGGCGATCGCAGCGGTCCGGGCAACACCTCTGATTAGTCCTGGCATTTCTTGCTCCTTGCTTTCTGGAAGTTCTTAGGCTTCGGCGGCGTCGAGTCGGGAGATCAGATCCTGAACCGGGATCCGGCCGCTGGCCACCAACTGTCCGCCCGATCGGCGCACCGCTGCTGCGAAAGGTCCGGCCCAGGTGTTTTCGTAAACCAGCAGGGCAGCTGCTTTGCCGGTCTCAAGTGCCTCGGCTGCTTCGGCGTGATCGCTCTCGTCGAGAACCCCGGAAGCGGCACCTTCGAAGACGGCGAAGGATTCAGCCTCGCCGCCGAGATCGCTGATCTCCATCTCGGTCACGCTTCCGTCTTCGTTCTTGACGATGAACGCGAGGTCGAGGATCCGGATCAGGCCACTGTCGACCAGGTCGACCAGGTACGGAATCGCCTCGCCGGTCGGCTCCTTGTCGGTCCACTCGACCAGGATGTAGTCGATCGGTCCCATTTCTTCGATGTCGTCAGTCAATTCTCGGTCCTTCCTCGATTTCAAACTTGGTTTCCACGAAATCTAGCCGCAACGCACATCGGGCCATCATCCATTCGGGGTTAATCACTCGCCCTTGAGGAGGCCAAGCCGGCGCCCCTCCATCACAGCCTCGGCCCGCGAGTTCACACCGAGCTTGCGATACAGCGAGTTCGCCTGGGTCTTGACGGTGTTCTGGGAGAGGTAGAGCTGATCACCGATCGACCTGAACGAGTGGTGACTGGGCAGGAATTGAAGGGTGCTGAGTTCCGCCTTGGTCAGGCTGATCGGCGCGCCATTGCTTCCCCGGACCTTTTCGAGCTCGGCCCTGCAGTCTTCAAGCCAACGCCTCAGCAACGGCGAATCGGGAACCCTCTCAATCGCCGCTTCTGCCCGGTCCAACTCACGGTCGGCCTGGTCGAACCGACCGACCTTCAGCAGTGTGCGGCTGCGGCACAGGACCAGTTCCGCTTCATGCCAGACGATGTAGTCGACGATCCCCGCGCCGATTCGCGACCCGGTCTCGAGGTCCGCGACTGCTTCCTCGGTCCTTCCCAGCTCAGCCTTGGTCAGAGCCAGGACCACATAGACCAGGGACATCGCGCCGAGAATGCGAAGCCCGCTCATCTCGACTTGGTCCCGAGCCCGGGCCGCATAGTCGTAGGCGGCATCGACACGTCCCTCATCCAGTTCCATCAAGGCGAGCTGGACCAGGGCCATCGCCTGGATGATCGCCGAAATCATCGCGGCTTCCCTGGCCGTCTCCCGCAGCAGATCCCTGGCCCTTTCGTCACCGATCAGGTACATCCCGACGCCGATGTAGAGCTTGGCCGCCACCTGGAAGGGGCTGGACGGGCTCATCAATTCCGCTGCCCGCTGCCCATCAGACATCATTCCGGCCGCGCCGTCTGGTCCGATCGTTGCCCGCAGGGTGAACACATCGCCGTAAACGGGCAGGTCCTCGCCAATTTCCCGTTCCGCGACCGAGAGCCAGTAGAAGGTCTCGTCCCCCCGACCCATGGCAATTTCCCGATGGGCGCGGGCGAGGATAAGGGCCGGAATCTGCGCGATGCGATCCTCACCGATCGCCTCGAACCAGCGGTCAATGGTTGCGATCCGTCCTCGGCTCAGGAGATCGGGACTGTCGAGCCAGATGTAGGCGCCGGCCAGTTCAAGATCCCCCGAGGCGATCGCGTGATCGGTTGCTCGGGCGATGTCACCGTTGGCGGCCAGCCATTCCGCGGCCCGGTGGTGAAGAACCGGCTCGGCATCGGGGTCCCTCAGCCGCATTTCCGACCGGAGCATGTCGCGGAAAAGGTGGTGGTATCGAAAGCGTGTGCTGCCGCGATCGAGCGGCACCACAAGGGCGTTTTCGCCGGCCAGTTCCTGAAGCGTTTCAAGCGATCCGGTGCCACCGGTCACGGCGTCGCAAAGCGGGCCGCCAAGTTCCTCGAGCATCGAGGTCTCAAGCAGAAACCGTGCCTTGTGCCCGGGCATTTCCTGGAAGAACTCTTCACGGAAGTACTCGACCACTACCCGGTCTCCGCCGTCGAACCTGGCCGCTTCCGGACGGGCATCGCTGCCCTGTCTGATCGACAGGCCGGCGAGGTAAAGCGCGGCCGGCCAGCCCTCGGCCTTCTCGTGTATTTCGTCGGCCCTCTCGCCCAGATCCAGGTCCAGGTTGGCGAGAAGCTGGCGACTTTCTCCCCGGGTCAGGGCGAGGTCGGACATTCCCAATTCGAAGAGTTCCCGCCTCGCCCGGAGCCGGCCCACGGGCAGGCCCGGGCGGACCCTGGTCGCGACCGCCACCTGGGAACCATCCGGCAGGGCCGAAATGGCCGAGTAAAGAACCTGCCAGGCGGCGTCTGATTCGAGCAGATGTGCGTCATCAACCACCAGCACGAATGGGTCGAGACCGTCGATCGCATTTGCGACTCTCTCCAGCAGAAGGTTCAGGTCGGGGACCGGTGAGCGAAGCGACTCGTGGATTTCGGGGTCGATGCCGGTCTCACCCAGCGCCGACACCAGCGCGTTGGCGAGCAGAGCCGGGTCGCTGTATCTGGATTCACAACGAACCCATGCGAACGGTCGACCATCGGCCTCGTCCCAGAGTTTCAGAGTGGTGCTCTTCGAATAGCCGGCCGGCGCTTCGAGGAGAACCACACGAACCGACCGGGCTCCGCACAGGGCCTCGACTAGCCTGGTTCTGGGCAGCAGGTTCCCGCCGACCCGCTTCTCAGCCTGAGTCTCGTCCCCCGCCGTGCCAGTTGATGAGCCCATCGGGGAAAGAATACGCCGAACGCAGGTTCACCCGGTCGGGATGAAGTTGTCGGCTGCGACCGGACTTAGATTGTGATCGGACTGTCCACATGGATCCGCTTGCGCGGCAACAAAGGAGAGAAGAATGAGAGGAGCTGGACGAGCTACGTTCGCGGCTGTGATGCTGCTTCTGCTCGGAGTGCTGAATGTCATCTACGGGATCGCCGCGCTTGACAAGGCGAGCCTGCTGGTCAACGACACCCGCCTGATCCTGACCAACCTGAACACCATGGGCTGGGTCACGATCATTCTCGGTGCGATCCAGCTGATCGGCGGGTTCTCGCTGCTCGGCGGCAACACATTCGGCCGCATCATCGGCGTGATCGGCGGGACGCTCGGCGCAGTCGGTGCGATGATCGGCATGGGGGGCGCTTTCCCCTGGTGGTCTCTGGCCGTCTTCATTCTCTGCATCTGGGTGACCTGGGGCATCATCGTCCTTGGCGAGGATGATGATCTGACTGTCTGAGACTGAAAAGTCTGCTTCACGAAGGCCTCCGCGGCAGCGTCGCGCGGGGGCCTTTTCTATGGTGGGAAAGCGCAACCGAGGGGGTCCCGCCCGGTTGCTTAACCCATGGTCCAAGCCCACCTGACCAAGTTCCGTCTTCTCAAAGTAGCGCTCCTCGGAGCGTTGTTTTTCGCTTGCAGCCTTGCTTCGCAGGCCGAAGGTCGAACCCTCAGCCCGCCCTCGGGCAAGATCTTCTTCGGTGTCACCGACACCGGTGAAGCCTCCGATTTCCGCGACTTCTCGCGGGCGGTCGGCAAACGCCCTCCGGTTATCCAGACCTTCCACCAGTGGGGAAACAGCTGGGACAAGTCCCTGCCCCGCTGGCGAGCGCTCAAGGCGCGTCCGATGCTCCACATGACCACCCGCGCCGACAACGGCGAGGAATTGATCACCCCGAGGCAGATCGCCCGGGGAAGGGGCGATGACTACCTGGTCAGGATCAATACCCAGGCGGCAAAGCGCAACCTGCGGATCTACCTCCGCCCGCTCGGCGAACCGAACCGCTGCCTCAACTACTACGCGGGCGTCGACTGCTCCGGCAACGTGCGGGGCGGCAGTTACAGCTACGGCTGGTACAAGCAGGCCTTCCGCCGGATCGCGATCATCACCCGGGGCGGTGCCAAGCGCGGCTTCATCAACAAGCGCCTGCGGGACATCGGCCTGCCCAAGGTCCAGAAGGTCGGCGAGGCGAAGCGGCTCCCGCGCCGCCTGCCCAGGGCCCCTGTCTCGCTGGTCTGGAGTCCCCTGCCGGCCGGTTCACCGACCGTTTCCGCGAACCGCCCCGCCAGGTACTGGCCGGGCAAGGAGTGGGTGGACTGGGTCGGCACCGATTTCTACAACCGGTACAACAACTGGAAGCACCTCTCGAACTTCTACAAGAAGTGGGCCGAGGGAAAGAACAAGCCGATGGCTTTGACCGAGTTCGGCCTCTGGGGCAATGACGGCCCCGGGTTCATCAAGCGAATCATGAGCTTCAGCCTGAAGCGGGAGAAAGTCCGGATGCTGGTCTATTACCAGGACTTCGGCAGCTCGAACTCGTTCCGCATCCAGAATTTCCCCAAGGGCCGCAAGATGCTTTCCCGGTTCCTGAACAAGCGGACCTTCCCGAAGTTCGCCCCGGGCTTTCCCCGCTTCCGTTAGCTCTACCTGAAGGCCGGGATCCCGGTCAGCGCCATCCCGATCGAGAGGGTGTGGATCTCGTCGGTACCTTCGTATGTGAACACCGATTCGAGGTTGTTGGCGTGCCGCAGGACCGGATACTCGAGCGTGATTCCGTTGGCCCCGAGGATGCCGCGGGCGGTGCGGGCGACGTCCAGCGCCATCCGCGCGTTGGCCCGCTTGCCCATCGAAATGTGTTCCGGCTCGATCCTGCCCTCGTCCTTGAGCTGACCCAGCCGCAGGGCGAGCAGGTAACCCTGCTGGATCTTGGTCGCCATGTCGGCGAGCTTGGCCTGGGTCAACTGGAAGGAAGCGATCGGCTCGTCGAACTGCTTGCGGGTCATCGAGTACTCGAGCGCGGCTTCGAAACATGAGCGGGCGGCGCCGACCACGCCCCAGACGATCCCGTAACGGGCTTCGTTCAGGCAGCTGAGCGGACCCTTCAGCGACTGGACTTCGGGCAGACGGTTCGAATCGGGGATCCGGACGTCATCGAAGGCAAGCTCCGAGGTAACCGAGGCCCGGAGTGAAAGCTTGTGGTGCATTTCCGGGGCGGTGAAACCCTCCATGCCGGGCTCAACCAGGAAGCCCTGGACTCCGTCGTCGGTCTTTGCCCAGACCACGGCGACATCGGCGATCGAGCCGGAGGTGATCCACATCTTCGAGCCGTTGAGGATCCAGTCCTCGCCGTCACGCTTCGCGGTGGTGCGCATCGATCCGGGATCGGAGCCGGAGTCAGGTTCGGTCAGCCCGAAGCAGCCGATCAGTTCACCGGCGGCCATGCCCGGGAGCCAGCGCTGCTTCTGTTCCTCGCTGCCCCACTTCCAGATCGCGAACATCGCCAGCGAACCCTGGACCGAGCAGAAAGAACGAAGGGCCGAGTCACCGGCCTCGAGTTCCATGCAGGCGACCCCGTAGGCGACAGCGCTGGTGCCGGCGCAGCCGTATCCCTTCAGGTGCATGCCGAGTACGTTGAGGTCCCCGAGTGCTTTGGGGACGGCGGTATCGAAGGTGCCGTTCTCGAAGTGCTCGGCCACGCCGGGCAGGTACTTCTCATTCACGTACCGCGAGACGGTTTCCTTGATCA
>JAGQUQ010000058.1 GCA_020438425.1 Solirubrobacterales bacterium
GCGATGACCTTCTTGACCCGGGCGGGAGCGCTGGCCGGGGCATGGGCCTTGCCGCGGATCAGGCGGGCCTTGCGGACGGGCTTGCAGGTCCCGCTGCCGACGGTAAGTCCGCCGCTGGCGGAAGCCGACTTGCAGGAAGCCGCTGCGGCGCTTGAGGGCGAGCCGAGCGAAAAGATCAGGAAGCAGGCGAGCAGGCCAATCAGGCCAACAGCAAGACTGCGTACGAACGATCTCTGATTTTCAGGGGTCGAAGGGAAGATGCCGATCTCCTTTTTCTTGCCTGCGGGGTTAGCTGACGGGCTAGCGCTAAGGGAGTAGCGCTCTCACCACTTCGGTGGGTTCGCCCCAACTGCCTGGGTCCCCCGCTTTCCGGGCCATGAGGCACCGGAAACTCGGCGTATCGGAATTACAGAAAAACGAAGTGTAGTCGATTTCCTAATACTTTGCTAACAAACAACTGTGTCTTTGCTCACAGATGCTCCGGATGGCGCTCAACGGCAATGTCTTAGGCTTGCCGGCATGAAACCCGCCAGGCATCGCGAAGTTACGTTCGAGCCCTTCGAGGCTTCATCGATCTCCAACTATGAAGCCAAATTCAAGGCTGCGGAGGAAGTTGCTTCCCTGGCCGAATCGGGTCAGGTGATCGGAGCGGGGTCGGGTTCGACAGCCTTCCTGGCGGTGAGGGCGATCGCTTCAAGGGTCCGCCACGGCGAGCTTCACGACATTCGCCTGATCCCGACCTCGATCGAGTCCGAGTACACGATCATCGGCCTCGGTCTCGTGCAGGCGGATCTGGCCGAGGTGGCGCCGGATTGGCTCTTCGATGGTGCGGACGAGGTGGACCCGGACGGGAACCTGATCAAGGGGCGGGGTGGAGCGCTCTTCCGCGAAAAGCTCCTCTTTTCTTCCTGTCAGCTGAGAAGGGTGCTGATCGACCCGACCAAGCGCGTTGACCGGCTGGGCCTGAACTTCCCGGTGCCGGTCGAAGTGGTGCCGAGGGCCGCTTCGGTCGCGATGGCAGGTCTGAAGGGGCTGGGGGCGGGCGAAGTCGAGATTCGCACCGGTTCCGGCAAGGACGGACCCGTCCTGACCGAAGAGGGCAACCTCCTGCTGGATTGCCGGTTCGACCAGATCGAAGAGGGGCTTGAAGACGAGATAAACCTGATCACGGGAGTCCTCGATTCCGGCCTCTTCCAGAACTACTCCCCGGAGATCATCGAAGCCTAGATAATCAGGCGTCGCGTGAGGCGCCTGATCGCGACTCGCCACAGGACGATGGCGAGAATGAGCAGTCCGAGGAACCGGAGGGCGTCAACCGGCTCCAGCCCGAAGCAGGCGCCGCGAACCAGTTCGACCAGTTGGTAAAGGGGGTTGAACTGGGCGGCCACCTGGAATCCCTCCGGCAACTGGTCGATCGGGAAGAAGGTGCCCGCGACCAGAAACAGCGGCGTGATGACCAGGGTCGTCACGTAGTTGAACTGGTCGATCTTGGAAACGGAGGCCGCCATCGTGATGCCGAAAGCCGAGAAGGCGAGGGCGGTCACGAAGGCAAAGATCGGTACCAGGAGCATTGTGGCTTTCGGTTCGAGACCGAAGAACATGGTCACGATCAACGGAAAGCAGCCGAATACGGCGGCCCGCAAGCCGATCCAGAGCATCTCGGCGGTGACCAGTTCCTCGACGTCGACCGGGGCGGCAAGGATCGCGTCATAGGTCCGCTGGAAGCGTTCCTTGACGAAGGTGCCGAACATCGCGGGCAGGGCGGAGGAGAAGACGACTGCGGTGGCCACGAGACCGGTGCCGACGAACTGCACGTAATCGATCCCGTCGACGTCGGTGACCAGGGTCGTTCCCAGACCGAGACCGAAGGCCATCAGGTATACGACCGGTTCGAAGGTGCTGGTGAAGGCGGTCGACTTCCAGAAGGTGCGGAAGTTCGCGAACTCGCGGCCCATCACGGCGAGAATCACAGCCGGCTCGAGCCGGCGCACGGGCTTCATTCCGCCTCCTCGCCAGTCAGCATCACGAACACATCCTCGAGCGACCCGGCCCGGTGGACCGCGTCGTGGGGAATCAATCCCGGTGCGGCGGTTTCGGCGGCAACGATTGCGATCGCCGGTCCGGCCGGCCGGACCCGGAGGCCTTCCCGCTCGACCTGGCTTCGAACCTCGGCCAGACGCTCCGGAGGCCCGTAGACCTCGGCCGTCTTCTGCCCGGCGTGTTCGGCGATCAGCTCGGCCGGGGTGGCGCGGGCAATCACCTTGCCATGGGAAACCACCGCCACTTCATCGGCCAGCCGCTCGGCCTCCTCGATGTAGTGGGTCGACATCAGGATCGTGGTCCCCCGGGAGCGAAGGTTGTCGATCAGGGTCCAGAGCTCGGTCCGGATCTGCGGGTCGAGACCGACCGTCGGCTCGTCGAGCAGCAGCAGCTTCGGTTCGTGGACCAGCCCGCGGGCCAGGAGCAGGCGACGCCTCATGCCGCCCGAGAGCTTGTCGACCGCGTCCTTCCTGCGGTCGGACAATCTCGCGATCTCGAGCGTGCGCTCGACCGCAGCGCCGACGTCCTCGACCCGGTAGAGGCGAGCGAAGACCGCCAGGTTCTCTTCGACCGTGACGTCGATGTCGAGATTGTCCAGCTGGGGGACCACGCCCATGCCGGCCCGCGCGTTCTTGGCTTCGCGGGGCAGGTCGAAGCCGAGTACCCGGATCTCGCCGGAATCGGGAATCGCCTGCCCGGTCAACATCTTCATGGTGGTGGACTTTCCCGCCCCGTTGGGACCGAGAAGGCCGAGGCAGACTCCTTCTTCGACCACCAGGTCGAGACCGTCGACGGCCTTGATCGGGCCAAAGCTCTTGGTCAGACCATGAAGTTCGATCGCGGGCATCAGAGCAGTCAATCAGAAGGCTGATGCCGGTGAAAGAAGCGTCTGATTTCACCGTTAGCCTCCACTCAATGTTTGCCGCCCCGGACTGGCTCCGAAACGCAGGAATGAGCGCCTGGTTCCTGGTCGGGATCGCGATCCTCCTGCTGGCCCTGGTCTGGCTTGCCTCGCTGACCGACGTAATCGTGGTTCCGGTGATTGTCGCCTCGATCGTCGGGGCGGTGGGTTCGCCCCTGGTCTCGAAGCTGAACAGCTTCAGGGTGCCGCGGGGAATCGGAGCCGTCCTGGTGATGCTCCTGCTGATCTTGATCGGGGCGGCCTGCACGGTGATGGTGGTCAACGGGATCGTCAAGGAGGTGCCCGACATAAGCCGGGATCTGGATCAGGCCACCGACGACATCTCGAAGTTCCTGACCGATCAGGGGATTGACGAAGAGCAGGTCGAGAATGCCAAGCAGGGAGCGAAGGAGGGGGCTACTTCAAGTATCGGCACCCTTCTGACCGGCCTGGCTTCGGGTATTTCCGGCATATCCTCGGCCTTCTTCTTCCTGGCGATGGTCCTGCTCAGTTCCTTCTTCATGCTCAAGGACGGTCCGACAATCCGGGCCTGGGCCGAGCGGGCAACCGACCTGCCGCCGCCGGTCGCCCGAATCGTCTTCGACCGGATGATCGCCTCGCTGCGAGGATATTTCGCCGGCGTGACCATAGTCGCCGCCTTCAGCGCAGTGGTCGTGATGATCGGGGCCGTGATAATCGGGGTGCCACTGGTGGCGACGATCGGTGCGGTGACTTTTGTCGCCGGCTACATCCCGTACCTCGGGGCCTGGACGGCCGGGATCTTCACGGTCCTGCTGGCCTACGGTTCGGGCGGAACCGATGCGGCCCTGGGGATGGCCGTGGTCCAGCTACTGGCCAACGGGATCCTTCAGCAGATGATCCAGCCCTTTGCCATGGGCAGCACGCTCGGCATTCATCCGCTGGCCGTGCTCGTGGTGACCATCGCGGGCGGAGCCCTTTTCGGTTCGATCGGCCTGATCATCGCGGCACCGCTGGTTGCCGCGGCAAACGGAATAGTCAAGGACCTGAAGACTGTCGGCGAGCCCGACTCACCTGATCTATCAACTGATAGTGGAGGATCAGGCGCTGAACCGACAGCAAGCCCGACTTGACCTTTTCCCGGGCTGCTTCACCGATTTCGCGGGCCCGGGAGGGATCCTCGAGCAGTTGATCGATCGCCCTGGCGAAGGCGGGTAGATCGTCGGCCCGGTCGATCAGGATGCCCGACTTTCCGTCTTCGATCTGGTCCTGGATTCCGCCGACCCGGCTGGCGACCATCGGCCGGGCCTTCCACATGCCTTCGGAAACCGTCAGCCCGAAACCCTCGGCAAGGCTCTTCTGCACGATCACGTCGGCCCGCCGCTGAATTGCGTTGACCATGAACGCGTTCTCGTCAAGGTCTTCCATCGGCAGGCTTACCAGGTGGACTCTCGCTCGCGCCTCCTCTGGCAGAGAATCGACCTGCTCGAGCAGAGCGGCATGGACGGCTGCTCCTTCGGGATCGTCGTCAACCCCCGAGCTGTCGGGGCCGACCAGAGCGAGGTGTGAATCCCTGTCTTTCAGATCACGGGTGAACAGGGTGAGCAGTCCTCCGTGGTCCTTGAGCCTGTCCCACCTCGATACCTGGACCACGAGCGATGCCGACTCCGGTAACGGGGCTTCCTGGACGATCGTGGCCGGACTCGATACCGCGCCGCTGCTGCCGTCCGAGCGAGTGAAGACTGGTCGTGTCTGCGGCCGGGTGGCGGTCAGGCCGATTACGCCCAGGACCCCATCCCGGGTCGAGACGTCCATCGACTGGTTCTTCGGTGTGAAGGCGTCGATGCCGGGCGGAATCACCGAGGCCCGGTCCGGGTCGAGGCCCGGCCAGACGTACTCCTGCCGGGAGAACACGCATCCGTCGGCCCGGCCGACCAGCTCACCGAGCAGGCCCTGCGCACCGAGCGCGATTTCGTTCGGGTCGTCGATGCCGATGTGACAGCGCCAGATCACGGTTGCCCCGGTCTCGCTGACCGCCGGGATCAGCCCGGCGGTCTGCGGATCGTGAAGGATCACGATGTCTTCGGCCGAGACCTGTGCGGCGAACCGGCGGGCGCTGTCGGCCAGGCTCTCCATGTAGAACTCCCGCTCCGCCTGGCCAAGCGGGCCGCCATCACCGCTGTCGCCATGAAGCTGGTTGTGGATCCGCTTGGTCAGGACGAAGAAGTCCGGGTCGGTGACCTGCAGGACCTGCCAGCGGGTGTCGACCCCGGAGTCGAGTACATAGGGCAGGTAGGCGTGAAGCATCTCCGCCACGCCGCCGCCCCTGGCGGTCGAGTTCACGTTCCAGACCACCTTGCCGGCGAGGTTCTCGCGGGCCGAGATCGATGCCTCGAGCACCGGGTCGAAACCGGGTCCGAGCAGTTCCCGGTAGCGGGCGAGGGGGCGGGCTCTGATTTCGACCTGGATCGGTTGCGTCATGCGAAAGGAACGGGTGGCCCGGCAACGGCCAGAGGCCGGGCCACCCGGAGCCGGCTGGCTACTTGAGAGTGCGGATCAGCTTCTTGTTGATGAACTCCTGGATCCCGTAGGTCCCGAGTTCGCGACCGAAGCCGGAACGCTTCACGCCGCCGAAGGGCAGCTCCGCTCCGTCGAGACCGACGCCGTTCACGTAGACCATGCCTGTATCCAGCCGGGCCGCTACCCGCTGGGCCTGATCGGGATCGTTCGAGAAGACGTACGAACCGAGTCCGAACGGGGTGTCGTTGGCGAGTTCAACGGCCTCGTCCTCGCTAGCGACCTTGTAGACGGTGGCTACCGGGCCGAAAAACTCTTCCCGATAGGCGTCATTTTCCGGGGCGACGTCGGTCAGCACCGTCGCCGGGAAGAAGTTCCCGTCACGCTCGCCGCCGACCGCCACGGTGGCACCCTGAGCGATCGCTCGGTCGAGCTGGTCCTGAAGCCGCTCGGTCGCCGTCGATGAAGAGAGCGGGCCGATCTCGGTCTCGTCCGAGGTCGGGTCACCCGGCTGGGCTGCCTTCATCTTCTCCGAGAAGCCGCTGAGGAAATCGTCGTAGAGCTCTTCGGTGACGATGAATCGCTTTGCCGCGTTGCATGACTGGCCGGTGTTGTCCAGCCTCGCACCGACGGCCGCTTCGATCGCCTCGTCGAGGTCATCCGAGCCGAGCAGGATGAACGGGTCGGAACCGCCAAGTTCGAGAACCACCTTCTTGAGGTTTCGCCCGGCGATTTCGGCAACTGCCGCTCCGGCTCGCTCGGATCCGGTCAGAGAGACTCCCCGGACCCTCGGGTCGGCGATCGCGTCGGCGATCTGGTCGTTGGTGGCGAGGATCGTCTGGTAAGCCTCGGCCGGCAGTCCGGCGTCAGCCATCATCTGCTGGATCGCGGCGGCCGACTCGGGGCACTGTGGCGCGGGCTTGAGCAGAACCGGGTTGCCGACGATCAGGTTCGGTCCGGCGAAGCGGGCCACCTGGTAGTAGGGAAAGTTCCACGGCATGATCCCGATCAGCGGACCCATTGCCGACTTGCGGATGATCGCGTTGCCGTCGCCGGCAAGAAGTTCGATCGGTTCGTCAGCCAGGAACTTCTCGGCGTTGTCGGCGTAAAAGCCGTAGATGTCACCGCAGAAGTCGATCTCGCCAAGGGCCTGCTCCCGGGGCTTGCCCATCTCGCGGATGATGATGTCGGCCAGTTCCTCGCGGCGTTCGACATGGAACTCGCCCACCCGGCCGACCATCGCGGCGCGATCGGCGACAGATGTGTCTTGCGACCAGTTCCGGAAAGCGCCTTCGGCGGCGCTGATCGCCGTCTCGAGTTCGGCGTCGGAAATCGTCGGGTACTCCTTCACGGATTCGCCGGTGGCCGGGTTCACAACTGCGTAGTCGCTCATGAATCTCCAATCCTCGAAATTACGGCTCAGGGGAAGGCACGACCGGTGCCCTTCGACCAGCCTAGTGGTTGGGCGGCGCAGACCGGGCGGATTGGCCGATTGACCTTCGGGTACCAGCCCTCTGAACCAACCAAGGAGTCCAGAATGAGTGATCGAAAGACAGACGAAATCAAGGGCCGGGCCAAGGAGGCCGCAGGCGCCGTGGCTGGCGACGATGAGTTGAAGAACGAAGGCAAGACCGACCAGGCGGCAGCATCCGTCAAGGAGAAGGTCGAAGGCGCGGTCGACAAGGTCAAGGACAAACTGACCGGCAAGTAGCCACCGGGGGCGTAGGATCGTCCCATGTGCCGGAACACAGGGACTCATGAGCGCCGCTGATCTGCGCGCCTGGCGCGAGCGCGGGCGCATGGTCGAGGCGACTCCGCTCGGGCACGAGGCGTTCCTGATCGACGAAGGCGATCCCGGGGCGACGCCGGAAGAGACGGTGGTCCTGCTCCACGGCTTTCCGGAGTCTTCCTACTCGTGGTCCGGCGCCTTCCCGCTTCTGGCCAGTCACTTCCGGCGGGTGGTCACCCTCGACTTCATCGGTTTCGGCTTCTCCGACAAGCCGTCGGAGGGTTTCGCCTACTCGCTGATGGAACAGGCCGATGTCGCCCTTCGCCTGCTCCGCGAATCCGGAGTCAGCGGATGCCACTTCGTCGCTCACGACATGGGTGACACGGTGATGACCGAACTTCTGGTTCGGCTGAACCGGAACTCGCCCGGCTGGTTTGGCGATGGCATCCGCAGCGTGTCTTTCACCAACGGGAGCATGGTCCTGGGTGACGCGAAGCTCAGGGTGGGGCAGAGGGCGCTGGTTTCGCCGCTCGGACCCGTCCTCTCGCGAATCACCGACAGCCCGCGGATCTTCGAGAAGCAGGTGATCAGCGCCCAGGGCAACGACCGGTTGAGCGAGGAGCAGATCCTCGACATGTACTCGGCCCAGGCGACCGGCGCTCCGAAGGGGCTGATGGCCGACCTGATCGGCTACATAAAGGAACGCCGGCGCTTCGAGGAGTCCCGCTGGCTTCCGGCCGTGCGGGACTGCGAAGCGCCCGTCCAGATCTGCTGGGGTGGCGACGACGCGGTGGCGCCGGTCGCCATAGCGAAGCGGCTGAAGAGCGAGGTGAAGCCGGATGCGAAGCTGATCGTGATCGAGGGTCTCGGTCACTTTGCCCAGATTCAGGATCCGGAAGCCTGGTTCGGAGGTATCTCGCCATTCTGGGACGAAATCAGGGACTGAGCGGCGTTCAGCTTTCCGGCTGCTGCTGTTGCCAGTAGCGGGCCAGGCCCGACCACATGCCTTCGAAGGGTCCGGCCCGCCAGTAAGTCTCGAGGTCGGTCGGGTCGACCTGCTCCGAAAGCCATTCGCGGATCCACGCGGACATTCCGTCGGCATCGGTCTCCCGCGCCTTTTCGGCGAAGAGATCCAGCGATTCATGCATCATCGCGATCTGGTTCTGGACATCGGTGGTCTGTCCGAAGTGCTGGAAGGCGATGCGCTCGGGCTCCCAGGCGGCGACGATGTCCAGCGACTCGTGCCAGAGCGGCGGGTCGATGTCCGGTGGCGGGGTCGGCGGGAAGGCGGGTCCGCCGTTTATCCGGACACCCGTAACGTCACCGGTGAAGGCTGTCCGTGTGGGCTGGTGGAAGTAACAGACATGGTGTTTGGCATGACCCGGCGTGTACTCGACCCGCCAGGGCCCTTCCGATTCCCCGCCCTTGAGGATCCGGATGTTCTCTTCGGGCACCGGAACGACCTCACCCCACATCACATCGAAGTACTCGCCGAAAACCTGCCTGGCGCTGCTGACCAGGCGCTCGGGGCCGATCATGTGGCGGGCACCGGCCTCGTGGACCCAGACCTCCACTTCCGGGAACTTCTCGACCAGGCGGCCGGTGGCGCCTGCGTGGTCGAAGTGGATGTGGGTGAGGAGGATCGCCCGGGGAACCTCGTCGCCGAGGGCCTCCAGCAACCGGCCGACCGTCTTCTCGGCGCCCGGGTCGACGATCACTCCGTCGAAGAGGTGGGCCGCGATCGCTCCGGGCTGATCGAAGTGGAACAGGTCGACCGTTTCGGGGACGTCGCTTCGCATGGCCGCGAAACTACCGGAACCGGAGGCAATACTCTTGTCTCGTGGTGTCCGGCGAAAAGGCGGTTACGGGGTGAGGATGGTTCGGCTTGGTCCGGCCGCGCTGGCGGTGCTGGTCGCCATCGGGGTATTCGCAAGTCAGGCCCCGGCCGCCACCGGCGAAGGGACCAACGAGCAGCCCCGGGCGGCCAGGGAACTGGCCGGGAAGTACGTCCCGATCATGAAGATCCGCAAGCAGGGCGAGAACCTCTGCGATACCGAGGTCGAGCAGTACCAGGCGATGACGGTGGACGCTTTATTCGGCAACCCCGACGTGAAGCTGATGCGGAACAACGGCAAGGCGAAGTCGACCCTGATCAAGAAGGCGCCGGCCATCGAGGACCTGCGAAACCGGGGCGAGGAGGCCTACATCGACCTGCCGGGCGACCCGCTCGGGAAGACCTGCGTTTACTCGAAGGACTTCGACCGGATGCGAAAAAGTGGCGAAGCCCCGGTCGCCGTATACGCGCACATCTCGCACGAGAAGGGCAGGAAGGGACTGGCGCTCCAGTACTGGTTCTACTGGTACTTCAACCAGTTCAACGACCTGCATGAGAGCGACTGGGAAGGCATGCAGATCACCTTCGATGCCGACACTCCCTCCGAGGCCCTGGAGCAGGAGCCGAAGGAGATGATCCTCTTCCAGCACGCCGGCGGGGAGCGGGCAAGGTGGAACGACGACAAGGTCGAGAAGGAAGGCGATCATCCGGTCGTCTATCCCGCGGCCGGCTCACACGCGACCTTCTACCAGTCGGCGATCTTTCCCCAGAACGGCTCCCACGGCTCGGGAGTCGGATGTGACAACACTTCGGAGCCGCTGCGGGAGATCAATCCGGTCCCGATACTCCTGCCGGACCAGCCGACCGATCAGGGCGAGTTCGCCTGGCTTTCCTTCGACGGCCGCTGGGGCCAGAAGGAAAAGAGCTTCAACAACGGGCCGACCGGCCCTCAGACCAAAGACCAGTGGGATCAGCCCTTCACCTGGATGGAAGCGCAGCGCTGGTCGAGCCCGAGGATGCCCGGCGGCGGGCTGGTCGGGCCGGAGGCCGTCAACGCCTTCTGCGGAGTAATTGCCAGCGTCACCGGGGTGATGAACCTCCAGCAGGCTGATCCCCTGCTGGCCTACGCGATCATCGCTGCCTTCGTCCTGATCGTCTTCCTGGTCTTCGGATACTCGAAGTGGCGCCCGGCCGACGCCGATGAACTGGAAACCGAGCGGGCCTACGGCCAGATCGCGGCAACCAGCTTCAAGCTCTACGGGCGCCACCTGAGGGCCTTCCTGATCCTCGGAGCAATTGCGATCCCGATCGTCGGTGGGGCCCAGGCACTGGGTGGCAGGCTGGGGGATGCCGCCGGCGGCGATGGCCTGCTTCAGGCCCTTTCCGACCTGATCCTCGGAGTGGGGCGGCCGGTAGCTCAGACGGTCGTATCGGCATTCGTGATCGTCTTCATCCGGGAGCTGGTGCGTGAGCGGCCGACTTCGGTCAAGGGATCACTGGCCGGGACCTGGGAGCGGTTCTGGCGGGTGGTGATCGCCAAGATGCTCTCGATCGCCGGGGTCGCGCTGCTGGCGATGACCGTGATCGGTCTCCCGTTTGCGATTCGCTTCCTGGTCACCTGGACCTTCGTGCAGCAGGAGGTCCTTTTCACTGACCGGTCGATCCGTGAGTCGTTCAGCGCCAGCACCGACCTGGTTCGCGGCCACTGGTGGAGAACGGTACGCACGATGGTCCCGCTGCTCCTGCTCCTCACGATCATGGGTCCGCTGCTGGGGCTGTTCCTGATCTTCACGCCGCTGCCGCTCCTGCTGGTCAATCTGGTCGGTTCGGTCGTCTTCGCGATAGTGATCCCCTTCGTAACCGCGGGCACGACCCTGCTCTACTTCGACCTGCAGGCGAGGGCGAGGCAAGAGGGGCTGGTTCCGAAGCGTTCGTGGGCACCGTGGCGACCGAAATCCTTTGGTCGCCCGGTCACGACATAAGCGCGTCGTCCGGTCTTCGCCGGACGACCAATAGAACCCGCCCCGCCCAGTCGCACTAGCTGATGGTTGGGCGGGGCTCTGTCTGGGGGCGATGTGCGATGCGGGACTTGACATATCGAAGATCACGATATATCGTTATGTATCGTGAGATATTCAAAACGAAAGGCATCACAGATGTACGAATCAGATTTCGACCCGCGTGAACGCGGTCGATTCCAGAACGGGCCGGACTCCCGCGAGTTCGGGCCCGAAAGCGGCGGCCACCCCTTTGGCCGCCAATCCCGCGGTCCCGGCCGGGGCGGACCGCGCGGTCGTCACCCCCACGGCCACGGTCCGGGACGACCCGGCCGCGGCAGGCGGGCAAGGCGCGGTGACATCCGGCAGGCGATCCTGCTCCTGCTCGAGGACGAATCCCGCAACGGCTACGGCCTGATGCAGGAAGTCGAAGAGCGGAGCGGAGGCACCTGGCGTCCGAGCCCCGGTTCGGTCTATCCGGCCCTGGCCCAGCTCGAGGACGAGGGCCTGGTCGAGATGACCGAGGCCGAGGGCCGCAAGGACTTCTCGCTCACCGAGGACGGCAAGGCCTGGGTCGAGGAAAACCGGGAGAGCATCGGCTCGCCTTGGGACACCGAAGGCAGGGGAGCCCCGAAAGAACTGGGTTCGCTTCGCAAGTCAACCCAGGCGCTGGCAATGGCTGCCCGGCAGCTCGCCCACACCGGAACTCCCGGCCAGCTCGAAGAAGCCCGCAAGATCGTCGACGAGGCTCGCCGGAAGCTCTACGGAATCCTCGCCCAGAGCGAGGAAGAGCAGGAACAAGCCTAGAAGAGCGAAAGCGTGCTGATTCCGTCGCCGATCAGCTTGGCGGCGATCAGCACGCAGATCACGGCCATGATCACGCCATTGTTGCGGGCCATGCGCTCCTTGAGACGTTCAAGCATCCCTTCGGCGCGGTCGCCCATGAAGTAGTAGATGCCCAGCGGCACGGCGGCACCGAGGCTGCCGATCAGGGCGTAGGCGAGCAGCGAAAGTACCTGTTCGTCGGTGGGGCTGCCGGTGCCGGTGATTGCCGCCGCCGCGCCCATCGTCAGCACCAGGTTCTTCGGGTTGACGGCGCCGAGCCCGACTCCCAGGCTGAAGGCGCCGGGCGGGTTCAGGGTGCTGATCCGGTTCAGCCACTTCGGGGATTTCGGCTCCCCGTCGTCGGCCTTCTTGGTCCGTTGGCGGTGCGCGACGACCAGCAGGAGCAGGCCAAGCAGGATCTTCGCGTACCCGGTCCACTCGGCCGGTTGCCCGCCGGAACTCGCGTCGGCGCCCCGGCCCAGCAAGATCAGCAGGCCGCCAACGACCATCAGGCCGGCGAACCAGCCGATCAGAAAGGCGAGACCGTTGCCGCTGCCTCGCCCGGACGTGAGCATGAGAACGGCAGCGACGATGCCGAACGGGCTGATCGCCACCGCGGCGGCGAGCGGCAGGGTCTGTCCGATTGCCTCTCCCATCGGGGCCAGCCTAACCGCTCCGGTCGCGGAAACCGCTAAAACTCAAGAATCTTCCCTACCCCGACATCCACCAGGAGAGATGAATGACTTCCGACGGCAATGCGCTTCCTTCCCTCAGGCAGGAGGAAGATGTGTTCATCCTCGATCTCGGGGATGGCGAGAACCGCTTCAATCCGGACCGGAACGGAGTGATCGAAGAACTCCTGGCCGAGGTGGAAGCAGCACCTGCTCCACGGGCCCTGGTCACGGTCGCTTCGGGAAAGGTCTGGTCCAACGGGCTGGATCTCGAGTGGTTCCAGGCAAACCCGGACCGCGTGCAGGAGGCGCTGGATCAGACCGAGCGGTTGATCGGCGCGGTGCTGGGGGCTGGCATCCCGACAGTGGCCGCGATCCAGGGCCACTGCTTTGCCGGTGGAGCCATGTTGGCCCTGGCCCACGACTTCCTGATCATGCGGGAAGACCGGGGCTATTTCTGCCTTCCGGAGGCAGACCTCGGCCTGCCATTCACCCCCGGGATGAATTCGCTTCTGCTGAATCGGCTGCCGCGCCGGACCGCCCACGAAGTCATGGTAAGCGGCCGCCGCTACGGAGGTTCGGAGGCAGTCGCTGCGGGGATCGTCGATCTGGCGCTGCCGGAAGAGGAGCTGCTGGGCGCCGCGATCGAAAGGGCCGCCGGGCAGGCTCCGAAGAATCCGGAGACCCTGAAAGCGATCAAGGGTCGCATCTATGCCGAGACGATCGACCTCCTGGAGACTTCGCACCCGCTGGGAACCTGAGCGGTCACGGCCGATTAGTCTTGCGCCGTGGCAAACAAGCCAGAGAAGAAGAACCGTGATGGCAGCAGGATCGGGTCCAGCGA
>JAGQUQ010000059.1:0-1839 GCA_020438425.1 Solirubrobacterales bacterium
TGATTGCCCCTCCGGGGAGAACCTTCGCGACGGTCCATTGACTCGTGCCAGGTCCGACCATATACTCAACAAATTGAGTATTCACAAAGTTGAGTATAGGAAGGCCGGAGACGGAATGAGCGAAGTGACCTGGGAACGCGTAGTGCCGCCGATGCCGGAAGAGCCGGAGGTGGTGGTGATCGGCTCCGGCCTGTCCGGACTGACCGCGGCCGCCTACCTCGCGGCGATCGGCCAGCAGGTGCTGGTCCTGGAGCAGTACGACGTGGCCGGCGGCTGCAGCCAGACCTTCCGCCGAAAGAACGAGTGGCAGTTCGACGTTGGCCTTCACTACATCGGAGGTGTCAAGACGGGGGAGATCGCCAGGGTGCTCCAGGGGATCGGACTGCTGGACAGGATCGAGTTCCCGGAACTGGACCCGGATGGCTTCGACACCTATGTCTTCCCGGACCTCGAGTTCCGCACGCCCAAGGGTTGGGACAACTACGTCGGCCGGTTGGTCGAGACCTTCCCGGAAGAAGAGGAAGGCCTGCGCGGAGTCACCGACGTAATGCGCAACATCATGGAGGAGCTTCGCGAGGTCGGTATCCCCGATCGCAAGACGGACCTCGCCGACTACCTCGAGAAGGCGCCGACGGTGGTCAGCTGGGGTACGAGATCGGTGACCGAACTCTTCGACGAGCACTACCTGAGCGAGCGATCGCGTGCCGTCATCCTGGGCCTCGCAGGAGACTACGCCACGCCTCCCTCCAGGGCGCCGGTGACAATTCATGCCGGGGTTCTCGACCACTACCTGCAGGAGGGTGCCTTCTATGTCCGCGGCGGCGGGCAGGAGCTTGCCGGACAGCTGGTCGACCTGATTCACACCTACGGTGGCCGGGTGCGGACCCACGCCGAGGTAGAGCGAATCCTCGCCGAGGAGGATGGGGAGGGAGGCCACCGGGTAAGCGGCGTCGAACTGACCGGCGGCGAGATCATTCGAACCGGCTCGGTTATCGCAACCGGTGACATCAAACACCTGTTTCTCGAACTGCTCGATGAAGAAGCCGTCCCGGATGAGATCAGAAGCCAGGTCGAGGGCTACCGGATGGCCACCCCGCTCTTCACGGTCTACCTGGGGCTGGACTTCGACATCACCGAACGCATGCCGGCGACCAATTACTGGCTCCACTCGCGGTACGACCAGGAGGCTTATTACACCCCGGTCGCCGAAGGGAAGTTCGACACCGACCCGCCCGTCTACATCTCGTCCGCAAGCGCCAAGGATCCCGGCCATGAGGGTCACGCACCTCCCGGTTGCTCGACGGTTGAACTGATGACCTGGGCAACCCCGGATCCGACTGCCTGGGGCGTCGACGAGTCGGAGGATGCCCCGAAGTACAGCCGGCAGTCCGAGTACCGCAAGGTCAAGGACCGGCTCATGGAGCAGCTGATCGACCGGGCCGAGGAGAAGCTCGGCGACCTCCGGTCACACATCCTCTGGAAGGAGGCGGCGACGCCGATGACCCAGACGAGGTACACGCTCTCCAGCGGCGGCTCCTCCTACGGCATCGAGCTTGCGACCGACCAGTTCGGGCCGCTGAGACTCGAGTACCGGACCCCGATCGGCGGGCTCATCCTGGGCGGAGTTTCGGGCCGGCGCGGGCACGGCATCGTCGGCGCGATGGTCGGCGGGGTCGAGTCGGCCAGCGCACTCACGGGTCGAAACCTGCGCCGTGAGGTCGAGGCCGGGGCGGTCTTCGGGGATCCTTCGCGACTGACCGCGGGCGGTGAGGGCTGGGACGCCCTCGAAGCCTGCCGCAAGCTTCAGGAGAAGACGCTACGCGCCTAGGCGAATCGCCT
>JAGQUQ010000059.1:1938-13221 GCA_020438425.1 Solirubrobacterales bacterium
GGGCGGTGAGGGCTGGGACGCCCTCGAAGCCTGCCGCAAGCTTCAGGAGAAGACGCTACGCGCCTAGGCGAATCGCCTGCGCTAGAGGCCGAAGCCGGCGTGAATGTGATCGGTGTGATCACTCATCGCGAAAGCCGGACCGGAGCCGTCCACATCCCATCCGTAGATCAGTTCGGTCGGCTTCACGCCGTCCGGGAGTGTGGCGAGGATCCTGATCACTTCGGTGCACGGACTGTCCTCTGACTGATCGGTGCAGGGCACTCCATTGACCGCGGCTATGTCCATCGCCCGTCCTCCGTAGTGGTTCGAGACGTTGCCGGACGCGGTCAACATGCTGTGGTCCGAGCGCAGCGAGCTGATCAGCAGGCTGTACTTCTGGGTGAGGATGGCGAGCAGGTTGACCACCCGCTGGTCGATCAGCCCGTTCTGGATGTCATCCTGGGCGACCGGGTTGAGGATCTGGAGGTTGTCCCAGTTGATCTCGGTCGAGTTGGTCGGCACCGGGTAGGCGATGTTCCACTCGGTCTTGCTGGTGTCGCAATCACCGGCGATCCGCCCGGCGTCCTGGACTGCTGCCTCGACGTACCAGGCCGCGTGGTTGTGTTCGAACAGTCCGGCTTCGAGAGTCGGCTGTGACCAGAGCAGCCTTGCGAAGGTGGCAATGCCGTCCCACGGTTCGTTCCTCTCCACGAAACCGTCGCCGTCGCCGTCGACGCCGTACTGCTTCCACTCGTCTCGCGACAGGCCCATCGGGCCGTGCTCCTTGAGCTGCTTCGGAGTCATGCCGCGGCCGTAATCGGACTCGAGCCGGGCCACTGCGGCGAGGACCCAGATGCCGCGCTTGCCGAGTCCGTAACGGGATGCCGCGTCTTCGAAGCCGCGCATGTAGTAGTTCGGGATCTCGAGGACCCGGGCGTCGGAGGCCTTGCAGACATAGGTCTTGAGTTCTTCCTCGACTTCAACCGTGTCCTGGAGCGAGCCGTAACAGGCCGCCTTGTCGAGTACGTCCTGGACGTACCAGTCGGCGTGGTTGTAGGCCCAGATGGCGTCGTACCAGTCACCAGGGGCGCCCGCGGCCTGGAGGTAGCGGGCGGCAGCGTGGATCGCGTCGTGCGGGTCGTAGGGGTCGGCGTTGCCGTCGCCGTCTCCGTCGGTTGCGTACATGTCCCAGGTGGAAGGCATGAACTGCATCCAGCCGATAGCGCCGGCGTAGGAAGTGACGTTGTTGAGACGGCCGAAGTCAGTTTCGATCGAGTTGATCGCGGCGAGGATCTGTGGCCCACGCTCCCCGAGTCCGTACTTCTTCGAGGCATCGATGTAGATCGGAATCAGGTTTCGTGGCGGGCCTGCGCTGCCGTCACAGGCCGGCACCGGAGTCGCGTCGCCGGAGAGCCCAAGGCCCGGGCTGGTCGTGATCTCGGCCGAAAGCGGGTTGCTCGTGTCGGGCACGATCTGGGCAGGAGCCTTCGGGGATTCGTTCTTGGGGTCGGCAGTCTGGGGCTTCGGGTCCTTGCCGTTGCCTGAATTGCCGTTTCCGGTTCCGCCGTTGCCGGGCTTGTCGTTTCCGTTGCTCGGCTTGTCCGGCTTGACGGGACCGGTCGGACCGGTGGATCCGGTTGACCCTGTGCTGCCGGTTGCCCCGGTCGGGGAGACACCCGCAGTAGCGGCCGGCTCGTCGTTGATCGGAGTTGCACCCTGCGAATTGGCGGCGTGACCGGTGGCTAGCAGCGCGCCGACAGAGATCGTCGCAAGAGCTGTTCTGAACCTCCCCATCTTCTTCCTACCCCCGGACCTCGCTGACCAGCCAGCCATCACCCTTTTCACGGGTCAGGTTCAGCCGGAGTTCCGAGGCGGCGCCGGTCCGCATGAGCGAGACGCTCACTTCCATCGAATCGCCCTGCTTCTTGCCCTTGACCACATTCACGACCGTTGCTTTCGGAACCTGTCCGGTCGAAGGGAGCTTGGGCGGATTGGCCTTGAGTTCCCTGGCCAGCTTCGGGGTTGCCGTCCTGGCGAATTTCTTCGAAGCGCCCTTCTCGCCGATCTCGTAACTGACGAATGTAGTGGCGAAACTGTGGGCCACCTTGAGGGGCGCGGACTCCGGAACCGGGGCGGGACGAACCACGGTGTCGGGAAGCTTCTGGTTTGCGTTGCCGCCATTGCCCGACTTCTTCTTTCCGGAGGTGGCGAAGTTCGGCACCACGCCCTGAAGCGTGTCGTCGGCGCTACCCGAATTCGGAGTCGTGTCTTCGACTGTGGTCGGGGTCTGGGTGGGGGTCGGTACAGCCGGCACGACCGTTTCGGTCGGGATAGCGGTCTCGGCCACCACCGGGTCGGACTTGTCCTCGGACTGGTTGTAGAAGTACACCGCCGCTGCGACTGCGCCAGCGGTAACGCAGATCATCAGGGTTGCCCCGATGTAGGCGAAGGGGCTGCGGTACCGGAAGGCATTCGTGAACCGGCGGAAGGAGTCCGCGACCGGCCAGAGAAAGTGTTTCTCCAGGAACCAACCGACCCTCCGGAGTGGCCAAAGGAAGCCGCCCGGGGTCTTTTCGGGTTCCTGCAGTTTGTCGTCGGGTTTTTCGTGCATCGAGTTGTAAGCCGCTTTTCCGCTTCTGACGGGGCTCTCCCTGTACCCGTAGCGGGCTTCACAGGGTAGTACGGGAACCCGAAAGAGGAAGTAAAGGACCGGTTAAGCGGGTGCGAAAGTGCAGTCGCGCGAAGTCCTTCGAAACGCCGACGGGAAGCCGTTTCCGGCTCCCCGTCAAGAATCGCTCCGTTCCTGTGATCGGACGTTATTTCTTCGTGAAGGTCAGCTCGCCGTCCGATGCGTCGATCAGGACCGAGTCTCCCTCCGAAAACTCTCCTTCGAGAATCTTCAGGGCGAGCTTGTCCACCAGCTGCTTCTGGACGACCCGCTTCAGCGGCCTCGCGCCGTATGTCGGGTCGTATCCGAGGTTGCCCAGCAGGGTCCTGGCATCATCTGTCAGCTCGATCTCGATGTCCCTCTCTGCGACCCGTCGGGTCAGGCTGTCGACCTGGATCTCGACGATCCGGCCGATGTCGTCCTTCGAGAGGCGATGGAAGATGACCGTGTCGTCGATCCGGTTGAGGAATTCCGGCTTGAAGGTGGTCTCGAGGACCTCGGTCACCCGCTCACGGATCCTCTCGTCGACGTCCTCGCCGGCGATCTCCTGTGACCCGACGTTCGAGGTCATGATCAGGACCGTGTTCGCGAAGCTGACCGTGCGGCCCTGACCGTCGGTCAGGCGCCCGTCATCCATCAGCTGGAGCAGCGTGTTGAAGACGTCGGGATGGGCCTTCTCGATCTCGTCGAGCAGCACGACCGCGTAAGGACGCCGGCGAACGGCTTCGGTCAGTTGTCCGCCTTCCTCGTATCCGACGTATCCGGGCGGCGCGCCGATCAGCCTGGCGACCGTGTGCTTCTCCATGTACTCCGACATGTCCAGCCTGACGATCGCCTGCTCGGTGTCGAACATGAACTCGGCGAGCGATTTCGCCAGCTCGGTCTTGCCGACGCCGGTCGGTCCGAGGAAGAGGAAGGAACCGATCGGCCGGTCAGGATCGGAAAGCCCGGCCCGCGAGCGTCGGAGCGCATTGGCGACGGCCGAGACCGCCTCGTCCTGACCGATCACCCGGTCGTGGAGGCGCTCTTCCATGTGGACCAGCTTCTCGACCTCGCCCTCCATCAGTCGCGTGACCGGAATGCCGGTCCACTTGGCGACGACCTCGGCTACATCCTGCTCGGTGACTTCCTCGGTCAGCATCGTGCCGCCCTCGGCCTGCAGTTCGGTCAGTTTCTCCTCGGCCGATGCGACCTGCTTCTCGAGTTCGGGTATCTCCGAGTAACGGAGCCTGGCCGCACGTTCAAGGTCGGCTTCGCGCTCGGCCATCTCGGCTTCGCGGTTCGCTTCCTCGTGCCGGACCTTGGCTTCCTTGATCGATTCGATCAGACCCTTCTCGGTCTGCCACCGGGCCTTCATCGCCGAGGACTTCTCGTTCAGCTCGGCCAACTCTTCCTCGAGAGCGTCGAGACGGCCCCGAGAGGCCTCGTCGGTTTCGGCCTTGAGTGCCTCGCGTTCGATTTCGAGTTGCTGGATGCGCCTCTCGACTTCGTCGATCTCGGTAGGCATCGAGTCGATCTCGATCTTCAGCCTCGAGGCCGACTCGTCGATCAGGTCGATCGCCTTGTCCGGCAGGAACCGGTCGGCGATGTAGCGCTCGGAAAGAGTCGCGGCGGCGATGATCGCCGAGTCAGCGATCCGCACCCCGTGGTGAACTTCGTAGCGCTCCTTGAGTCCTCGCAGGATCGCGATCGTGTCCGGAACGTCCGGCTCGCCGACCATCACCGGCTGGAAGCGTCGCTCGAGGGCGGCGTCCTTCTCGATGTGCTGGCGGTACTCGTCAAGGGTGGTCGCACCGACCGCACGGAGTTCTCCGCGGGCCAGCATCGGCTTGAGCAGGTTGGCCGCATCGACCGCGCCCTCGGCGGCTCCGGCACCGACGATGGTGTGGAGCTCGTCCAGGAAGAGGACGATCTGGCCTTCAGCATCCTGGACTTCGGTCAGCACGGCCTTGAGGCGCTCTTCGAACTCGCCTCGGTACTTGGAGCCAGCCAGCAGGGCGCCGATGTCGAGAGCGATCACGCGGCGGTCGACCAGGCTCTCCGGCACGTCACCGGAAATGATGCGCTGGGCGAGGCCTTCGACGATCGCGGTCTTGCCGACCCCGGGTTCTCCGATCAGGACCGGGTTGTTCTTGGTCCGGCGCGAAAGCACCTGGATCACGCGACGCACTTCCTCGTCGCGCCCGATCACCGGATCGAGCTTGCCGCTGGCCGCATCCGCGGTCAGGTCACGCCCGAACTTCTCGAGTGCCTGGACCTGGTCCTCGGGGTTGGGCGAGGTCACCTTGTGGGGTCCCCGGACCTCTTCGATCGCCTTCGCCAGGGAATCCCGGTCGGGCAACAGGTCGGAAAGGGGAGAGTTCGAGTCGCTGATCGCGAGCAGCATGTGCTCGGTCGAGAGGTACTCGTCGCCCATCTGGGCCATTTCGCCTTCGGCCCGGCGCAGCACTTCGGTGAAGGCGGACGAGGGCCGCGGGTCGGCGTTTGCACCTTCGCCCAGAGTGGGGAGGTCTGCCATCGCCTGACGCGCGCGGCTCTTTGTGGACGGAAGGTCGGCACCGAGCTTGTTCAGCACGGCGGGAACCAGCCCGTCTTCCTGTTCGAGCAGAGCCACGAGCAGGTGGGCCGGCGTAATTTCGGGGTTTCGCGAAGCGGCAGCCAGACGCTGCGCGGTCTGGATCGCTTCCTGGGATTTCACTGTAAATCTGTCTGGTTGCACGTAACAAATTGTACGTGCTTAACCCCGATTTGTCAAGAAATCTAAGTGGGTACGACTAAGGTTTATCGGCCGACTGAAGCTGCGGACTATTGATCCGGGCGGCGGACCGGGATCTCGACCGGCGGGTCCGGTTCGTAGGCACCGTAAGGGACGATCTCGGTGTTGAGGCGGTCGTGAACCCGGGCCATTTCTTCGTTGAGCTGGTTTTCCAGCTCTCGGGTTCGCTGGCGCATCGCCTCGAGTTCCCGGCGCATGCTCTCGACCCGGGCTTCCATCTCGAGCACGGTCTCGACCCCGGCGAGGTTCAGGCCCTCCTCGTTGGTCATCTGCTGGATCCTCTTTAGCCGCTCCACATCACGCTGCGAGTAGAGCCGCGTGTTCTTGGGAGAGCGCTTCGGGGTGATCAGCCCCCGGGCTTCGTAGATCCGCAGAGTCTGAGGGTGCATCTCGGCAAGTTCCGCGGCGACCGAAATCATGAACACGCCGCGATCCTCGTCGACGGTGACCTCGACCCGGCTGGTCTCGACTCTGCGGCGCTCGGCCATCACGAACCTGCCTTGACCTTCGCCCGTCGCAGCAGCTCAGCCCTGGGGTCCTCACCATTCATCGACTCGGCCAGCTGGTCAACCGCGCGACGCTGGTCATCTGTCAGTTCCTTCGGGATCACCACATTCAACCGGTAGCGGATGTCGCCACGGCCCTTTCCGCCCGGCTTCGGGGGTCCTTCACCCTTGAGGCGCTGGATCGCACCGTTTTGGGTTCCGGGCTGAACCCGGATCCGTTTCGTCCCCGAAAGGGTCGGCACCTCGATCGTTCCGCCCCGCATCGCTTCGGTCACCGAGACCGGGACCTCGACCTCGAGGTTGCCGTCATCAAGGCGCTTGAACACGGGTGATGGAGCCACCTGGATCGTCACGAACAGGTCACCCGAAGGTGCGCCGCGTACGCCGGCTTCGCCCTTGCCGGCTACCCGGATTCGGGTGCCGTCCTTGACTCCGGCAGGAATGTTCACCTTGTAGCGCTTGGTCTGGTGGGTCAGGCCCGAGCCGCCACAGGTGTGGCACGGGTTCGGGATGATCTGACCGGTTCCCTGGCACTGCGGGCAGGGCTGGCTGATCGAAAAGAAGCCCTGGCCCTGGGCCTCGACCCCGCGCCCTCCACATCTGGGACAGGTTTCGGGGCTCGTCCCGGGCTCAGCACCCGAGCCTGAACAGGTCGGGCACCGCTCGGACTTCGGGATGGTCACCGTCAACTGGGTGCCGGCCATCGCATCGTCAAAGGAGATCCGCGTGTCCGTCTCCAGGTCGCGACCACGTTCCGGGCCGGCCGGTCCGCCGCCGCCGCGACTGAAGATCGTCGAAAAGATGTCGCCGAAGCCGCCCTGCGAACCCTGACCGAACGGATTGCCCTGCGCGCCGCCCTGGCCGAAGGGATTGCCGCCCTGGCCAAAGCCCCCGAACATCCCGCCCCCGGCGTCGTACTGCTTCCGCTTTTCCTCGTCGCCCAGAACGTCGTAGGCGGCCTGGATCTCCTTGAACTTGTCCTCAGCGGCTTTGTCGTCGGGGTTGCGATCCGGGTGGTACTGCCGCACCAGCTTGCGGTGGGCTTTCTTTATTTCTTCCTGCGATGCCTTCTTGCTGACACCGAGTACTTCGTAAAAGTCCTTGGCCATCTCGTCACCTCCCCGTGCCAGTCCGGGGGTTCACTTTCTCGTTCTTCACTGGCTGACCACGACGCGCGCGTGCCGGATTACGTTGTCGCCGGCGCTGTAGCCCTTCTGCATTTCTTCGATCACGACGCCCGGCTCGATTCCTTCGGCGGGAAGGGCCTGAAGCGCCTCGTGAAGGTTGGGGTCGAAAGCCTCACCCTTCGAGACGAAAGCCTCGACTCCGGCCTTACGCAACACCGCTTGGAGGTCGCGGTAGCTGACGATTACGCCCTGCTCCGTGATCGGGGCATCGGTGGGCAGCTCCCCTTCCAGGGCAACTGTCTGCTCGATACCGGCTGCCTCAAGAACCCTCTCGATGTTGTCAATCGCCTCGATGATTCCGGCGACGACCTCGAGCCGGCCCCTCTCGACCTGGGCCTGGCTTTCGGCGGCCATCCTCTTTCGGTAGTTGTCGAAGTCGGCCTTGGTTCTCTGAGCCAGCTGGAGATACTCGTCCCGCTGGCTCCGCGCTTCTTCGACAAGCCGGTTCAGATCCTGCTCGACGCTGGCTTCTGCCGTCTCGCTGGCCGGCCCGTCGCCATCCGCTTCCGCCCCTTCAGGCGATTCACCGGAAGGCCCCGAGGGGGCGGCATCAGCCGCCCCTACGGGTTCCGTCTCCGACACGACTTCAGCGTCGACGACCTCTTCGACCTCGGGCTGACCCGTGGTCTCTTCCGGTTCCTGCGTCACTTGTTCTCGTCCTCGTCAACCACTTCGGCGTCGATGACTTCCTCGTCATCGGAGGACGCGCTTCCGGCGTCGCCGGCCCCTTCGGCTCCGGCTGCCTGGGCTTCGGCCTGGGCTGCCTGGTAGACCTGCTCGGACACCTTGTGGAAGGCGGCCTGGAGCTCCTCGGTCTTCGCCTTGATGTCCTCGGCGTCTTCCGAGTCGAGCGTTCCCCGCAGGGCGGCGATCTTGTCCTCGATCTCGGTCTTCGCGGCGCCATCGATCTTGTCGCCGAGTTCCGCGATCTGTTTCTCCGAGGTGTAGGCAGCGTTCTCACCGATGTTCTTCGCTTCGGCCAGCTCGCGCTGCTTGCGGTCCTCGTCGGCGTGGGCTTCCGCGTCGGAGACCATGTTGTTGATCTCGTCGTCGGAAAGTCCGGATCCGGACTTGATCTCGATCTTCTGTTCCTTGCCGGTGCCGAGATCCTTGGCGGCCACGTTCAGGATGCCGTTCGCGTCGATGTCGAAGGTGACTTCGATCTGGGGCATTCCACGCGGTGCCGGCGGGATTCCGGTCAGCTGGAACTTGCCGAGACTCTTGTTGTAGGCAGCCATCTCTCGCTCGCCCTGAAGGACGTGAATCTCGACCGAGGGCTGGTTGTCCTCGGCGGTCGAGAAGACCTCCGACTTGCGGCTCGGGATGGTCGTGTTCCGCTCGATCAGCTTGGTCATCACTCCACCCTTGGTCTCGATGCCGAGGGTGAGGGGGGTGACGTCCAGCAGCAGCACGTCCTTGACGTCACCGGCCAGCACGCCTGCCTGGATGGCAGCGCCAACTGCGACGGCTTCGTCGGGGTTCACGCCCTGATGCGGCTCTTTGCCGGTCAGCTCGGTCACCTTCTCGCGGACGGCCGGCATGCGGGTCATGCCGCCGACCAGCACGACGTGATCAACGGTCGCATTGGCGTCGCTGAGCGCCTGCTTCACCGGTCCGACCACCCGGTCGAGCAGTTCGGCCGTGAGCTCGTTGAGCTTGGCCCGGGTGAGCTTGATGTCGAGATGCTTGGGCTGGCCTTCGACTGCGGTGATGAAGGGAATGTTGATCTGGGTCTCCTGGGCGGAGGACAGCTCGATCTTCGCCTTCTCGGCAGCCTCGTAGAGACGCTGGAGCGAGTTCTTGTCGGCCGCCAGGTCAACTCCCTGGTCCTTCTTGAACTCCGCGACCAGCCAGTCAACGATCGCCTTGTCGAAGTTGTCGCCACCGAGGTGGTTGTCGCCGGCGGTCGACTTCACGTCGAAGACGCCGTCGCCGATCTCGAGCACCGAAACGTCGAAGGTGCCGCCACCGAGGTCGAACACGAGGATGGTCTGGTCATCCTCTTCCTTGTCGAGTCCGTAGGCGAGTGACGCTGCGGTCGGCTCGTTGATGATGCGCTTGACGTCGAGTCCGGCGATCTTGCCGGCGACCTTGGTCGCCTGGCGCGGGTCGTCGTTGAAGTAGGCCGGGACCGTGATCACGGCCGAGTCGACGGTCTCGCCGAGTTTGGCTTCGGCGTCGGCCTTCAGCTTGCCGAGGATCATCGCGCTGATTTCCGGCGGCGAGTACTGCTTGCCGCGCACGTCCACGCGGACGTCCCCGTTCGGGCCGGCTTCGACCTTGTACGGGATCATCGTCTCCTCTTCCTTGACTTCGGCCTCCTTGCGGCCCATGAAGCGCTTGATCGAGAAGATCGTGTTTTCCGGGTTCATCACGGCCTGGCGCTTGGCTACGGTGCCGACCAGCCGCTCGTCCTTGTCATTGAAGGCGACCACCGACGGGGTGGTGCGCCCGCCCTCGGAGTTCTCGAGAACGGTCGGTTCGCCGCCTTCGAGAACCGCTACGCACGAGTTGGTCGTGCCGAGGTCGATTCCTATCGTCTTTCCCACTGTGTTTCTCCTGTTTGGATGGTTCCTGGCCGCATGAGGGTGCGACCGTTATCGTAAAATCTAAGTGGGACTGTATAAGATTTCTTACGAATTGTCCAATTAAAGACGAAAGGCCCGCAAATGCGGGCCTTTTCGCTTGCTGCCGGATGTTGCGGAAGCTGGCTAGGGGGTCTTCAGGTTCGACCAGACTCCGAGGTGGTCGGAGTTCCAGTAGCCGCTCACCGGCTTGGTGCCGGTGACGCCGGACTTCAGGAGCTTCACCGACTTCGGCCGATTGGTCATCACGTGGTCGATCGTCTGGTCGAAGTCGGCCGGAGCGTCGGCGGTGATGATTCCCGAGGTGACCCCGAAGGTCATCTTCTTCGTTCCGCGGTCGACCATGCCACCCTTCTTGAGGGCGTTGTAGGCGAGCGCATCGCTGGAAGAAACGGTGTTGTCGTCCGAGTTCAGGTCCCCGACCAGCACGGCCGGCATGCTGCCGCTGCGGAGCGGACCGCCGGGGGCGATCAGTTCCTTGGCCTGGGACTCCCGGATCTCCGGGGCACCGAACGCCTCGAAGTGCGTGTTGACGAACCGGAACCACTTGCCCTTGCGGACCTTGACGTCAGTCGAGAGCCAGCCCCGGTCGACCCGGACCGGAATCCCGGAAATCGTCGGCGTGTAGATCGTCTCGAAGTTGTCGGACCTGACGTTCTTCGTCTTGACTCCGGCGGCAACCTTCTTGAGGATCACGTCACGCATGGTCAGGCGACCGTCGATCTCGCCGTTCGAGTTGACGTTCGGGAGGCTTCCGTCGCCCTCGACGCCGTTGTAGTCGGCCGGGGCCTCGAAGTCGAACTCGTTCTGCACCTTGACCACCTGGTAGCGCTTCTTGCCCTTGTTGAGCTGGGCCATCAGTTCGACCAGGTAGTCGATGTGGACGGTGGTCGCGGTCTTCGGGCCACCGGTCGCGGCCGCGAGGTTGACCGGTCCGGTGCGCCAGAGAGCGACTTCCTGCAGCCCGACCAGGTCGGGCGAAACCGACTTGATTTCGTTCGCGAGTCCCTTGGCGCGGGTCTTGAAGTCGTTGGTGTCGACGTCCCGAAGGATCTGGCCGTTCTTGTTGATGAAGTCGTCGGTGCTGCTGGCGTTGATCGCCGGACTCAGGTCGGCGCCGAGGTAAACGTTGCGGGTCATCACCTTGACGGTGTTCGGCTTCTTCGGCTTCTTGCGCTTTGCGTCAGCGGGGCCGGCGAGCAGCGTGGTCAGGGTGAGGGCACCCAGCAGCGCGATGGCGATGGCGAGGATCGCGCGGGTCTGCCGGCTGGTCCTGAAACCGGTCGGGGCGTTCGACATGAAAGTTCTCTCCTTTGGCTGTGGCGTGACGCGGCTGCGCGTCACCTGCGGTCAATTGACCGCTTCAAGGAGGATAAACCCGGGAAACGGGCCTTTGGTGCGGATCAGCCTTCGCCGGCGTACTTGGCGACGAAGTCGGAGATCTCTTCCGCGACCTCACCGGTGACGATGCCGGGCGGCATGCGGCCCGGGACATCGGGGCTGTCGGCACCCTCTTCGAGAGCCGTCATCACCTGTGTGTGGATGCCATCGATCGTGGTCTGATCGGCGGGCGGACCTGCCG
>JAGQUQ010000005.1 GCA_020438425.1 Solirubrobacterales bacterium
TCCAGACCCAGAAGGCCAGGCCTCACCCGGTGGTTCTGGCGGGAACCGACTTCTGGCAGGACCTGATCGACTGGGTCGCCCGCAGGCTGGCTGGCGAAGGCCGGATTTCGCCGGCCGACATGGACCTGCTCACGGTCTGCGACGAGGACGACGAGATCGTCGCCAATGCGATTCGGGGCCTGCCGAACCTGCCTTACGGCCTGGCTTAACTGCAGTCGGTCCGGTCTTCGCCGGACCTCCATTTGCGCACCCGCCCCTCCCATTCGAAGCAACTGATGGTTGGGAGGGGCTCTGATAGAAGGTCTTCACAGTTACAACTCGCTGGTTGCGTGGTTGTCTGGTTGTAGGCTTTGCCCATGGCCCTCCCCACTCCGCTTCCGCCTGAACTGGTCGAACTGATCACCGCCCGCTTCAAGCTGCTCTCCGAGCCGATGCGGATCCGCATCCTCGACCAGCTGCGGGAAGGCGAGCAGAGCGTAGGCGGGCTGGCCGAGATCCTCGACACCAGCCAGCAGAACGTTTCCAAGCACCTCCAGGCGCTCTACGGTGGTGGCGCGGTCAGCCGCCGCAAGGAAGGCAACACTGTCTTCTACGGGATCGCCGACGAGAGCCTGCTGGCGATGTGCGAGGTGGTCTGCGACGGAGTCGAGGCCCGCATCGCCGAGTTGAGCCAGCTGGTTTCCCGAAACTAGCCGGGGTCTGCGGCCCTTCACCTTGCCGCCAGCCCGAATCGCTGCTAGAGTATTCAACTACTTAGTTGTAAACTTGTTTATCTGAAGGAGTGACGATGTCGACGAGTTGTGAAACCGGACAGAAGAGTGGCTGGTACCTGGAGCGGGTGCTCTTCGCCATGGCAGGTACGGTCAGTCTCGTTGGTGGCGCCCTGGCGCTGCTGGTCTCCCCCTGGTTCGCGCTCCTGCCCGTCCTCGCCGGAATCAACCAGTGGCTTTTCGTAATCGTCGGAGCCTGCCCGGCCTCGTTCGTCCTCAGCCGGGTTACCTCCCTCAGGTCTGCTGCCGAGCTGAGCCGATGAGCACCTATGGACCGATCGGCAGGCTCGGACGCTGGACGACGGAGAATTTCCGTATCGTCGCGGTGGTCTGGCTGTTGATTGCGGTTGGCCTCGGATTCTTCGCGCCAAAGGCCGAGCATGCCCTCTCGGGGGCCGGTTGGGAAGCAACCGGTTCCGAATCAGTCGACGCCAGAAAGCTCGTCGATGAACAGTTCGGCGGCATGTCCTCCTCCGCCCTGATGGTGGTCGTTCACAGCGACCGGGATGCATTCGGCAGCCCCGCCTTCGACCGGACAGTCGGGGAAGCAGCGGCGGTGCTGAAGGACTCCGACGAGGTGAAGGCGGTCGTGATGCCTTCCAGGCGGAACTGGGTTTCCGCTGACGGTCGCACTGCGGTGATCCAGGCCGGCGCGGCCGCAGATTCCAATCAGATGGTTCGCGCTGCTGACGACATCAAGGAAGAACTGGCCAGCCTGGAGACCGGAGGAACGACCGTTTCACTCACCGGATCCTCGGGGATGTGGTCCGACTTCAACCAGGCGAACAAGGAAGCGATGATGAAGTCGGAGCTGATCTCCTGGCCGGTGACCCTGCTGATCCTGGTCCTGGCTTTCGGATCTCTGGTCGCCGCCGGCCTGCCGCTGATGCTGACGATCATCGGCCTGATGGCCGCAGCGGGTTCGCTCTACCTTGGAACCCAGTTCTTCGACATCTCGATCTGGGCGATGAACTTCGCGATGATGTTCGCCCTGGCCCTCGGCATCGACTACGCACTCTTCATCGTGTACCGGTTCCGCGGTTCACTTGCCTCCCATGAAGAGACCGGAGACGCGATCGCCGAGACCATGGACACGGCCGGCAAGGCGGTCCTGTTCTCCGGGGTCACGGTCCTGATCTCGCTGAGCGCGGTGCTGCTGGTGCCGAGCCCGGCCTTCCGTTCGATGGCGATCGGCGTGATGCTGGCGGTCGCCTTCGTGCTTGCCGCTTCACTCACCCTGCTGCCGGCCGTGCTCGGCAAGCTCGGGCCCCGGGTCAACCGGCTCAGCCTGCCCTGGGTCCACACAGGGGAACACCGGTCACCGCGGTTCGCCGCCTGGGGCGAACGAGTCTGGGCCCGCCCTCTGGCCTTCGGCGTCCCGGCACTGCTGGTTCTGCTCGTCCTCTGCATTCCGGTTCTTTCACTCGACACCGGGATGCCTTCGATCAAGGTGGTTCCGGAGGCCGACGGATCCCGAACCGGCTATGAACAGATCGCCGATTCCTTCGGTCCCGGTGCTCCCGGCACCCTCCAGGTGATCGCTCCCGCCAGTGAGAAGGGCCTGGCGACCGGAGTGCTCGAATCCGACGGTGGAATCGCCAGGGTCATGGTCGCGGGAAAGAGCCCGGAAGGTTCGGTCCTGCTCGCGGCGACACCGACTGTCGATCCATCCGATCCCGCGATGGGAACGACGATAGACCGGCTGCGCGATGAGCTGCCCGAGGGAACCCTGGTCGGCGGCGCGGCGGCCGAGAACCACGATCTCGAGTCGGCCCTCGCTGACACCACCGCTCCGGCGATCGCGATCGTGATGGCGCTCGGCTTCCTGCTCCTGCTGGTCGCCCTGCGGGCACCGATTCTCGCCGGGATCGCGGTCCTGACCAACCTGCTCGCGGTCGGCGCCGCCTTCGGCGTGGCTCAACTGATCTTCCAGCAGGGACACCTGACCGGGCTGTTCGGTTTCGAATCCCAGGGCTTCCTCGACGCCTGGGCACCGGTCTTCTTCTTCGCCATGGTCTTTGCCATCTCGATGGACTACTCGGTCTTCCTGCTCAGCTCCGCCCGCGAGCACTGGGAGAAATCGGGCGACCCGAAGGAGGCCGTAGTCGGTGCCATGGCCCACTCCGGCCGGGTCGTGTTCGCCGCCGCCGGCGTCATGGTGGCCGTGTTCTTCACCTTCGCCCTGTCCGGTCCGCTCCCGCCCCGGGAGATGGGGATCATTCTCGGGGTGGCGGTGCTGCTCGATGCGGCGCTGGTCCGGCTGCTGCTGCTCCCGGTCCTGATGCGGCTGGCCGGCACCCGCCTCTGGTGGATCCCGACCTGGATCGACCGGCACCTGCCCAAGGTGAGTTTCGGCCACTGACCGGGGTCAGCGCCCGGGCAAGACCGGCTGTGCCTTCGGCTAGCCGCGATGCTCGACCCGGCTGATCGCCTCGTGGGTCGAGGCGGCCAGGTCCGGTGAGCCGAGTTCCAGGCCGGGCGGCAGTTCGATGTGGAGATCATCAGAGTGCTGGACCAGCGCGACGCCCGAATCGATCGACAGGTCGAGCACGTGACCGCCCCGGGTCAGGGCCCGGTCGACGAAGTGGAAGTGGTACCCGCCGATCTCCACTCCTTCGACCCAGGCGGGAAAGCGGAAGCCGATCAGGCTGCCATCGACAGGGCCAAACTCGAACACGTTCTGATCGGCCACGACCTCGCCCAGACTGCGGTATGGAGGGTGCTGGCGGGGAACCGAGCGGGCCTTCACCGACCCGAACCTGCCGTCGATCCTGAATACCGCAACCGGCGCTTCGGCCCGGTCCCCGTCAAGTAACTCCTCGAGCCCGGCAAGATCCATCGGTCCGGTGACCGGCAGCTCGCGGTCCGGGCTGAAACGGCTGACCACGGCGAATGGGGTTCGCTCGTCGGGGTCGATCTCGTTCAGGGACCCTTCCACGTCGGCCCGGAAGAAGCGACCGTCGATCGCGATCATTTCCCCGTCGAGACCGTTCAGGGTGCCGATCCCGGTGTCGCCCTCCCCGGCCAGTTCAGCGAAGGTCAGATCCCCTTCGTAGGCACCATCGAGCAGGGCCGAGACGGTGGAGGCCTGAAACAGCGCGTGATCGTCGTGCCCCGCGTGGAGATCCTCGTGCCGCATCGCCTCGACGTGAAGCGAGCGGATGGTCGATTCCTCGATCACCGGCGGACCGTTTCGAGCAGGATCACGCTGCCCCGTTCAAGGATGTCCAGAACCTCGTCGAATCCGTCTTCTCCGCCGTAGTAGGGATCCGGTACGTCCAGATCCCCTTCGCCAGCCATCTCCCGGAAGAGCCGGACTTTCTCCGGGTCGGCCCCTTCCATCGCCAGCAGATTCGCGTGGTTGGACCGGTCCATGGCGAGGATCAGGTCGAAATACCCGAAATCGGCGGGCTCCACCTGGCGGGCAGTGCCACCGATTGCGACTCCCCTTTCGGTCGCCGCCGCGATCGCGCGCGGATCGGCCGGACTTCCCACATGCCAATCCCCGGTTCCGGCCGAGTCGATCTCGAACCCCTCGAGTCCTTCCCTTTCGATCAGGCCTCTCATCACGGCCTCGGCCGAGGGGGAGCGGCAGATATTGCCGAGACAGACGAAAAGGATTCTCAAGGGACCGGCTACTGACCGATGAATCCGCGCAGGTTCGCGACCTGGCGCTGCAGCTGCTGGATCTGGTTGTTCTGCTTGTTGATCCGGCCGTTCAGCTGATTGAAGTCCTGTTGCTGGTCGTTTTCGACCTGGGCGATCTCGTTCGCGAGTTCGTTGTCCCGGCTCTTCAGCGAGTTGAGCTGGTTGCGCAAATTGCGATTCTGTCTGGTCAGCTTCTTGATCCTGGCGCTGTTGCCGTTGATCTTCTTGACCAGGTTCTTCTCGCCGGCAGTGAGCTGATTGACCAGCTTCTCGGCCTCCGACTTCTGGCTGGCCTCGATCTGGTCCTGCCTCGACTGGGCTTCCTGGAACTTCTGCTCGACCAGGGCCTGGACCTCGCTGGTCTGACTGGCGTCGGAATCCACCGCATCCTTCGCGTTATAGGCAGTAATGGTTCCGAGGACACCCAGGAGAATGCCCACTACGCCGAAGACGATGGCCAGAGTCGCTTTCGTGTTGCCGCTCATGCGGCGCAGACTACCGGCGTTTGGAACAGGCGAGGATCAGAGCTTGATCAGCAGGATCGTGTTCAGTGTGAACAGGATCGCCGTGACCACCGTGGCGCGATCGAGATTCTGCTCGACCATCGAACCACCGCCGACCGAACTGCCGCCACCGCCGATGCCGAAAGCACCGGAAAGTCCCGCGTCCTTGCCCGAGTGCAGCAGCACCAGGAAGATCAGCAGCACCGAAAGGAATACCTGTATGACGGCCATGATCGTGTACATCGGCCAGCGATTCTAGCTTTCTTTGCCCTTGAGTGCCTCGAGCCGGTCGAGAATGTCGACCGCCTCCCGCCTCAGTTCGGCATCGAGCTCGTTGAAATCCTGCTCCGAGAGCTTGCCCGATTCGCGGTCCATCTCGGCGTCCCGGATCTCCCGGTACTTGGCCTCCCGGGCCGCCTGAAGCGCGGCGATTTCCGGGTCCTCGGCAGTCGAGGCACCACGGTTTCGCCAGAACGGCATGGTCACGAAAAGGCCGACCAGGACCAGCAGAATCAGGAACCAGACCAGGGTCATGTCGCCTTCCTCCGCCTGAAGAGGCCGCTCGGCCAGGCGGCAAAGAGGGCTCCGATGATTGCGATGATCGCGCCGATCCAGATCCAGGTAACCATCGGGCTGATGATCACCCTGATCGTCACCGGCAGGGCCGGACTGTCATCGCGATAGCCCTCGATCACCTTGGCGGTGGTGCGGTCCAGCAGGTCGATCGCGGCCAGGCTGATCTCTTCGGCCTTGCCCGGATCCGCCTGGACCACCGGCAGCACCTTTTCCCTCATGTAGGTCGCGAAGAGCGAATCCGCCAGCCGGGCCCGCCGCTCGAACTCGGTCGTGTTCGGCTCGACCGCGACCCAGAAGTCGGTTCGCATTCCCGCCTTCAGCCCGACCTCGCTGGTCGCCTCGCCGTCGAAATGGGAGGCGATGCTGCGGGTGCCCTGGGTTACCTGGTGGTACTGACGGGTCGGGTGGAGCTCGGCGAAAGACTTGCCCTTGCGGTCCACCTGGAGGTTGGCCCCGAAGATCAGGGCCTGGTCACTGGTCGCGATGGTGGGGCTGAGGTAGGTCACCGTGTAGTCGTCGATCTGCGCCGACTCGCCGGGCTTCAACTTGATGTCTTCCTTGGTTTCGAAGCTGGAGGAAGCGGCGATCCCGACCAGCAGCACGACCAGACCGAGGTGGACCACGTAGCCGCCGTAACGGCGACGGTTCCTGACCGCGTTCGACCAGATCGCCCCGGCCATCGACCCGCCGGCTCCGCGCTTGCGGGCGGCGGCGGCCCGCCAGGTTTCCTGGATCAGGGCGGAAACCGTGAATGCCGCAAGGGTGAAGGTGATCAGGGCCCATATGCTGTCGGCGGCATCGGTGAAGAGCAACAGCAGGACAAAGTCGATCGCCGCCACGACCAGCGGGATCGTGAACACCCGTTTCGCTCCCTGCCAGGAGATCCGCCGCCAGGACATCATCGGTCCGATCCCGGTGAACAGGACCAGCAGCACCGCCACCGGGGTTGTGTAACGGTCGAACCAGGGTGCGGCCAGGGTCGAGCGGGTCCCGGTCAGAAGCTCGGAGATCAGCGGGAAGAAGGTGCCCCAGAAGACGATCGCGCAGAGGGCGATCAGCAGCAGGTTGTTGATCAGGAAGACCGCTTCACGGGAGGCGAGCGAGTCGATTCTTCGCTCGGATCGGAGAATGTCGAGTCGGGAGATGATCAGCCAGGTCGAGCCGACGACCACCACGCCGATCAGGGCGAGGAAGTAGGGGCCGACCGTGCTGTCGCCGAAGGCGTGGATCGATTCGAGCACCCCGGAGCGAACCAGGAAGGTGCCGAGCAGGGCGAGGCTGAAGCTGGCCACGATCAGGCTCGCGTTCCAGACCTTGAGCATGCCCCGCTTCTCCTGGACCATGATCGAGTGGATGTAGGCGGTGGTGATCAGCCAGGGCATCATCGACGCGTTCTCGACGGGGTCCCAGGCCCAGTAGCCGCCCCAGCCGAGTTCGGTGTAGGACCAGCGGGCGCCGAGGATGATGCCGATCGAGAGGAAGGTCCAGGCGATCAGGGCGAAGCCGCGGGTCGACTTGACCCAGGCCGCGTCAACCCGCCGGCTGAGCAGCGCGCCGATCGCGAAGGCGAAGGGAACGGTCAGCGACACGTAGCCCGTGTAGAGCATCGGCGGGTGGATGATCATCGACGGGTGCTGGAGCAGCGGGTTCAGCCCGTTGCCGTCAACCGGAACCGGATCAAGCACCTCGAAGGGGTTCACCCCGCCACCGAAGAGCATCAGCCCGGTGAAGAAGATCGCGACCCCCATCATCACCGCGGTTGCCCAGGGGACCAGGTCGCGCAGCTTGTGCCTGGTCGCGGCCAGCGAAATGGCCGACACGATGCCGAGGATGAAGGCCCAGAGGAGCAGCGAGCCCTGCTGGCTCGACCACATCGCCGTGAACTTGTAGAAGGTCGGTGTGTCGATCGAAGAGTGACTGGCGACCACGGCGAAACTGAAGTCGCTGGTCAGGAAGGCGTGTTCGATCACGACAACGCAAAGCACGACGAGCGCGCAATACGCATAGACCGCATATCGGGATGAATCGACCCAGCGGCGGTCGCCCCGGGTACCGATCAGCGCGGCTACCGCCGCAAAGATCGAAGTCAGGAAGCCAAGCCAGAGAGCCGCGTTGCCGAGGCTACTGATCCCGCTTCTCCGAGAACTTCGAGGGGCACTTGGTGGTCAGTGTGTCCTCGTCCCCCACGAAAACCCCGTTCTTCACCTCGCCGGTGACCATCACGTCCCGCCCTTCGCGGAAGGGGTCGGGAATCTGGCCGGTGTAGGTCACGCGCATCGGCTTGCCGGTGCCGTCTGGATCACGCATCGTGAAGTTGATGCCGTCCTCGGTTTCCTTGACCGACCCGTGCATGACGCGCCCGACCATCTGGTAGCTCTTGCCGGGAACGGCATCGCTGAGTTCGCTCGGCAGACGGGCTTCCGATGAGGCGTTGAATGAGGTGTAAATCAGTCCGGTGGCCAGAAGGAGGGCGGCGCCCAGGGCCACGAACAGGCGCACCTGACGCTTGCGCTGTACGTCCATAACGAGAGGGATTATCGCAAGCCTTGACCTCCGGCGGCTTCCCCCTGCCAGAATCGGAGCATGAGCGAAGAAAAGGTTCTCCTGATCACCGGGGCAAGCAGTGGCATCGGCAAGGCGACGGCCCGCCTCCTGGCCGGTCAGAGGCGGCTCGTCCTGGCCGGGCGGAGGGTCGAGCCGCTGGAAGAACTCTCGGCCGAACTGGGCGGACCGGAACGGGCGCTGGTGGTCGGTTGCGACGTCGGCGAGTGGGATCAGGTCGAGACCATGACCGCGGCCGCGATCGAGGCTTTTGGCCGGATCGACGAAGTGTTCGCCAACGCCGGATTTGGAGCCAGCCGTGGCTTCCTCGAAGAGTCACCCGAGCACTGGAAGTCGATGGTCCAGACCAACGTGCTTGGCACCGCCCTGACCATCCGCTCCACCCTGCCCCACCTGCTCGAGCGCGGCAGCGGCCACTACCTGGTGACCAGCTCGATCGCCGGCCGCCGGGTACTGCCGGGTTCGCTTTACTCGGCGACCAAGTTCGCGACCACGGCGATCGGAGAGGCGCTGCGTCAGGAGCTACGCAGCCGCGAGGATGGAAAGAACATCAAGGTGACGCTGATCGAGCCGGGCATGGTCGACACCGACTTTTTCGACAACCGCCCCGGTGACTCGGCCCTCGCCGACGAGGACATCGCCCGCACGGTCGAGTTCGCCCTGAACCAGCCGCCCGGCGTCGACGTCAACGAGATTTTGGTCCGCCCGGTAACCCAGGCGCTTTAGACCGGTGGCCACGCCGTGGGGTCGGGCAGGCGCCCCCGGGACGCGGCGAACACTTCGCGCGGCGTTCAGCCGCGCTCTGCCTGAGTGTCCCGGGGGCGCCTGCCCGACCCCACGGCTACGAGGACCAGCCGCCAATACGTTCTGAGCATTCCCCGTACCAGTCCTTTTCTCGCGAAGGCAGGGATGAGTGGGGAGTCGAGGTCGGGGGTGAGCAGGTCGGTGAACTGGCGGGTGGTGATCACCCGTTCGCTTTCGATCTCCGCCCTCTCCCGCCTTAGCCGGGGCAGCCAGCTGATCAGGTCGCGGTAGCCCTTCAGTTTGGCTCCGAACCATCCCTGCTTTGCGCTGACCGCGAGCAGAACCAGTTCGGTTGCCAGCAGGGCCGGGGTCACCAGCAGCAGCAGCCGGCCCGGATAGTTGCGGATCACCATCGCCAGGCGGTTCCGTTCCAGCCAGAACCACTTCCGACTGTTCGAGTGGAAGTCGTAGTCATGATCGACCACGGCTTCGACCTCCAGACCGATCCGGTAGCCGGCCGACTGGATGCGCACCGAGATGTCGATGTCCTCGTGGTAGAGGAAGAACTCTTCCGGCAGGCCACCGACCCCCTCCCAGACCTCGCGCCGTACTGCCAGGGCGGCACCGGAGGCGACCGGGATCGCGCGGCTGTAACCGGCTTCCCCGAGCGGCCGACCGTGGCCTCCGGCCCAGGCGATTCCGGTGAAGTGAACCGGGTTGCCCCAAGAGTTGACGACTTTCTCCCCGCCGATCCGGCAGGCAACCAAGGCCATCCAGGCACCCCAGTCCGGACGCGCCGCGAAGGGCTTTCGGATCGAATCACCGAATCCGGGTTCCGGCATCGCATCCGGGTTCAGCATCAGGACGAGGTCGCCGCTCGATGCCTCGGCCCCGCGGTTGGTCGCCGCGGTGAAGCCGGCGTTCCGGCCCATCTCGATCACCGTCGCCGCCGGCAGGCACTCGGTCACCACCTTCCGGGGCGAAACCTTCGAACCGTTGTCGACCACGATCACCTCGTCACCGGCGGCCAGCTCAGACTGCAGCGCGGGAAGAGTCCGGGCCAGCTCGGCCCCGGACTCGTAAGCCACGATCACGAACGAGATCGTGGGCGTTCTGAGTTCGGGAGGCGACTCGGTCATCGAGCCGACCCTACCGCCAACCGGGCCGGGGAATGCCCCGCGACCGGGGACTCACCAGGGAATCGAGGCGCTCGTTTCGTGAGTCAGGTTTTCGTTGATGTCTGATTCCTGATGGACATGCCGCGGTGGCGTATAGAAAGTTGCGTAGGGGCGAAGTCGTACCGCGACCCGCTTTTCCTGGCGGGCGCCCTCTTCCACCATGGGCCGCACCTCGTCGGACATCGGCTGGCCGGCCATCACCCCGGCGATGCTCATCATCGTGTCGACCACGAAGTCGAAATCGGTCACGATCTCGGCGTCGCAGTAGACCTGCAGGTAGCTCGGCGGCCACTGCTCGTCGAGCACGCAAAGCGAAACCTTGGGGTTCCTGGCAACCGCCTTTGCCTTTGCGCGTTCGGACATGGTCGAAACCAGGATCTCGTCGTCCTTCATCGAGTAGTAGACGATCGACATCGCCGGACCGTCCTGGGCGCGTGCGTAACCGAAGATCGCGGTCCGGTGGTCGAGTACGAACTGCCGACGCTGCTCCTGATTCATCGGGTGCCCCCGCTTGCTTCGATCATTGAATCTCCCGTTTCGAGTCTCTTGAACGTAAATCAAGAGTAGCATTCTTGAACGCAGGTCAAGAAGCCAATGCCAGCCACCCGTCCTCACATAGACCGTGATCTCAAGCGCAAGGAGATCATCGACTCAGCCGAAGCGCTGTTTCTCTCCGACGGCTACGAGTCGACTTCGATGGCAGCGGTGGCCCGCGGCGCCGGCATCGCCAGCAACGCCGTGTACTGGTACTTCCCGGGAAAGGACGACCTGCTGGCTGCCGTTCTCGAACGCCGTCTGGAGCTATCCGTTTCCTCCCTGCCCGACCCGGCCGTCACGACCATGGAGGAACAGGTTCTCGCGGTGCTTGCCCGGCTTGACCAGGTCGCCAGGCTGACCGCAGCGGTTCATCAGAGGTCCGGGCAAAGTGAAGCTGTCGCGGCGGTCCACCAGTCCTTCCACGAGCAGATCGACCAGATGCTTCGACGGCTTTACCGCGAGGCGGGTCTCGAACCGGAGGATTCCGGGCTGGCGGCCAGCGCGACCATGGCCCTGATTGAGGGAATCCACCTCCACGACGAGCACCGGGACCCGGCCGCCCGGGACGAACTGGTGCTGTGGACGATCCGGAGGATCGTTTCGGGAAAAGACGAGTGACCGGAATCTGAAGCGGACGACGGGTTTCGAACCCGCGACCTCGAGCTTGGGAAGCTCGCGCTCTACCAACTGAGCTACGTCCGCGAAGCGGCTTGGAACCTTACCCCGTCGGGAAAGGCTCGAGGCGACCGGTGTCCACGGTTCTCCATAATTGGTGGTTCACGTGAACTGGCGAACCTCAATCGTTGTCGTCGGCGTGGTTGCCCTGCTCGGCTTCCTCGTCTGGGGACTGGTCAAGAAAGGCGACTCTGGCCTGGCCGTGGGCGAACCCGTGCCTGTGGCCACCCTGCCGACCCTGCCCGAAGGCGGCGAGGGATCGATCGAGGATTACCGCGGCAAGTGGGTCCTGCTCAACGTCTGGGCCTCCTGGTGCGAGCCATGCAAGGCCGAATCACCGGCCCTCGACCGCTTCGAGGAGAAGAACCGCGACCGGATCTCAGTGGTCGGCCTCGACACCAAGGACCTGAGCGAAGACGCCCTCGCCTTCCTCCGTGAATTCCGGATCGAGTACCCGCAGCTGCGGGATGCCAGCGGCGACTACACGGACGGCGAACTGAAGACCACCGGCGTGCCCGAGTCCTTCCTGATCGATCCTGAGGGCAACCTTGTCGCCCACTTCCCGGGCCCGTTCAAGGACGAAGCGGCAATCGAGGCGTTCGCGGCTCCCGCACTCGAGGCGGCGACTGGCACCGGCAAGGAAGCGAGTTCCTGATGCGCCGGGTTGGACTTGCCCTGCTGGTTGTACTCACCCTCTTCGGTTCGGGACTCGCCGGTACCGGACCCGCATCGGCGGCCGAGCCGCAGGCCAGCCTGCCCCAGCTCGAGGACGAGGTGATGTGCCCGGTCTGCGGCACCCTGCTCGGCCTCTCCCACTCCCCCGCCGCCGAACGCCAGCGGGTCTTCATCCGCAAGCTGATCGCCGAAGGCAAGGACGATGAAGAGATCAAGGACGCCCTGGTCGCCGAGTATGGCGGACAGGTGCTGGCCCTGCCGGAGAACCGGGGAATCGACGTCTGGGCCTATGCCGTGCCGGTGATCGGCCTCGTGCTCGGCCTGATCGGCGTGCTCGCCGCGATCATCGTCTGGCGACGCCGCCGGCCCGAACGCGGGAGCGAAGAACCCGTCGCGGCACCGAGCGCTGCCGAAGAGGACCGCCTCGACAAGGACATGGCCCGCTTCGACCTCTGACCGAATCGAAATGCGGAAAGTTGCTCCATACGGGCGACTATCTGCGTTTCGAGCCGATCGCAGTTACATGCGGTCGGGAGCGGTGATTCCGAGGAGGCCGAGGGACTGGCGGATGGTGCCGGCGGTGGCTTCGCAGAGCTGGATCCGAGCGGCCTCGACCCCATCTCCTTCGGCTCCGACCACGAGGCAGTCGCGGTAGAAGGCGTGGAAGGCGGCGGCGACCTCGCTGGCGTAGGCGCAGATCCGGTGGGGTGCGCGCTTTTCGGCCGCTTCGTGGACCTCGGCCGGGAAGGCGAGGAGCTTTGAGACCAGGGCCTTTTCCGACGGGTCAGCCGGGGCGGCGAGCGGGTCGCCCGGGTCGCCTCCGTCCGCTTCGGCGGCCTTGCGGAGGATGCTCTGGATGCGGGCGTGGGCGTACTGGACGTAATAGACCGGGTTCTCCGAGGACTGGCTGCGGGCCAGATCGAGATCGAGATCGATCGTCTGGTTGTGGCTGCGTTGAAGCAGGAACCAGCGGGCGGCATCGACCCCGATGTCCTGGGTGAGTTCGTCGAGGGTGACGATGTCCCCGGCGCGTTTGCTCATCTTGGTCCGCTCGCCGCCCTCGACCAGGTGGATCAGCTGCATGATCTGGGCTTCGAACTCGGCCTTCCCGCCCTCCAGGGCCTCCATGGCCGCCGCCATCCTTGCGACATAGCCGTGGTGGTCGGCTCCGAGCACGTCGATCAGTCGTTCGTTTCCGCGCTCGATCTTGTCGACGTGGTAGGCGACGTCGGCCCCGAAATAGGTGACCTCGCCGCTGGAGCGGATCAGGACCCGGTCCTTGTCGTCACCGAAGTCGGTGGTCCTCAGCCAGACCGCACCTTCCTCGTCGAAGACATGCCCGGCTTCACGCATCCGCTCGATGCCGCGGTCGACAAGGTTGTCCTCGTAGAGCGAGCGCTCGGAGAAGAAGTCGTCCATCGAGACCCCGAAGTTCTCGAGTGAGCCGCGGATTCCCTCGACCATCCACTCGACCCCGGTCCGGGCGAGGCGTTCCAGATCGGCCGGATCGTGACCCTCGGACCTTGCTCGCTCGGCCAGCTCGTTGACGTAAGTGCCCTTGTAACCGTCCTCCGGCGGCTCCTCGCCGTTCATGCGGGCGGCGATCGAGGCGGCGAAATTCTCGACCTGGGTGCCGCCGTCGTTCACGTAGTACTCGGTGGTGATGTCGTTGCCAGTCGCCCTGAGCAACTTCGAGAGGGCGTCGCCGTAGGCGGCATGCCGGCCCGAGGCGGCGGTCAAGGGGCCGGTCGGATTGGCCGAGACGAACTCGACGATGATCCGCTCCGGCTCGCCGACCGGAGCAACCGCCGCGGAGCCGCCGGCCGCCATCGAGGCGGCTGCTTCGCGATACCAGGCGTCGCCGAGAAAGAGGTTGATGAATCCGGGGCCGGCGATCTCGGCCTTCTCGAGTGAAGAGCCGAGTTCGGCCTCGATCGCAGTCGCCAGGTCGGCGGCGATCTCCCGGGGAGCCCTGCCGAGCGGCTTGGCCAGCATCATCGCCGCGTTGGTCGAGTAATCGCCCATCTCCGGACGGGGCGAGGGGTCGAGGGCCGGGGTGACCGACTGGTCACCGGCCATCTGCCGGGCGGCAGCGGTGACCGCGGCCAGCAGCCGCTCGACGGGATCTGAAGAGTTGGCGCTCACCGGGTCATCCTATGAAAGGAGAGCGCGAGCCCTACAGGTGGTACTTCTGACCGGCGAGGATCTTGCTCGCCCGGAAGACCTGCTCCAGCAGGACGATCCTCGCCAGTTGATGGGCCATGGTCTGCGGCCCGAGCGAAAGCCGGTGGTCGGCCATGCCGGAAATCTCGCCGGGCAGGCCCTCGGGGCCGCCGATCAGCAGGGTCAGCCGCTTGCCTTCGTGACGGCGCTTCCCGAGCCACTCGGCCCAGCGTTCCGAGGTCATATCCCGGCCGCCGGCCTCGAGTGCCACCACGGTACCGGGATCGGGCCGGTCACCGCCTGTGGCCTTTCCGGCGATGACCGCGCGGGCCAGGGCGGCATCGTCCTTGACCTCGGTTACATCAACCGGGGTCAAAGGCTTCAGCATCTTCAGGTAGTGGGACTCCGCCTCCGCGAACGGGGGCTTGATCTTTCCTACCGCGATCAGTTCAACCTTCACTTCGTGATCCTTCCGCGATCGCAATCCGGTCGATGGTCGAGGGATGGGTTCCGAAGAGAAACTGCCAGACCGCCGGGGGATCCACATCGGAGAGATTGGACTTCGCCAGGCCGACCTGGAGGTCGACCAGCCCCTCGGGCTCGCCGGTCAGGGAAAGCGCGAACCGGTCCGCCTTCGCCTCGACGTTCCGGGAAAGCGCGTTGCCCGGGACCTGGAGCACGAAGGCGGTGAGCGTGACCATCAGGGCCAGCACCGGGATCAGGGCCGGCCCATTGAAATCGTCGTGGTTCCGGCGCAGCGCCGAGCCGCTCGCGAACTGGACGAAAAGCACCCCGAGCGGGATCACCAGCAGGGCGAAAGCGAGTCCCCGGACGAGGTCGTTGGCTTTCACGTGACCGAGTTCGTGAGCCACCAGGGCCGAGAACTCGGCCGAATCGAGCTCGCGGATCGAGTTGTCGTAGATAACCACCCTCTTTGAAGATCCGATCCCGTTCACATAGGCGTTCAGGGTGGATGACCTTCGGCTCGCATCAACCTCGTAGACCTCCCCCACTTCGACCCCCGCCCGGTCGGCAAGACGGATCACCTCGGACCGTTCCGGGCCGTCCGGCAGCCGCTCGAAATCGTTGAAAAGAGGCGAGACGACAACCGGCCAGAGCCAGGTGACGATCACGGCCCAGGCCGCAACCAGAATCGAAGCGAAGATCCAGAACTTTCCCTTGAGTCGCCGCCACATTGCCATCGCGATCAGGGCCCCGATCGCCGCCGGGATGATCGCGATCAGGGTAGCCAGCAGCCAGTCGAGCAACCGTGGTCCCAGGGCCTGGCTGACCAGCCCGAAATCCCGGCCGAGTTTCCAGGCGGCAAGGTCGATCGGCAGGCCGGCCAGCGAGAGCAGGAGCGAAATGCCGGCACCGGCGAGCAGCGCACCCCGAAGCGGATGCCTGCCCAGGCGCTCCAGGAGCCGCCGCATCGGCCTGCCCCGCCAGAAGGCGAGGAAGGCGAGGGTCCCGAACTGGACGAGAAGCGAAGCGATGCCGATCGCCCGGGCCCAGGACCGGTAGCTGTCGGCTTCGCTCAGCTCATGCGGCGTGAACCGCTCGGCGATGACCCGGGCGGCGGCCGCCGGATCGGATGCCGGCGGACCCTGATCCGGCGAAAGCACCAATACCGCGAGGACCGCGACAAGCAATGCCCCGGCCCCGGTCAGGGCCAGGGCGGAGACGTTCACTCCACGACCAGTGGCCGGACCCGGATTCATGGCTCAATACGATATTCGGCAGGCCCGCCAACCCCATGAACGTCGCCGTCATCTCGGACATACACGCCAACCGGCACGCGCTCGACGCGGTTCTCGACGACATCGACGAAACCGGGGTCGATGAAATCTGGTTCCTCGGGGATGCGGTTGGCTACGGTGCGTTCCCGGGCGAGTGCGTGACGACTCTGAAGGACCGGTGTTCGGTGTTCCTGCTCGGCAACCATGACCTTGCGGCGCTCAGGGAGATCGACATCTCCACTTTCAGTCCTTCCGCGGCCGCCTCGGCCCGCTGGACCCGGGACCGGATGGAGAGCGACGCCTTCGAGATCCTGCGAGGGCTCGAAGGCACTTCGGCCCAGCGGGAAGGCATCGGGCTGTTCCACGCTTCACCGAGGGATCCGGTCTGGGAGTACGTGGTGGACAGCGACCTGGCCGAAGACAATCTGGATTTCCAGGAAGAGCGCATCGCCCTGATCGGCCACTCCCACATCGCGCTCTACTTCACCCGGGTCGACGAGATGTCCCGGGTGTCATCGGTGCTTGCCCCCGAAGGAACCGAGCTGACCATGACCAACGGGAAGTGGCTTCTCAACCCGGGTAGCGTCGGCCAGCCGCGCGACGGGGACCCCCGGGCTGCCTGGGCCGAGCTCGACACCGAAGCCTTCCGGATCCGGTTCCATCGGGTCGAATACCCGGTCGACGAGGCCGCCGAGGCGATCCGTGAAGCCGGGCTTCCCCCACACCTGGGCGACCGTCTCTTCAAGGGTCAGTAGAGGCCGGAAATGCGTCACAAAGGCCAGCCCGCCAAACATCTAGACTCGACCGAAGTGCGGTTTTTCACCCGACATCGAGCCCGCCGGGGCCTTCCGGCTGCCCTGATCGCCTGCCTGGCCCTCGGCGGCCTGCTGGCCGGATGCGGGGAGGATCGGAGTAACCTGATCCCCAAGGACACTTCGGAATCGTTGATCGCATCACTTGACCGGGTCCAGTCGCTGGCCGACTCCGGCCAGTGCTTTGAAGCGGCCAAGGTGGCGCTTGAAGCCCAACAGGAGATCGAGGCGATGGGCCCCGACGTGGACACCGAACTGAAACGTTCCCTGCTCGACGGTGTCACTGATTTGACACTTCTGGTCAACGACCCGGAAAAGTGCACCGAATCGAATACCGACGTCACCGAAGAGCCGACCGAAACCGAAGAACCACCGACCGACACCGGCGGAACCACCGGAGACACAGGCACCACGGAAGCGGAACCGACGACCACCGGTGAACAGGGAAATACGGATGAAAACCAGGATTCAGAAAATCAGGACGAAGGGAACGGTGGCCAGACCAGCCCGACCCCGCCTGCCACGAATCCGACTCCGACCCAGCCGACGACTCCAACCACACCGACCAACCCGACCACTCCCACTCCTGATCCCGGTCCGGGTTCCGGCGGTCTGGGCCCCGGGTGATCGCCGATGACTGAAGCCACGATCCTCGCCGACCGCTACGAGCTCCGCGACAAGCTGGGTTCCGGAGGCATGTCGAACGTCTACCGGGCGACCGACCGCATCCTCGAACGCACCGTGGCGGTCAAGGTGCTGGCCGAACACCTTTCCGACGACGACCGCTTCGTCGCCCGCTTCCGCCGCGAAGCCCTCGCTGTGGCCAAGCTGATCCACCCGAACATCGTCCAGGTCTATGACACCGGCGTCGACCACGGCCGCCACTTCATCGTGATGGAGTGCGTGGAGGGCAAGTCGGGGGCACAGATTCTCAAGACCGAAGGCCTGGTCGACCCGGAAGTGACCGTGGAGATCGGCGTCCAGGCCTGCGCCGGACTCGAGTACGCCCACCGGCACGGGATCATCCACCGTGACGTGAAGCCCGGCAACCTGATGGTCGTCGGCGGCCCGGTCGGCGGCGGCGAGATGACCTGCAAGCTGACCGACTTCGGCATCGCCAGGGCGGCCGAGCAGACCCGCATCACCCAGGTCGGCTCGGTGGTCGGCACCGCCGCCTACCTCGCTCCCGAGCAGGTCCGGGGCGAAGAGGCCACCCCCTCGACCGACGTGTACGCGCTCGGAGTCGTGCTCTACCAGTTCCTGACCGGCCGCCTGCCCTACGAGGGATCCTCGCTGGCCGAGCTGGCAGTCAGGCAGCAGAACGAGAAGCCGCTGCCGCCCCGCACCTACAACGCCGACGTTCCCGAGACCGTGAGCGCGGCCGTGATGCGGGCCCTCGAAGGCGACAAGGCCTACCGGTTCAACACCGCTGCCGCACTTTCGGACGGCCTTCAGCGCGGACTTCGTGGCGAGGACGTCACCCTTCAGATGGACGAGGAGCCGGTCGCGCCGCCCGCCTTCCCCCAAGCCGAGACGGCCACCCGGCCGCTGGAGCGCACCGCCCGGACCGCACACCGTCCGGCCCCGCCGCCGCCCCGCTATACCCTGCCGCAGACCGCGCCGCGGGCGAAGCCGAAGCGTTCCTTCATGCGTTCGTTCTTCCGCTTCGTGCTCGGCATGCTGGCCCTCGTCATGATCGCCGCCGTCGTTGCGGGATCGGTGATCCTGCTGACCGACCGCGCAGCCTCGGTCAAGATCAAGGACTGGGCCGGCAACTCGGTCGAGAGACTCTCGGACGAGATCAAACAGCAGGTCCGCGACAACACCCAATAGAACCAACCAGCGGAGCCCGGCCATCCATTCCTGGATGGCCCTGGCCGGGCGGGTTTCCGTTGTCATCCGGCGCAGACCGGATGACGCCCTTATGTAATTGGCCGGGCTCTATTTGACTTCGGTTCTTAGAGTTCGGATTATTCCGGCGATTGTGAAGGCTGCGAGCCAGCCGACCAGGACGATCACGGCGATCCCGGTGTCATTGGTGGTGGTCGTTTCGAAGATGCCTTCGCTCTGCTGGCGGATCGCAAGGTCGATGTCCGTCTGGGCGACGCCGATCGTGTAATCCCCGACCTTCGGAATCAGCGAGAGCAGGCCGTCGAGGACGAAGAAGAAAACGAAGGTGATCGTCATGCCACCCGCCATCGAACGGGTGAGCAGGGTCAGGGAAAGCGCCGCGACCGCGTAGGTCACGTTGGTGACCAGGCAGGCCAGCCAGATGCGGAGCGCGAAACCGGAGTCCATCTCGGCCGGATGCCCGGAACCGGTCACCGAGTAGAGCAGGAAGCCGACCGCCATCAGCAGGGTGGTCACACTGACAACCACGATCAGCAGGGTCGCCAGCTTGACCAGGACCAGCCGCGTCCGTCGCGGATCGGCCGAAAGCACCCGGCGCAGCGTGTTCTGACCGAACTCGACTCCGGCTATCCAGGACCCGAGGATCAGGGACCCGATCATGGTCGGCACCCCGATCGCGACATCGAGAACGGCGTTGTCTTCGCCGATGCCCCAGACGATGGTTGCCGCAATGCCCAGGACGAAGCAGATCAACATCGCCACCCCGGTCCAGAAGGGAGTCGGCATCGAGCGGATCTTCAGGAATTCAGCTCGCATCGCCGTCTCCGTCGGTCAGCGAGAGGAAGACCCGTTCGAGGTCGGGCCGTTCCCGCATCAGTCCCCGCAGCCAGATTCCCGACTCGGCGAGGATCCGGGTGATCTCCGAGTCGTCCTCGATCTCGCCCCGGGCGACGAGGCTTCCCTCGCCGCGATCCTCGACTTCGAGACCGGCCTGCTTCAGGGCGGCTGAAGCCGAATCGGCCTCGGAGATCCTCACGTAAACCATGTAGCCGTCCGCCGTCCCCGAGGAGCCGAGAATCTCGTCCATGGTGCCGTCGGCGACCAGCCGGCCCTTGTTGATGATCGTCGCCCGGTCGCACATCAACTGGACTTCGGAAAGCAGATGGGAAGACACCAGCACGGTCACACCACGCTCCGGAAGCCGCTTGATGATTTCGCGGATCTCGACGATCCCCGAGGGGTCGAGACCGTTGGTCGGCTCGTCGAGGATGACCAGGCGCGGATTACCGAGCAGGGCGATGGCCAGGCCAAGTCGCTGCTTCATGCCGAGCGAGAAGCCGCGGGACTTGCTGTCAGCGCGATCGGTCAGGCCGACCAGTTCGAGCAGGTCCCTGATCTCGGCGTCCGGGTTCCTCATCCCCAGGGTCGCCGCCTGGATCTCCATGTTCTGGCGAGCGGTGGCCCGGCCGTAGAGGGCCGGCCCCTCAATCAGCGCGCCGGTCTGTTGCGCAGCGGTCACGAAGCCGGGATTCCCGGGGGCGACGCCGAGCAGCGAAGCGCTGCCCGAGTTGGCTCCGGTCAGTCCGAGCAGGATCCTGATCGCCGTTGTCTTGCCGGAACCGTTCGGACCGAGCAGACCGCAGACCGTTCCATCCGGAACCTGAAGAGAAAGCCCGTCGAGGGCAACGGTGCTGCCGAAACGCTTGGTGACTCCGTCCAGCCGGATCAGGGGTTCACTCATCGGCCGCCCACACTATCGGGCCTGCCAGGGCGCCGCGCCATCCATGATTTTCGCGCTGTAGCTGGCGTACTCGCCGGCCGAGATCGCCTCCCGGGCACCTCGCATCAGGCGTTCCATGTAAGTCAGGTTGTGGTCGACCAGCAGTCGGACCGCTGTCAATTCCTCGGATTTCGAGATGTAGTTCAGGTAGTCGCGGTCGTAGGTCTCGCAGGCGGTGCAGGGGCAGCCCTCCACCAGCGGTTCCCGGTTGCCGATCTCGCGTGGCTTGCGGACGTCGATCCGGAAGCGCTTCTCCGGCAGCGGGGCCAGGGCCATGCCGTGGCGGGCCAGCCGGGTCGGTACCGCGCAGTCGAAGACATCGAGCCCGAGCGCGATGCCCCTCATCAGGTCGTCGACCTCGCCGATTCCGAGCAGGTGCTTGGGGGCATCGACCGGCAGGTTCGGCACCGTGAAGCCGAGCACTTCCGCCATCTCTTCCTTGTCCCGACCCAGCGTGCCACCGATCGAGATGCCGTCAACCCCGGAAGCGGACACCGCCTCGCAGGATTCCTTCCGCAGGTCCGCGTGGGTGCCGCCCTGGATGATTCCGAAGACGGCCTGGCCGGCGGGACCGTTGACCTCATGCCACTCGAGGCAGCGCATGAGCCAGCGGTGGGTGCGTTCGGTCGACCGGGCGGTGTACTCGCGGTCAGCGTGAAAAGGAGTGCATTCGTCGAAGACCAGCGCGATGTCGGAACCGAGCGCGGCCTGGACCCGCATCGATTCCTCAGGGGAAAGCATCAGCTCGGAACCGTCCTTGTAGGAACGGAAGCGGACGCCTTCCTCCTCGATCCCGAGGGTCTTGGCGAGGCCGTACATCTTGCGGCCCGACCCCTTGATCTCCTGCGAAACCCCGCCGTGGGCGAGCGAGAAGACCTGGAAGCCGCCGGAGTCGGTGATGATCGCCTTCTCCCAGCCCATGAACTTGTGCAGGCCGCCGGCTTCGGCGATCCGCTCGGGGCCGGGTGCGACCAGCAGGTGGTAGGTGTTGCCGAGCACCATCTCGTAGCCCATCCCCTCGATCTCGCGAGAGGCCATGCCCCGCACCGATCCCTTGGTCGCCAGAGGAATGAAGGCCGGGGTCTCGACCGGGCCGTGGGGAGTCTGCAGGGTGCCGCGACGGGCGTCGCCGTCGCGGTCGTGAATCTCGAAGTTCAGTCGGGCCGGGTCGTGGCGCATCGGGCCACCCTATCCGTCCGGATCAGGCAGGCTCGATCAGGCTGCGGCCGGTCATTTCTGCCGGCTGCTCGATGCCGAGCATCTCGAGGATGGTCGGGGCGACATCGGCGAGGATGCCGCCATCGGCCAGCTCGAAACCCTCGGCGGTGACGATCACCGGCACCGGGTTGAGCGAGTGGGCCGTGTTCGGTGAACCGTCCGGTTCGAGCATGTTGTCGGCGTTGCCGTGATCGGCCGTGACCAGGCAGGCGCCGCCCGAGGCGAGCACCGTTTCGATCACCCGGCCGAGGCAGGCGTCAACCGCCTCGATCGCCTTCACCGCGGCGGGAATGACCCCGGTGTGGCCGACCATGTCGGGATTCGCGAAGTTGATGATCCCGAAGCGGGGCTCGTCTTCCTGCCATCCGGCGATAAAGGCGTCGGCGGCCTGGTTGGCGCTCATTTCCGGCTTGAAGTCGTAGGTCGGGACGTCCCGGGGTGACTGAACCAGTCGCCGGTCCTCCCCCTCCCACTCCTGTTCCCTGCCACCGTTGAAGAAGTAGGTGACATGCGGGTACTTCTCGGTCTCGGCGACGTGAAGCTGCCTGCCGCCGGCATCGGCGATGACCTGGGCCATGGTCACCTTCGGCCGGTCCTCCGGGAACGCGACCGGGTAGGGCCAGCCTTCGCGGTAGGAGGTCATGGTGGTCAGGTCGAGCAGCGGGCCGCCGGAGCGGACGAACTCGTTGAAATCGGGTTCGGCCAGGGCCCGGGTCAGCTCGCGGGCCCGGTCCGGGCGGAAGTTGACGAAGATCGCGACGTCCCCCGCCTGCGCCCCCTCGTAACCGGCGATCACCGTGGGCTTGATGAACTCGTCGGTCAGGTCGATGGCGTAGGAGTCGGCGATGGCTTCACCCGCCGTCACCGCCCCGGGTCCGGCGCCGTGAACGATCGCGTCATAGGCGAGCTTGACCCGATCCCACCTCGTGTCCCGGTCCATGGCGTAGTAGCGGCCGCTGACCGTGCCGATCCGGCCGGCCGAACGCAGCCACCGCTCGAGCTCCTCGACGTACTTCGCCCCGCCGTGCGGCAAGGTGTCGCGGCCATCGGTGATTGCGTGGAAGATCACGTCAGGGACACCCTCCTGCGAGGCGAGTTCGACACAGGCTTCGAGGTGTTCCCAGCCGGAGTGGACGCCGCCATCGGAGACCAGGCCAATCAGGTGCAGGCGGCCGTTGCCGTTGACGGCCCGCTGGCAGGCCTCGACCAGCGCCTCGTTGTCGAAGAAGGAACCGTCGGCGACCGAAGTGTCGATCCGGGCCAGGTCCTGTTTGACGATCGCTCCCGCACCGAGGTTGAGGTGGCCGACCTCGGAGTTGCCCATCTGGCCTTCCGGCAGGCCGACGTCGGGGCCCTGCGCGCTCAGCTGCGTGTTCGGGTACTGCTCCCAGAGCCGGTCGAAGACCGGCGTGCTGGCCAGCGAGATCGCGTTGCCCGGCCCGGGCGGGGCGAGCCCCCAGCCGTCGAGGATGATCAGGGCGGCGGAAGGAACCGGCAGGTTGGCCACGGGAACCGGGTCTCCTACTCGGCCGGGGCGGCGTCCACGATCGCCCCGAAGTCGACCGGGTCGAGCGCCGCACCGCCGACCAGGGCACCATCGATGTCGGGGAGGGCCAGCAGCTCCTCGGCGTTTCCGGGCTTGACCGACCCTCCGTAGAGGATGCGGACCTGCTCGGCCTTCTCCGAATCCCGCGAGCGCAGCAGGTTGCGGATGAACTCGCATGCGGCCTGGGCCTGCTCCGGCGTGGCGGTGAGACCGGTGCCGATTGCCCACACGGGCTCGTAGGCGATTACGACCTTGTCAAGGTCGCTGGTGTGAATTTCGGCCAGGTCGGTCAGGACCTGATGGGACAGAACCGAGTCGGTGTCGTTCGACTCGCGCTCCGCCTGGGTCTCGCCGACGCAGAGGATCGGTTCCAGCCCGGCTTCGATCGCCTTTGGCACCTTGCGGGCCAAAGCCTCGTCGGTTTCACCGAAGAACTGGCGCCGTTCGGAGTGGCCGAGAACCGCGCCGTCGACGCCGATGTCGAGCAGCATCGGGGCCGAGACCTCGCCGGTGAAGGCTCCCGAATCCTCGTAGAACATGTTCTGGGCGGCAACCCGGACGGGGGTGCCGGCGCAGCGCTCGGCCACCCGCTGCAAAGCGAGCCAGGGCGGGCAGAGCACGACTTCGGCCCCTTCGGCCGACCGGGTCGGCAGGAAGGCATCAAGAAACTCGTCGGCCTCGGAAGCGGTCTTGTTCATCTTCCAGTTGGCGGCTACATACGGTCGTCGGCTCATGTTCCGGCCTCTTTCAATCGTCTATTTGTCGTTCAGGGCCGTGACGCCCGGAAGTTCCTTGCCTTCAAGCAACTCGAGTGAGGCGCCGCCCCCGGTCGAGACCCAGTCGACCTCGTCGGTCAGTCCGAACTTGACCAGGGCGGCGACCGAGTCGCCGCCACCGACCACGGTGAATCCGGGCGCGGCGGCGACCGCCTCGGCGACGGTCCTGGTCCCGGCCGCAAACGGGTCGAGCTCGAAGGCACCCATCGGGCCGTTCCAGAGGACGGTGCCGGCGGAAGCAACGCGGGCCCCGTAACCGGCGGCCGAGGCGGGGCCGATGTCCAGACCCATCCAGCCGTCGGGCACGTCGACGCCTTCCAGCATCTCCGTTTCCGTGTCGGCGGCGAACTCGCGGCCGAGGCTGAGATCGGTCGGCAGGACCAGTTCACAGTTGCCGGCAGCGGCCTTCTCGAGGGCCTCGAGAGCCAGCGGGATGTCATCGTCCTGGCAAAGCGAGTTGCCGATCGTGTGTCCCTGGGCCTTGTAGAAGGGGAAGCACATCGCGCCGCCGATCAGGATCTGGTCGGCGACCTCGAGGAAGCGGTCGATCACCCCGACCTTGTCGGAAACCTTGGACCCGCCGAGCACCACGACCAGCGGCCGGGCCGGTTCGGCGGCGACCGAGGTCAGGTTCTCGACTTCCTTCTCGAGCAGCAGGCCGGCATAGGCCGGCAGGTCGGCGGCCACCCCGGCGGTGCTGGCGTGAGCGCGGTGCGCGGCACCAAAGGCGTCGTTCACGTAGAGCTCGGCCAGCCCGGCCAGGTCGGCGGCAAGCCCGGGATCGTCTTCGGTCTCGCCCGCTTCGTAGCGGGTGTTTTCGAGCAGGAGGATCTGGCCCGGCTCCAGCGCCCCGGCCTTGGCCTTCGAGTCTTCACCGGCGACGTCACTGGCCATCTCGACCGGCTTGCCGGTCAGTTCGGCCAGCCGTTTCGCGGCCGGGGCCAGCGAGAGCTCGGGCACGACCTGACCCTTGGGCCGACCCAGGTGGGAGCAGAGGATGACCTTCGCTCCGTGCTCGGTCAGGTAGTTGATGGTCGGCAGCGCGGCCCTGATCCGGGTGTCGTCGGTGACTTCCTCCCCGTCGAGGGGAACGTTGAAGTCGACCCGGACCAGGACCCGCTTGCCGTCGACATCGGCGTCACGGACCGACGCCTTGCCGAAAGCCATTCCCGTCTCCTCGTTGAAGCGGTCCTAGAGGACCTTGCCGAGCAGTTCGACGCAGCGGTTCGAGTAACCCCACTCGTTGTCGTACCAGGAGACCGCCTTGACCAGGGTGCCGTCACCGATCACCGCGGTAAGCGATGCGTCGAAGATCGACGAGTGCGGGTCACCGACGATGTCGGTCGAGACGATCGGATCTTCCGTGTAGGAAAGGATGCCCTTTAGCGGACCCTCGGCAGCGGCCTTGACCGCAGCGTTGACCTCTTCAGCCGAGGTGGCCTTGGTCGGGTTGAAGGTCAGGTCGACGACCGAGCCGGTGATCACGGGGGCGCGAACCGCGAAGCCGCTCAGCTTGCCGGCCAGTTCGGGCAGGACCAGACCGACGGCCTTGGCCGCACCGGTGGTGGCCGGGATCAGGTTCTGGGCGGCGGCACGGGCCCGGCGCAGGTCCTTGTGGGGCATGTCCTGGAGACGCTGATCCGAGGTGTAGGCGTGGATCGTGGTCATCAGTCCCTGCTCGATGCCGACCGAGTCGTTGATCGCCTTGGCGAACGGGGCCAGGCAGTTGGTCGTGCAGGAAGCGTTGGAGATGATGTTGTGGTTCTCCGGGTCGTAGTCCTCGAAGTTCACACCGAGGGCGACGGTCACGTCCGGATCGGTCGCGGGGGCCGAAATGATGACCTTCTTCGCGCCGGCGCTCAGGTGCTTGGCGGCGTCGTCGCGCTTGGTGAAGAAGCCGGTGGACTCGAGGACCACGTCGACGCCGAGGTCGGCCCAGGGAAGGTCGGCCGGGTCGCGCTCGGCCAGGACCTTGATCTCCTTGCCGTCAACGATGATCCCGCCCTCGCTGGCCGAGACCTCGCCGTCGAAGCGGCCGAGGATCGAGTCGTACTTGAGGAGGTGGGCCAAGGTCTCGGTGTCGACCAGGTCGTTGATCGCGACGATGTCCAGATCGGCGCCCGAATCGTGGGCTGCCCGGAAAACGTTCCGGCCGATACGGCCGAATCCGTTGATTGCCACCTTGACGCTCATTCGCTACCGCCTCCTGAGAAAACTGGGTTGAGGAAAACTCCGATTACACCTTGGATTCTACGACCCCGACCCCCCATGTGCCGTGCGGTCAAACACCCAATTCCGGGGTGGGTCGGATTTCCGTCACCGGAACCGGAAATCCGACCCACCGCCTGGCCCCGGCCCGGCTTGTGAGTCTCGTGGGTCGGATTTTCGGCTGAGCTGCCGGTTATCCGACCCACTGCGGGGGTGCAGGGCAGGTGACGGGGGAATTTCGGGGTGTCCCCGAGTCCCGCGGCGTCTCCTGGACCGGGTTCACGCCCGGCTTTCGGGTGGTGGGTATGGATTGCATCTATATAGATGCAATCCATAGGCACCAGCCCCGGGGCGGGGCCGGGAAATCAGCGAGATCCCACTTTGCGCCGGTATGCGGCACAAAGTGGAATCTCGCGACTTGCCAACACCACCAAACTTTCGGCGGGTGGATGCCAGGGACCTCCAGCCGTTCGCTGCCGAGGAATAAGGCCGGAAATGACCGCGATCGTACTCACGTACTTGAGCTGTCGTTTCCGGCCGTTGACGAAGGCAGCGGACGGCTGGTGGTTCCTGGCGCCGCCCAGGGCCGGCCGGGCTAGTCCTGGGAGACGGTGATTTCTATGTCGTGGCCGTCCGGGTCGCGGAGGAAGGCCGAGTAGGAGCCCGAGCCGTGGGCGCTGGTTTCGCCCGGCTGGGCGACGTTCGACCCGCCGGAGGCGGTGCCGCCTTCCCAGGCGGCCTTGACCGCTGCGATGCCGGGGGCCCCGAGGCTGACCATCGTGCCCTCGGCCCGCACGCCGGAGCGCTCGGTGATGAACAGGATCGGACGGGAAATGCCGTAGCCGACCGCGTTGGTCTCGTTCACGTGACGGCGCCAGCCAAGCGGCGAAAGCAGCGCGTCATAGAACGAACAGGCGCGAGGGAGATCGGTGACTTCGAGGACGATGTGATGAATCACAACGCTGCAGGCTAGACCAGAACCGGAAGAACAGGGTTTTCAGAGTTCTGCTAGCTGAGCCGCAAGAGCAGGTTCAGCGATTCCGCGGTGTCCAGCGGAAGTATCGAAGGGCGATCAGGAAGCCGGCCAGGCCCCAGGCGGCGACCACCGCAAGTTCACCCCACTCGAACCCGGAGCCGGTCGTGTTCGGACTGTAGGCGGCGAAAAACGCCTCGAAGAAATCCCGAACCGGGAAGTGGTTGGCAAACGAGAGCACCCCGTCCGGAATCTCGCTTTCGGGGATGAAGATTCCGGAGAGGAAGTAGAGAGGAAGGGTGATCGCGTTGGTGATCGCCGAGGCCGCCTCCCGGGAGGGAATGATCACGGTCAGGGCCAGGCCGAGGCAGCAGAAGGCAGTGGCTCCAACCACCAGGGTGACCGCCACCGCCGGCAGCCGCTCCCAGGGAATCGGCGCGTCGTAGAGCAACTTGCCGATCAGGGTCACGACGACCAGCATTACGCCCGAGATCACGATCGCGTTCCCGACCCTGCCGGCGATGAAAACCCAGGGCGGCAGCGGTGTGCCCCGGCCCCGCTTGAGCAACCCTTCTTCACGGGCGATGGTCACGTTCATCGCCAGGTTGACCATGGTCGCCGAAATCACGGCCAGGGTCACGATCGCCGGGATGTAGTAGGTCGTGACCTTGACTCCGCCCAGTTCCTCGATCCGGTCGTCCCCGAAGATCGAAGCGAAGATCAGCAGGAAAAGGACCGGCAACAGAGCCGTGAAGAAGACCGATGCCGGGTTTCGCCAGAAGACCTTCTGGGCGAAGCGGAACTCGTGGAGCACCAGGGCCAGCGACCTCATGCGTCGGTCAACTCCAGATAGACGTCTTCGAGGCTGGGCCGGCGAACCTCGAGCTGGCGGATTTCGATTCCGGACTCAAGTGCCCAGCCGGTGATCCGGTTCAGGTCCGCGACCGGTTCGTGGGTGGTGACCTCGACCGTGAGGCTTCCGCCTTCGCCAGTGGCGTGGGACAGGGTCTGACCGACCCCTTCGACGGTGGAAAGGTCGGTCTCGCCGGGAACCGAGAAGGCGATGGTGGTCGGCAACTGGCGACGGTCGCCGAGGTTGTCAGGAGTGTCGAGAGCGACGATCCGGCCTTCGCTGACGATTGCCACCCGGTCGGCGAGGAACTGCGCTTCTTCCATGTAATGGGTGGTCAGCAGGACCGCCTTGCCCAGTTCGCGCAACCCCGCGATCATTTCCCAGGCCTGGCGACGGGCGGAAGGGTCGAACCCTGTGGTCGGCTCGTCGAGGAAAAGCAGGTCGGGGTCGCCGACCAGCGCAATCCCGACGTCCAGCCGCCGTTGCTGGCCACCGGAGAGTTTGCGGGCACGGGTTCCCGCCTGTTCCTCGAGCCCGACCAGGCCAATCACCTCGTCGACGTCACGCGGTTCGCTGTAGTAACCGGCGTACTGCTGGAGTGACTCCCGGACCGTCAGGGCGGGTTCCAGAGTCGTGCTCTGGAGGACGATTCCGATCCTTTCCCGCCAGGCAGTCGTGGGACGCGCCGGGTCCACACCGAGCACGCTGACCTCGCCCGCGTCGCGGCTGAGGTATCCCTCGAGGATCTCGACCGTGGTCGTCTTGCCGGCTCCGTTCGGGCCGAGTACGGCGACAATCTCTTCGGGAAAGACCTCGAGGTCGATGCCTCTCAACGCTTCGAGCTCGTCGTAGGACTTGCGCAGGCCCCGAATGGATATGACCGGTTCGGACACGGCCCCGATCCTAGGGATCGGGGGCATCAGCAGTCGGTCCGGTCTTCGCCGGACCTCCGGAAATCACCCGCCCCTTCCTCTCGCGCTAACGGATGGAAGGAAGGGGCTCCACTATGGGATGTCGCGGTGAGTGACCCTGACGATGACGTCGTCCCGGGTTGAGAACTCGCGCCAGATCCTTTCGGCCACGGTGATCGAGCGGTGCCTGCCACCGGTACAGCCGATCGCGATCGTCAGGTGACTCTTGCCTTCCGCCACATAGGCCGGGATCAGGAACTCGAGCAGCGGCAGGAGTCTCCCGTAGAACTCTCCGGCGACGGTTCCGGCCTCGACGTACTCACGTACCTCCCGGTCGAGCCCGGTCAGTGGCCTGAGTTCGTCGACGTAATGCGGATTGGGCAGGAACCGCACGTCGAAGGTGATGTCGGCATCCCTCGGGGGACCGTTCTTGAAACCGAAGGTGAGCAGGTTGACGGCCATCAGGCCGCTGACTCCGGTCTCGATCAGTTCCTCCGAGATCCGGCGGCGAAGGGTGGCAGCGGTCTCGCCCGAGGTATCGATGACCAGGTCGGCCCGGGCCCGGAGCGGGGCGAGGATCTCGCGCTCGTAGTCGATCCCCTCGGTGATTCGCCCTTCGGGAGCGGAGGGATGCCTTCTGCGGGTTTCCTTGTAGCGGTCCGTGATGATCTCGTCGTGGGCTTCGAGGAAGACAAGCTTCGGCTTCAATCCTTCGCCTTCGAGATCGTCGAGGACCTGGTTGAGCTGGTCGAAGTAACCGCCACCCCGGGCGTCGGAAACCACCGCCGCCTTCTCGACCCCGCTGCCCGGAAGCCGGAACATCTCGCCCAGCGAACGGATCATCTGGGGTGGAAGGTTGTCGACGCAGAAGTAGCCCGCGTCCTCGAAAGCGGCGATCGCTTCCGACTTCCCGGCACCTGAGAGCCCGGTGATCACCACCATTTCCACCGGTTCGGTGACCCTGCGTTCCCCTGACTCTGATTCCGAAGCTGAGATGGGCCTAACCGATCCTGTTGAGTTGCTCGTGAATCTCTCGAGCCACCTTACCGGGCAGACCGGGCACTGCCTCGATCTCTTCGCGACTTGCCTCCAACAGTCTCTCGGGCGAACCGAAGTGCCTGATCAAGAGCCGCTTGCGGGTCGGGCCAACTCCGCGAATGCTGTCCAGTACGGAGGCGGTCATTGCCTTGTCGCGTCGGCCTCGATGGTGAGTAATCGCGAACCTGTGCGCTTCGTCCCTGACCCTCTGGAGCAGGAGGTTCGCCTCGGAGTCGGCTTTGATATCAAGGGGTTTCGAGCTGCCGGGGGTGAAGATCTCCTCTTCCCGCTTGGCCAGGCTGACCACGGTCACTCCCATCTCGATGAACTCCTCGAGGGCCCGGACCCCCGCCGCGAGCTGGCCCTTGCCGCCGTCGATCATGATCACCGATGGCAGCGAGGCGAAGCTCTCGTCACGGTCCCTGTCATGGGGCGAAAGGTCGGCCTGCTGCCGGTACTGGGCCATCCGTCGCCCGAGCACTTCCTCCATCGATGCGAAGTCATCCGGGCCCTCGTGACCGGCCTCGCCCCTGACCCGGAAGCGGCGGTAATCCGACTTGCTGGGCCTGCCTCCCTCGAACACGACCATCGACGCGACCGTGTGGTCGCCACCGAGGTTCGAGATGTCGAAGCCTTCGATCCGGACCGGCAGGTCTTCCATGCCGAGTTCCCTGCCGAGCTGGCTCAGTGCCTCGACCCGTCGTTGCTGCCGATGCTCGCTCTGGAGCCGGTCCTGATCCAGCGCCAGCCTTGCGTTTCGTTCCGCCAATTCCCGCAGGCGGCGGCTGTCACCTCGCTCGGCGATTCTCACTTCGACCCCGGCCCCGCCCCGCCGACCGGAAAGGAAGGTTTCGATCTCCCCGGTGTTGCCCGACATGTACGGGCCCAGCACCACGCGCCTTGGAACCGCCGGCGAAGCGCCGTAGTACTGCTCGATGAACTCGGCGGTGACCTCTTCGATCTCCCGCCCGGCCGGATTGTCGAGATAGAACGACTGCCGTTCGGCGAGGATCCCGTCCCGCACCTGGAAGACCTGCGCGTTCGCGTCCGTTCCCTCCACGGCGACTCCGATCAGGTCGGCGGTGCCCACCTTGGTACCGGAGATCCGCTGCCGTTCGAACAGCGACTGGATCGAGGCGAGGCGGTCGCGAAATACGGCTGCCGTTTCGAAGTCCTGCCCCGCGGCAGCTTCCTTCATCCGGTCCTCGAGATCTCTTTCGATCTGGTCGTACCGGCCGGAAAGGAAGTCGATGACCCGGTCGATGTTGGCCCGGTAATCCTCCCGGTCGATGTAGTCCACGCAGGGGGCCCCGCAGCGCTTGATGAAGTAGTCGAGGCAGGGGCTGCCGGACCGCCGTCCCGGTTCGCTCCCTTCGCAGGTCCGGTACTGGAAGAGCTTGCCGAGCAGGTCGAGGGTGTCGCGCACCCGGCGGGCGGACGAGAACGGCCCGAAATAGGCCCGGCCCGGCCGGTGCCGTTCCCGGGTGAAGTAAACCCGGGGATAGTCCTCGTCGAGGCTGACTGCGACATACGGATACGACTTGTCGTCCCGGAGCTTGATGTTGAACCGGGGCCGGTACCGCTTGATGAAACTCTGCTCGGCGATCAGGGCCTCGGACTCGGACTCGGTGACCAGGAACTCGATCCGCTCGATAAGCCGGGTCATCTCGGCATTGCCACCGCTGAAATGCGAGGCCACCCGCTTGCGAATCGAAATCGCCTTGCCGACGTAGATCACTTCGTCATCGCGGTCCCGGAACAGGTAGACGCCCGGCGCATCGGGGAGCGATCGCCGTTCGGCGACGATCCTCTGCTCCCTCGCTTCGGCTTTGTCGGCGGGACCGGTCATCCCCCGAAGCGTAGAACCCGGCAGACATTGGGATACGCTGGCGCAACCCATGGCCGCACAAAAGCTGACTCCCCCGGAACTGAAAACCATCCAGATCGAGATCGACGGCGAGATCGGGACGATGACCCTGAATCGTCCCGACACCTTCAACGCGATGAGCCCCGACCTGATCGAGGACATGGCGACCGCCTTCGCCTGGCTGGCCGATCAGGCCCCGCTACGCGGCCTGATCATCACCGGCGCCGGCCGGGCCTTCTGCGCCGGCGGTGACCTCAACTGGTTCAAGGAAGGCCAGTCGAACCCGGACATCGACATTGTCGCCTCGGTCCGGCGCGGCGCCGAGCTGCTCCACTCGGGCATCGTCGATCTTCAGCGCATCCCGTACCCGGTGATCGCCGCCCTCAACGGCCCGACCGCCGGAGCCGGCTTTTCACTGGCCCTGGCCTGTGACTTCCGCATCATGTCCGACGCCGAGACCACGTTCCTAGCCTGCGCCTACGGCCGGATCGGCGTTTCCCCGGACGGCGGCATGACCTACTTCCTGCCCCGGGTGGTCGGCCCCTCGAAGGCGATCGAGATCCTGCTCAACGACCCCAACTTGCAGGGACCGGCGGCACTCGAAGCCGGCCTGGTCAGTGAAGTCGTGCCGCATGACGAACTGATGGACCGGGCCCGTGCCAAGGCAGAGAAGCTGGCGAAGAAGTCGCCCTACTACGTGAAGATGGCCAAGCACCTGGTTCACCAGAGCCTCGACAACAGCATCACCGAGCAGCTTCAGATGGAACGACACGGGATCGCCAACGGTATGGGCACCGAGGACTCGAAGAACGCGATCGAAGCCTTCCTCACGGGCGGCACCGCCGAATTCAAAGGCGTCTAGTCCTCTGTCTGCGGCCCCGGAGCGGTATCCCGTTCCGGGTCCAACGCTCCTAGGCTTTGAGGAGGCGGGTTACGCTCTCGCCGACGCAGCAGGGCTTTTCGCCGACCGTGCCGTCCGGTCCCTGGACTTCGACCGTGATCGTGGTGACCATCTCGAGCCAGCCATTGCCGAGATCGTTGGCTTCGGTCATTTCGGCCAGGGCACGAACCCTTGAACCGGCCGGGACCGGTGAGGGAAAGCGGACCTTGTTCCAGCCGTAGTTCACCCCCATCGTGAAGCCCGCGCGGACCTCGACCAGTTCGATGCGGAAACCGTCGATCATCGAGAGGGTCAGGTTGCCATGGGCGATCGTGGTGCCGAAGGGACTCTCGCTTTTCGATCTTTCGACATCGACGTGGATCCACTGGTGGTCGCCCGAGAGATCGGCAAAGGTGTCGATCATCGACTGGGTTACTTCACGCCAGCCGGTTGGCCCGACCTGCTTGCCGACCAGTTCCTGAACCTGCTCCGGACCTTCAATAACGAGAGTTTCCATGACGCCAATGTAACGGCAAGGGCTTTCGTCAGAATGCCGGCAATGGAATCAGGAGAGAACGGGGCAGGAGAGACAGTCGATACCGACCTCGGACCGGTCGGGCTGGTCCGGGCGGGCAGCGGGCCGCCCGTCCTGATGATCCACGGTACGCCCGGTGGAACCGATTCTTCGCTTGCGATGGGCAGGTTTCTGGTGGCCGGCGGTTTCCATCTGATCGCCCCGGCCCGGCCCGGCTACCCGGGCACCGAACTCGGCGAACGCCAGACAATCGATGACCAGGCCGACCTTCACGCCGCCCTGCTCGACGCCCTGGGGATCGAGCGGGCTGCGGTCATCACCTGGTCCGGAGGGGGTCCCAGCGGCTACCGCCTCGCCGTCCGCCACCCGGAGAAGGTGAGTGCCCTGACCGGCTTCGCATCGGTCAGCAAGAGGTACACGCCGCCGGACGAGAGTCTTGACGAAAGGCTGATCGAGAACACTTCGGCCGGCAACTGGCTGCTCCGGATGCTGGCCAGGCACGCTCCGAAGTCGACGGTTTCTTCGACCCTCGCGGCGGAAGGGGACCTCGACCGCAAGGAGCTGAAGGCCCTGGTCGAGGAGGCAATGAGCGATGAAGACGAGCGGAATGTCGTCCTGACCATGGCGATGGTCGTAGCCGACCACAAAAACCGCGTCGGGGGCATGGAAAACGACCTCGCCCGTTTCGGCGAGATCGAAGACCTGCAACTGGAGAGGATCACCGCCCCGAGCCTGATCATCCACGGCACCGCCGATATCGACGTGACCCCCGATCACGGCGATCACGCAGCCGCCACGATTCCCGGGGCCGACTTCCTGGCGATGGACCGGGGCACCCATCTGTCCCTCTTCGTCCATCCCGAGGCCGGGGCCGCCCGGCAGCGGGTGCTGGATCACTTCCGGCCGGTCACCTGAGCGAAAGTTGTCCGGCCGCTACTTGACCAGTTCGATGCTCATGCCGATCGGGCTGATCGCACCCATCCCGCCGAGCATGCCGAGGATCTTCGCCACATAGGCCTGGGTCTCGGGATAGTCGGGGATGCAGTTGCAGGATCCGACCGCTCCGGGACCTGCGTTGTAGGCCGCCAGGGCCAGGGCCGGCGAGCCGAACTGCTCGAGCAGGTCGCTCATAAGGTGGGCCTGGGCCATGATCGCGGCAGCCGGATCGAAAGGATCCTCGAGTCCGTACTCGGCGGCTGCGGCCGGAGTGAAGGCGGCAATGCCGAAAGCGATCCCGTTCCCCGCGTTCGGGTCGAAACTCGACTCGGCGAAAAGCTGGGCGGCCAGGAGCGCCGCCGAGACGTTCCACTTCATCGCGGCCCGAAGTACCAGGGGCCGGACCCAGCCAGGGGTGAACGAGGGGACCGATTGCGAGAGGGCGGCCGACCGGTCGCCCCCTCCCATGCCGACCGAATTGCCCTCCTCCGAGCAGGGAGCCGGGCCGGCCACAAATCCGTAATGCCAGGCCTCCCAGCTGTAGCGCTGGACGAAGCCGAATTGTCCGGCGTTGGCGACCAGCCAGCTGTAGCCATCCGAGGCACCCAGATCCAGTTCGGTCGCGCAGCGGTGAAGGGACTGGCCGGGTGGCGCGACCCAGGTCGGATCGGGATTGGCCGCAAAGAGAGCCGCCTGTTCGGCGTCGGAGCGAAAGGCCGAGTTGATGGTCAGGCTGACCCCGGCGGCCACCGCGGCGGCCGACATCGCGTCGAAGGTGGCCGCGACGTCCGGTCGCATTCCGTGCCCCTGACGCTCCGCCAGGGGGCCGGAGTAGCCGCCGCCGCTTGCCATGGAGGGCACTGCCCCCATCGAAACCGGAACGCTGATCCTCGCCTCGGCCCAGCTGGGCGGCGCACGGTGACCCCCGCCCCCGGTCCCCGGCCGGACCGAGGTGGCGATCGAGACCCGGGCCCGCACCGGAGCGTATGAGTACGAGTCGGGAATGCGAACCGAGACCGCCAGCGGGGAAGCGCCATTCGTGACGGCCGCCTCGACCGCAGCGAACCTCGCCCGGGCAAGGTAGACGGGCTTCGGCATGTGGGCCGGGTTGGGCAGACCGTTTGGAAGCCTCGGCGGAGCCAGTAGCCGTGGCAGGTCGTCCTTCATCGAACGCACCGCCGATAGGGCCGAGAGATCGGCGGTGCGCTGGGCCCTGGCCTTGCCGGTGACCGCGCCCGAGATCGCCATGATCGCGACCGCCCCCAGAACCAGCGCAAAGACGCCTCCCAGCACCAGCGGGGTCGCCTGGCCCCGGGTTGAACCCAGGCGGGCGAACAGGCGACGCCCGGTGGGGTTGCCGACGAGTTCGGCCTGGCCGGCGAACCCCTCCGCTTCAGCGACCAGAAGGTCGGTCAGGGGTGAACCCCCGCCTTCGGCAGGGAATTCCCCGACCGGTGCCGGCGCGGCCTTGATCAGCACCTGGTCCCAGCCCAGCTCGAGCAGCTCGCGGTATTGATCCGGCGTGGAAACCACGGCCACCGGACAGTCCCCCGCCACTTCCCGCAGCCGGACCACTTCGGCAACTGCGTCTTCCGGCTCATTGATCGAGACGTAAACGAGGTCACCTTTCGCCCGGGCGGTGAGTCCGGGTGAGCAGCCCCCGAGCGATGACTCGAGATCCTTGGTCGCTGCCCGCGAAAGGAGACTGGCGGGGCGGGGCTTCTCCCGCCCGATTTCGACGATCACACCGGTCCGGTCCGGTCCGGCAGCCAGCCGGACCCTTTCCGCAGCGAGTCGGGTCGCTCCGCGGAACTCGTTGATGCTTCCGATCAGGATCCGTTCCGTCACCCCGACCGGCCCCCTGCCTCGGCCGAGACCGCCAGGGCGTCCGACATCGACGAGAAGAGCGCTGGCGGCCGGAGCCGGACCCGCACCCTGGTTCCGACCCGGGAAACCGTCACCCGGTCCCGGGCCCAACCCGGCAGGGCTTCCCTCACCGCAGGTTCTACCGGCTCGCCCCGGATCAACGCGACCGCACCGGCCGCGGCCGCACCGTCGGCGATCGTCGCCGAGTATCCGGTCGCCAGGAGCTGAAAGCAGAGGAGTCCGGCGAGCATCAGGGCAGCGATGCCGGCCACCGCTTCAACCGTTGCCTGGCCTGATCCGGAAGTCATCCTCAATCTCCCAGCGAACTCGAGCCGTAGACATGGGTCTCGGGAAAGCCCGGGATCAGTCCGGGGACCCTTACCCCGACCCTGACCCCGTCTTCATCGGACACTTCGAGCCCGCCCCGCAGGACCGGTGGCAGGGCCCGTTCCGCCGCTCCTCGCGGTTCCTTTCCCGTAAGCACCGCCCGGGCCCCGGCCCGTGCCGCCACGCCGGCCGACCAGAGCGCCGCGCCCGCAAGAACGATCTGGGCGGCAACCAGAATCGACAGCAGGACGATCGGCAGTGAGCCGATCAGCTCGATCGAGACCGAGCCCCGCTGCGAGAGGATGCCACCGTTTTCAAGCCTTGACCGTCTTGCGCCCATGCGGCAACGGTGGCCGAAAAATGCTCACACGTGGCTCTACAGGTGCAACAATTTGGCACGCCTGCTCAGACGCGAATGCGGATGACCACCGGGGCGTGGTCGGAAAGCCGGATCATCAGCCCGGTATCGGGATCCGGCACATCGCGCCTCGCAGGGGGCCAGGCTTCGGCCGGCTCGAGCACCTCGACCCCCCTGGTCAGCAGGTGGTCGATCGAACCCTCCGAGGTGATCCCGGCCAGTCCGAACTCGCCCTCCAGCCGATCGAAGACATCGCTGCTTCGAGGCCGGGCGTTGAAATCCCCTCCCAGGAGGAGCGGACCGCCTTCGGCCCGCCCGTCCGCGAGGCGGGCCGCACGCATCACGTCGCCGGCCGCCCCGGTGCCAGTGCTGGCATGGAAGTTGGCGACCGCCAGGCCGCAGCCCAGCTCGATCATCGAGACGACCCGCCGCTCGGGAAACCAGGTCAGGGTGCTCTTTCTGAAATCGGTGATCTCGGATCCGGGGCGGAAGCCCTCCAGGCCCGGCACCGAGTTCCGGGCCAGGATCAGGTTGCATCCACCTTCCCAGCTGCCGGCCAGATGAGGGCGAAAACGGGCAATCGGAGACATCACCGGCCGCAGCCAGTTGCGTGAAGTCAGTGCGACCCGGCCCGAGCAGCCGGTCGCCTCCGCCAGGCGGCTCGCCCAGCGTGGCGGAACTTCCTGAAGCAGAGCGAGATCCCACTTCGCGGCGGCGAGAAACGCGGCGAACTCGCGGAATAGGTCCCGGTTCTGCCGGACGTGCTTTTTCCCGGTCACCGGATTGCCGAGGAAGCGCCAGCCGGGCCCGCCCTCGGGAACTCCCGGTTCCTTCCCGCCCGGGGACGACGGGAAGTCTCGCCCGTGGAACAGGTTCCAGCTGAGAACCCGGAAGTTCAGGAGCGGCGAGCTTCCGAGATGATCAGGAAAATCCCGGCCAGCGACGAGCCGAAGAGGAGCAGCCAGGCCATGGTGCCGAGGCCGGTCTCGAACATCTTCGAAGCCCCGGCGATCAGCAGTACGAGCATTCCGTAGCTGGCGAACAGGAGGATTCGCCGCGAGTCCCCGAGGGACAGCAGCGAGAACCGGAACTCGTAGGTAAGCCGGTAGACCGTCCAGGCAATCCCGGCGAGAAAGGCCATCGTGATTGCGGTCAGAACCGCATCGGCGACGTTTCCGCCATTCGGCAGGAAAGCCACGCCGGCGGCCAGGGCGGCGATGATCAGGATGTTGCGCGCAAGGACCACGAACCAAGCCTACCGGGCAGGAGCCGGCCTACTTGGAGACCATCACGAACAGTCCGAAGGCGATGATCGCCATAGTCGAGACCAGTCCGAAGACCCCGACTCCGAGCGCCAGGGCCGCCGTGACGCCGCGTCCCTCCTGGCTGTAATCCACGTACTTGGTGGCGCCCCAGATGCCGAGCGAAGCGACGAAAGCGACCGCGATCGACGCCACAAAGGCAGCCGCGACCGTTTCCCAGAGCTCGGTGACGTTGACGACCGACGCGAAGAGGCTCATTGATCAGGCCCCCTCTGCCTGGACGTCGATCACCTCGGTCTGACGGGAACGCCGCACGAAGGCGATCACGATCAGGACCACCGCGATGACGCTGATCACCACCGGCCCGACCGCTCCGTTACCCAGCAGAACCGTCACCCCGAAAGTGAGCGCGCCGATGGCCGCTGCCGCCGGCAGGGTGAGGATCCAGGCGGTGACGATGTTGCCGGCGACCCCCCAGCGGACCGCCGAGATCCGCTTGGCTACTCCGGAACCCATCACGCCGCCGTTGATCACGTGGGTGGTCGAAAGCGGAAAGCCGAAATGCGACGAGGCCATGATCACCGAGGCGCCGGCACCCTGGGAGGCGAATCCCTGGGCCGGATCCATCTTGATGATCCTCATGCCGGTCGTCTTGATGATGCGCCAGCCACCGCTGTAGGTGCCGAGGGCGATCGCCGTGGCGGCCGAGAAGATGACCCAGAAGGGCGGGTCTGAACCGACCGGCAGCACCCCGTCCGCGATCAGCGCCAGGGTGATGACCCCCATCGTCTTCTGCGCGTCGTTGGTGCCGTGGGCGAGGGCCAGAAGACCGCCGGAAGCGATCTGTCCGAATCTGTAACCACGGTTGACCGGCCCGGGCCGCAGGTTGCGGACGATCCGGTAGATCAGGCCGATCGAGAGCCCGGCGACGATGAAGGCGAGGATCGGAGCGACGACGGCCGGGATCAGGACCTTGCCGACAAGTCCGGCGGTCTCGATCGCTTCGGTTCCGGAATCGGCCAGAGCCGCACCGACGATGCCACCGATCAGCGCGTGGGAACTCGAAGAGGGCAAGCCGAAGTACCAGGTGATCAGGTTCCAGGCGATCGCCCCTACCAGCCCGGCGAAGACGACATTGAGCGCCCCCGGCCCCGAGATGGCGCCCTGGTCGACCACGTCCGAGGCAATCGTCGCCGCTACCTCGATCGAGATGAAGGCGCCGACAAAGTTGAGGATCGCGGCGAAGGCGATCGCCGCCTTGGGGGAAGCCGCCCCGGTCGAGATCGAGGTGGCCACGACATTGGCCGTGTCGTGAAAGCCGTTGGTGTAGTCGAAGGCCAGAGCCGAGACGACCACGATGACAAGGATCAGGTGGAAGTCCACGGTCCTAGGAGTTCTTGATGACGATGCCTTCGAGGATGTGGGCCGCCGTCTCGGTCGCGTCGATCGCCTTCTCGAGCACGGCGAAGATGTCCTTCCAGCGGATCACGACCATCGGGTCGATTCCGTTGGAAAAGAGCGAAGCCACGGCGTCACGCGAAACCCGGTCGCCATCGTTCTCGAGCCTGTGGATCTCGATCCAGTACTTGTCGAGATCGCGAAACGAAGGCAGGTTCTCGAGGCCCAGAGAAAGCTGCTCGCAGCAACCGACCAGGATCCTGGTCAGGTCCTGGGCCTGACTCATCGGTGCTTCGATCTGGTACAGGGCCAGGAAGTCGGCGGCTTCCTCGATGTAATCGACGACGTCATCCAGCTTGGTCGCCAGGCCGTAGATGTCTTCCCGGTCGATCGGCGTGACGAAGGTCGAGTTGAGCCGGTTGATGATGTCGTGGGTCCGGTCACCCTCCTGCTCGATGATCAGGATCTCGCGACCCAGCCCGTTGTCATCAGGCCAGGAGCTCATCATTTCGTCCAGCATGCCGGCCGCACGCAGGGTGTTCTGTCCGGCCTCGTTAAAGAGGTCGAAGAAGGTGCGGTCCCTTGGCAGAAGCGAAAAGCGCATCAGAGCCGAGCCAACCTAGCAGAGCCCGCTACAAAGTCTTTACACGCCCTTTTCACGAGTTCACCTGGGGAAGCGAGGTCGCCGCGAGCGCGTGATGCCGTTCCATCAGTTCTTCCTGGGCGTTTCGGCGCTCGCCCCCTTCCGGGCTCAGACGCGACCAGTTGCCGGAACTGTCCAGCACCCAGGAGTTCGTGTTGTCGGCCAGGCAGCAATCCATCACGTCGAGGATCTGACCTTTTGCGGTCTCGTCGTCGACCGGAGTAACCAGTTCCACCCGGCTGTCGAGATTGCGTGGCATCAGGTCGGCGGAACCGATGAAGACGGTCCAGTCGTCGCCACGCTGGAAGGCGTAGACACGGGAATGCTCGAGGAAGCGCCCGACCACCGAGACCACCCGGATGTTGTCGGAGAGCCCCGACACCCCGGGCCGCAGGCAGCAGATGCCTCGCACGTTGATCTCGACTTCGACCCCGGCCTGCGAGGCCTCGTACAGAGCCTCGATGCAGGCCCGGTCGACCAGCGAGTTCATCTTCATCAGGATCTTCGCCTCTCGACCCGCCTTGTGCGCGGCGATCGTCGCATCGATCTCGTCCAGGATCGACGACCGCATGGAGTGGGGAGAAACGAGGACGCGCCGGTAATCGGCCGGGCGGGAGTAGCCGGTCAGAAGATTGAACATCTCGGCCACGTCGGCCCCGATCGCCGGGTCGGCGGTGAAAAGGCCGAAATCCGTGTACAGCCGGGCCGTGGTCGAGTGGTAGTTGCCGGTTCCGATGTGGACGTAGTTGCGGACCTGATCGCCTTCGCGACGGACCACGAGCAGCGCCTTGATGTGGGTCTTGAGGCCCGGGATCCCGTAGACGACGTGGACGCCGACCTCTTCCAGTCGCTTGGCCCACTCGATGTTCGCTTCCTCGTCGAAACGGGCCTTCAGCTCCAGCATGCATACGACCTGCTTGCCTCGCTCCGAGGCCTTGATCAGGGCAGAAACGAGTGGCGAGTCGTCACTGGTCCGGTACACCGTCTGCTTGATTGCCAGGACTTCCGGATCGTTCACGGCCTGGGCGATGAACCGCTCGACCGAACTGGAGAAGGAGTCGTATGGGTGATGGACGAGGACATCCCGCTGGCGGATCGCCGCGAAGATGTCGGGAGGGTCGCCGTCCTCGCCCTGAAGGCGGGGCTGGGTGACCGGCGTCCAGGGCTTGTCCCTGAGCTCGGAATAGCCGGGCAGCTTCACGATGTCCCAAAGGTCGGTCAGGTCGAGCAGCCCTCCGGCCTCGAAAACCTCGTTCTGCTGCAGCCTCAGCAGCTCGACCAGCAGCTCCTTCAGCTCGGGGTTCATTCCCTCGGCGACCTCAAGCCTGACCACCTCGCCGAAGCGGCGCCGGCGAACTTCCTCCTGGACTGCCTCGAGCAGGTCGTCGGCTTCGTCGCTGACCGTGAAATCGGCGTCGCGGGTGACCCGGAAGTAACTGTGGTCGAGAACTTCTACGCCGGGAAAGAGCTGATCGAGATTGGCCGCGATAACTTCCTCCAGCGGAACCAGCAGCCGGTCCTTCTCGCCGCTCAGTTCGATGAACCGGCCAAGCAGCTCTTCCGGAACCTTGATCCGGGCCAGGACCCGGGTAGCCGTCTCCGTGTCCCTGAGCAGAACGGCGATCGAAAGCGAGAGGTTCGAGATGTAGGGGAAGGGCCGTCCGAGTCCGATCACCAGCGGCGTCAGGACCGGGAACACCTGCTGATCGAAGATCCGGTCGAGCTCGGCCCGCTCGGTTCCGTTGAGGTCGTCCAGCCTGGCGATCTTGATCCCGTTCTCGGCAAGGGCCGGCTTCAGCTTGCCGTCAAAGACCGCGGTCAGGCGCCGGTCGAGTTCGAGTGAACGGCTCCGAATCGCCTGGATCTGCTCTCGGGGCGAAAGCCCGTCCGGTCCCCGGGCGTCGATTCCGGCATCGACCTGATCCCAGAGGCCCGCGACCCGGACCATGAAGAACTCATCCAGGTTGGAAGCGAAGATGGCGCAGAACTTGACCCGCTCCAGCAACGGAGACGAGTCGTCCTCGGCCAGTTCGAGCACTCTCTGGTTGAAGTCGAGCCAGGAAAGTTCCCGGTTGAAGAACTGTGAAGGGTCTGCGTTTTCCAAGGTTCAGGATTCTACTTTCAGAGAGGTTTCCAGAGCGACCCAGACGCCTTGTCTCGATTGCTCCATCCAGAGTCGTTTGAATCGTTCGAACAGCATCTGGCGCCGGGCCAGCAGGTGGACCACCGCCAGTTCGACACCCCGGTAGGCGGCCCGGTTGGGCGCCGCCTGCACGAGGACCGGATCCAGATCCCGGCTGCCGCGGCCCCGCTCGATGATCGTCGCGACATCCTCGGCTTCGAGTTCACCGATCACCTGCCTGGCCGGGGGCACCGCGAGGTCACAATCCCGGATCTCGCTGAGAACTTCCTGAAGCCCGCGCGCAGCCCGCCGGGCGGTATGTGCCTGTGATCCGAGGGCGTCCCCGCTCAACTCGAGGGCATAGCGGAGACGCTCCGCCGCGACCCGCATCCGGTGTTGCGCCTCCACCCCGTCGGCCTCGAGGCTTTCACCGGCCTCGCGACGCAACCGCGCCAGCCGCTTGCCGATCAGGTCAAGGACGTCCGGGGGAAGCACCTCGACCGTGCGGTACTCCTCGACCCGGTCGACCGATTCGTTCCCGACCGTCGAGTCGGCGATCTCCTCGATACGAACCCGGAAGGCCTGCATCCTTCTGCCGTGAACCACCTGGGCCAGCGCCCGGTTGGCCGTGGCCTGCTCCCGCCGAAGGTTCGAGACCAGCTTTCCGAGACCGCCCGCATCTTCCGGTGCCGTCTCCTCCAGCACGCTTTCGTAGGCGGCGATTACCACGTCGATGTCCCGCCGCTTGCCCACCGCACGCGAGATGCGGCGTGCTTCAGCCCGACCTTCGCGGTACTCCACACGGCCCAGACAGGAACGGAAGATCTCGAGCGCGGCGCGCAACCTCCGCGCCGCCAGCCACAGATCGGCCGCTCCCGCCGGCTCCGAAACATCCAGAACTCCGGTCGAAAGCGCGGTGATCTGGGTTGCCCGCTCCTCGAGCACCTGTGAAGCGACGATTCGGAATCGGGGGTCAAGGTCAGCGCTCATCACCGGAAACCCTATTGCGAGGCGGGACTCAGCCCGGGGCCAGGGCCGGTTCTGAAACGTCGATTCCGCCGTTCAGCATGTCCAGGACAATCCCCTCGCGGATCCCGCCCTTGCCGATCTGAAGGTCCTGACCGAGCAGTTCCGAGACCTTCTCCAGGACCAGCACCCCGGTGGCCAGCATGCGAACCCGGATCGGATCGAGCTCGAACTGACGGCCGACCTCGACCGCATCGTCCCCGCTCAGCACCCGGATGCTGCGTTCAAGCGTTTCGTACTCGAGTCGGGCCCCGACGATCTTGCGCAGCGAGGTGGCCGACCCGCCGACCGCCACTGCCTGCTCCGGCGGGGTGATCTGGACCTCGGCGAAGATCTCATCGATCCGGTCCCTGACCCGGCGAATCTCGGACGCCGAGGGCGGATCGGAGGTGATCAGCTCCTCGGCCAGCTGACCGGAGCCGACCGGCCAGGAGCGGACCTGCTCCACCCCGCCTTCGATCGTGCCGATGATGATCTCGGTCGAACCGCCGCCAACGTCGACCACTGCCACGCGTCCCTCAACCTGGTATCCCAGAGCCTTGGTCGCGCCGAGGAAAGCGAGCCGGCCTTCCTCGTTCTCGCTGACCACGTGGACCGGCAGGCCGGCGACAGCTTCGATTTCATCGGCTGCCTGCTTGCCGTTCGGGGCGTCCCGCAAGGCCGCCGTGGCGACCACGCGGAAGGCTTCGGCGCCGAGTTCACGGGCCATCTTGACCTGGGTCTCGACCACCTCGGCGACTTCGGCGATCTTCTCCGCGGGGATGGTTCCGTCCTCCAGCCGGGCCTGCCCGATCCGGGTGTAGGCCCGCTGTTCCATCACCTTCTTCAGCTTGCCCTCGTCGGGCTCCGCCACCAGGATCCGGGTGGTGTTCGATCCTATGTCGATCGCTGCGCAGAGCATTGTGTTCCGCTCCCTATCGTGACAACTCGGCCGGATCGACCGGATCGACCGGGAAACCCGGTTCGAATGCCGCCGGTTTGGGATTCTGCTGGCCCGGGCTCGACCGGGCACGTTCAACCGACTTTGCCGGTGACGTAATCCTCGGTCCTGCCGTCCTGGGGGTTGGTGAAGATCCTGTCGGTCTCGTCGTACTCGACCAACTGTCCCCAACGATTCCCTTCGGCCGCATCCATTTCGACGATCAAGAACGCGGTCTTGTCGGAAACACGCGCCGCCTGCTGCATGTTGTGGGTCACGATCACGATCGAGAACTGTTCCTTCAGTTCGTTCATCAGATCCTCTATCTTCGCGGTCGAGATCGGGTCGAGTGCCGAGCAGGGTTCGTCCATCAGGATCACTTCCGGATCAACCGCCATCGTCCTGGCGATACAGAGTCGCTGCTGTTGTCCGCCCGACATCCCGTACGCGTTGTCGTCCAGCCGGTCCTTAACTTCATCCCAGAGCGCCGCCCCCCTAAGCGCCTTTTCCACGCGATCTTCGACGTTCCCCAGGCCGAGGATCCTCGGACCGAAGGCAACGTTGTCAAAGATCGACTTCGGGAACGGGTTCGGTTTCTGGAACACCATTCCGATAAGCTTCCTGACTTGCACGGGATCTACCTTGGAGCCGTAGAGGTCCTGACCGTGGTAGAGCACCTCCCCGTTGACCCTTGCGGCGGGGATGAGATCGTTCATGCGATTCAGACAGCGGAGAAGGGTGCTCTTGCCGCAACCGGAGGGGCCGATCAGCGCAGTCACCTCGTTCTTCTGGATCTGCATCGAGACATCGTTGACGGCGAGACTGCTGCCGTACGACACCGAGACGTTGTTGAGTTCGAAGACCCTGTCGCCGGCCCAGGGATCGACATCGGACGGGGTCGTTTCCCGCACGGCGATCTTTTGGGAAAGTCCCGCATGGTCGGCGTTTTCTTCGGGTGCTCGCTCTTCCAATTTCTCACTCACTTTGCTTGTCACCTACCACTGTTGCTCGTATCGATTTCGCAGCCAGATCGCAAATGAGTTCATCGCCAAGAGGACGATGAGCATCAGGATCACTCCTGCTGCCGCCAGAACGCGGAACTCATCCTGCGGCCGGGCGGCGTAGTTGAAGATCAACACGGGCAGGGCCGTGTAACCGTTGTCACCAAAGAAAGTCGGGCTAAAGGTCACGAACGTCGCCGCCCCGACCAGCAGCAAGGGAGCTGTCTCGCCGATTGCTCGCGAAATGGCCAGGATTACGCCGGTGACCACACCGGGAATGGCAGCTGGCAGGACCTGGCGACGGATCGTCTGCCATTGGGTCGCCCCGAGCGCCAGCGAACCCTCGCGAATCGAGGGTGGCACGGCCCGGATGGCTTCTCGCGAGGCGAGGATCACCGTTGGCAGGACCAGCAGCGCGAGGGTCATGGAACCTGCCGCCAGAATGAACCCGAGATCGAGCGGACCTCGCACGATGAAGGCCAGTCCGAGGATGCCGTAGATGATCGAGGGCACGCCAGCGAGGTTCTGGACGTTGAGCTCGATGAGCCTGTTCCACCAGCGGGTCCCGTCCGCATATTCCTCGAGATAGACGGCCGCACTGATTCCGAGCGGCACGACGAGGACGATCACTCCGATGATCAGGTAGAGAGTGCCGAGCAGAGCCGGGCGGAAACCCGACTGTTCGGGATTGATCGTGGACGGACCGTTGGTGATCAGATCCGTGCTGAATGCAGGCGCACCCTTGACCGCGGCCTGGACGATTATCGCCACCAGCCCGATCAGCGCGAGTGACACGGCGAAGAGAATCAGCGTCATGAAGATGGTGCCCCTCAGTCGGTCGCCCCGAGGCTGGTGACTCAACTGGGCTAGGGTGACCGCGCGAGCACCGGACGCCGCGAGTCGCGTGCGCTCGCTGCCCGGCACTGCGGGCTGATTTCCGGCAGTTTGGGGTTTCATTCGTATACCTCCCGGTACTTGCGAACCAGCCGGATCGCGAAGACATTCATGATGAGCGTGAGCACGAAGAGCAGGGTGCCGACCGCGAATATCGTGTCGTAGGTGATCGAGCCGGTCGAGATGTCTCCGGTGGCCGTCTGGGCGATGAACGCGGTCATGGTCAGCACGGACGAACCGGGATCGAAGGTCAGGTTGGGTGAGGCGCCGGCGACCAGAAGGACGACCATGGTCTCACCGACCGCTCGCGAACCCGCGAGTACTAGCGAGGCGATGATTCCCGAAATGGCGGCGGGAAACACAACCCTGGTGGCGACCTTCATCCTGGTCGCACCGAGACCGTAGGCAGCTTCCCGGAGGCCACCCGGCACCGCGCGCATCGCGTCATCGGAGATCGAGGCGATGATCGGAACCAGCATCAGGCCGATCGCCAGACCGGCGACGCCCGCGCTGAACGGCGGCACATTGACCATGAACGGAAAGACGTCCTCGATCAGGGGGCTGAGAAAGACGAGCCCGAAGATGCCGATGGCGACCGTGGGAATGCCGGCCAGCACTTCGAGGACCGGCTTCACGGTTTTTCTCGCCCCAGGCGAGGCGTATTCACTCAGCCAAATCGCCGAGCAAAGTCCGATCGGGATGGCGAAGAGCATTCCCCAGATGCTGGTGCTGATGGTGCCGACCAGGATCGGCAGTACGCCGAAGGAGGCCGGGCTGAAAGTCGGAGCCCACTCGGTGCCGAAGAGGAAGTCTCCGATCGGGACCTCCCCCAGAAAGTCGATAGTGGGCATGAGGAGGGACACGACGATTGCCGTGGTCGTGATCACCGAGAGGATCGCGCAGAATGCGAGGATCCCCTTGATCAGCTTTTCCCCGTAGCGGGGTGACGGGGCCTCGAGCGAGGGGGGCGGGTTGTCCGCCCCACCTCGCCCGAAGGCTCCGATCGTGTCCCGTGCTTCCATGGTTCCCTGAGTCCAGGCGTCCGAGGACCTAGGAGGACGATTCCTCGCCGTTGCCGGCCTTGGAGATCAGGTTGTCGACCTTCGTGGTCGACTGGTTCAGCTGCTCATCGGTCAGACCGACGAAGCCGAGCTGATCGGCGACCGAGTTGACGTTCTCGAGGTAGTACTTCATGAAAGCGTCGAACTCGGGTCGGGCCAGCGCTTCGGCCGAGGGGTAGATGTACAGGGGCCGGGCCAGGGGGGTGTAAGTCGCGTCCTGGACGGTTTCGGCCGACGGCGGTACGCAACCATCGCCGGAGTCGATCTCCATCCCGCGGATCTTGCCCTCGTTCTCCTGGAGGAACGAGAACCCGAAGTAGCCCATGCCACCCTCCGCGCCAGACACACCGGTCACGGTCTGGTTGTCGTCTTCGCCGACGTTGTTGTAGTCCTTGCGCTGGTTGCCTTCCTCACCGTTGACAGCTTCGGTGAAGTATTCGAAGGTGCCCGAGTCGGTGCCGGGGCCGAACAGCGTGAGCTCGGCATCGAACGCCGGGTCCAGACCCTCGATGTCACTCCAGCTCTTTACCGTCGAGTTGTTCTCCCAGATCTGGGACAGCTGGTCGATGGTCAGACACTCAACGGGGTTGTTCGGGTTCACGACGACGGAGAGAGCGTCGTTGGCCACCTGGACCTCTTCCCACTCGACTCCGCCCTTCTTGCACATGGCGGTCTGTTCCTCGTCGATCGCGGAAGAAGCATCGTTGGCGTCGGTCTCTCCAGCGCAGAACTTCTCGAACCCACCACCGGTACCGGAAGTACCGACGGTCACCTTCACGTCGGGGTTCTCCTGCTGGAAGCCCTCGGCAATCGCCTCGGTCAGCGGGGCCACGGTGCTGGAACCATCAATGCGGATGTTGCCGCTGACGTCTCCGGATGAACCGCTGCCGCTGTCGGACGAGTCGTCGCCGCAAGCCGCGACGCCGAGCGCGAGCACGCCAGTGGCGGCAAGCGCGGCTAGATACTTGAACTTGGAACTGGACACAAATGCTCCTTTTTGGATTTTTTGGGTTCTTCTGTCGCTTTGCGCAGTAGTGAAAGCAAGTCAACCGGGGGGGGCCGGGCCGGGTGTTACTTCCCTGTGAAAGTCGTGAAAAAAGTTCACGCAGCTCACGCCGCGAGACTCCTGGGCGAAAAGCAGTAGCCGAAGCCGATGTGGGTCTGGATGTAGCTCCAGTGCGGAATCGAGGCCTCGAGCTTGTGCCTGAGCTTGGACACGTAGACATCCACCGAGCGATCGTGAACGGGCATCTTTCCGCCCCAGACGAGGTCGTAGATCTCTTCCCGGCTGACCACCCGTTCGGGCCGGCTGGCCAGGACGGCGAGCAGGTGAAACTCCCGGACGGTTAGCACCAGGCCGCGGCCGTCGGCCAGCACGGTGCGCTGGTCAAGCCGCACCTCGAGCGGGCCGGCTGTGAGAACCTCGCCCCCGGGCCCGTTCAGATGGGAGTTCGCCGCTTCCACTCTCGGGCCGGTCAGACCGGGTGCGAGGCGTCCTCGAACTCGCGAAAGAGTCCGGTGACCACGAAGGCGACCTGCTCGCCGACGTCGACCGCGTTGTCGCCGATCCGCTCGATCGCCCGGGCCGCCAGCAGCATGGTCATCGCCCACTCGCGACGGTCCGGTTCGTCGCCGATCTCGATTGCGAGGTTGAAGCATTCGCGGTTCAACTGGTCGATCAGGTCGTCCTGACGCACCAGATCCTGGGCCGCAGTTTCGTCTCGCTCGGCAAAGGCCGTCTTGGCCTGGATGATCTGCAGTCGGGCCTGGGCCCCCATCTCGAGGATCCGGCGGATCATGTTCTCTTCCGACGGCGGCTCGTGACCGACGATCGGGATCAGCTTGCAGATGTTCACGCATTGGTCACCCATCCGCTCGGCGTTCTTGATCACGTGGAGCAGGGCCGAGATCAGCCGGAGGTCGGTGGCGACCGGGGACTGGGTGGCCAGCAGGGTGATCAGGCCCTGGTGGATCTCCAGATAGCGGCCATCGATCCGGTCGTCATCGGCGGCGACCAGTTCGGCCAGCGGGATGTCCTGCTGCTCGATCGCTTCGAGGGTCCGGTCCAGCGCCCGGACCACCAGGTCGAAGGCCCCGAGGGCCTGCTGTTCCAGGTGATCGAGCTCTTCCTGGTACTGAATTCGAATCTTGTCGGTCACTCACATCCTCCGGGATCTGTTCCCGCCACTGACTGAAGTGGCTTGGCAGGGAGCGTTGCAATGTCTGAACCCCAGTTTGTTACCTGCGAGTAGTCCTGCTGTAAAAGAGTTGTGAACGACGCTGAAGCGGGATCGCCCTTTGCGGGGCGCCCGTTTCTGAGTGAGAGGGGTGCAGCGCTAGACCGGCACGCCGGGCGCTTCAGCGCCCGCAGCTTCGGTGGCCCGGTCGGAGCCGACCTCTACGGCCGCGGGAGCGGCCGACATCGGTGATTCGGCGGCAAATCTGTAGCCGACACCGAAGTGGGTGTGGATGTAGGTGTAATCGGGAGACTGCTTCTCCAGCTTGGTGCGGATCTTGCGGATGAAGACGTCGACCGATCGGTCGCCGTGAGCCATCGCGTAACCCCAGACCCGCTGGTAGATCTCTTCCCGGTCGAGGACCTTGCCCTCGTTCTGTCCGAGCAGCTGGAGCAGTTCGAACTCGCGTCGGGTCAGGTCGAGGCTCTGCCCCCCGATGAAGGCCTGGAACTGATCCGGCCGGATCTCGATCTCGCCGACGACGAGGGGCCCGACCTCCTGATCCGAGGAGTGACGGCGGCGGCGCCGGACCACCGCTTCGATCCTGGCGATCACCTCTTCGGGATGGCAGGGCTTGTTGATCCAGTCATCGGCCCCGACCCGCAGGCCGCGGACCCGCTGGGAGACCGTGGCACCATTCGCGCAGACGATCACGCCGAGGTCGGGAAGCAGTCCGCAGATGCTCTCGAGGTACTCCCAGCCAGACTGGCCGACCACGTCGGGGTCGAGCAGCACTGCGTTGATCTTCAGCGCAACCAGCTCTTCGGCGGGAACGCTCGAGGCCAGCACGCGGTACTGCCAGCCAGCCGAATCCATGCGGTTCGAGAGAACGCGGATGAAGCCGGAGTCGTCATCGATCACGGCAACTCTGAGGGGAGAGCGGCTGGAACTCATTTCGACCTTTCGATCATCTACCCGGAAGTGTAGGGAGTCGCCGGACGCAAAGCCGCAAAAACAAGCGGTTTTTCACAACTCAATAACAAGGGCGCCATCCGGTCTTCGCCGGATGGCAATAGGAACCCGCTCTCCCACTAGGTAAACGAGTGGTTGGGAGAGCTAGCGTGAGTCGAGTCACATTTCCAGGGGACACCTCGAACTACCCGGCATCCGCGCGTATTCGATACCTTTCACCGCGTGAATCGTGTTCGTAACAGCGTCTTTGCCCTGCTGACCACTCTCTTCGTGCTCGTCGCTCCGGCTGCCGCCATGGCTGCCGACGGCGTCGGTACCGCCGGTCGGGTCGATGACCGTTACATCACCTTCTTCTGCTTTGGCGTGATCGCCTTCTTCGCGATCCTCGTCACGGTCCTCTCATTGATCCAGGGCCGCCTGGATGCCAAGAAGGACCAGCGTCGCCACGATCTCGACAGATTCAATTCCTGACGGAATCGAATCTGCCTTCGGGCACTTAACTGCAAGTCGGCGAGCTTCGCTCCGCCTCCAAGTCAAACCCGCCCCACCCATTTAGAGTAAATGATGGTTGGGTGGGGCTCAGTCTGGTGGCTATTCAAATTGGCCAGTAGACGCTCTGGGCTCTTCTGATCTGAGCCAGGCGCTCCGGCCAGCCGTTGTCGCCGACTTCGGGAGCGGGGGTGTCTCCGGTCAGGTCCGGGGTGAAACCGCCGAGGCCTGCGTAGACGGCGTGGTCGAGCAGGGGTAGCGTTTCCGGGTTGTAGCCGCCTTCATGGAGTGCGACCAGGCCGATCCCCTTCCCGGCTGCGAACTCGGCCGATGCCCTGGCCAGGGCGCCGTATCCGGCGGCGGTCAGGTTCTGGCTGGCCAGCTGATCGGCGACGTGACCGTCCTGACCGGCGGAAACGATCAGCAGCCCCGGGTCGAACTGGTCGAGGATCGGACCGGCGATGGCTTGGAAGCCCTCGAGGTGCTCGCGGTCGCCGGAACCCGGTGGCATCGGCAGGTTCACGGTGAATCCCCTTCCTTCCCCGACCCCCACCTCGTCGATCCAGCCGCTACCCGGATAGAGCGGCCACTGGTGGAAGGAGACGAACAGCACCGAAGGGTCGTCGTAGAGGATGTCCTGGGTCCCGTTGCCGTGGTGGACGTCCCAGTCAAGCACCGCGACGCGATCGATCCCCAGTGACTCCCTCGCGTACCTCGCCGCAACCGCGGCGTTGCTGAAAAGACAGAAGCCCATGGCCCGGTCGGCCGTGGCGTGATGGCCGGGCGGCCGGACGATCGCGAACATCGAGTCGGCGCTCCGGTCCGGCCCGGAAACCGCATCGGCCGCGACCAGAGCGGCCCCGGCCGAACGCAGGGCAACCTCGTAGCTTTGCGGAGACGCGACGGTGTCGCCATCGAGCCAGGTCGGTCCGCTCTCGGCCGCCACCCGCACGTTTTCGACATGAGACTCGGTGTGGGCGCGGAGCAGATCCTCGACTTCCGCCGGACGGGAATCCAGGATCGGCAACCCGTGCTCCCGGCTGTCGTTCCCGAGCCTTTCCACCACCCCCGGAAAACGTTTGGCGTTTTCCGGATGACTGCCGGTCTCGTGACCGGCCTGCTCGCGGAGCAGGACCAGGCCGGTCTTCATCCGCCCAGCCTGAACCCTGAAAGAAGCCGCTTCTCGCTTTCGCCCCTGACTTCGGCAACGACTTCCACATGGTCGGCCAGCGGGGTGTCGCGAATCTTGGTCGCGAGGAGGTCATCGACCTGGAAGATGCCGGCCGAGTTGTTCAACTCGATCTCGAGCCGGACCGGACGGCTCTCGCCGGCCGAGATGTTGACCTGGTCGATCGCCGCGGCGGAGATCGAGTGGATCCCTTCCTGGCCGGCCTGAAGCGGCACCCTGGTTCTTCCCTCGGCCATGTCCAGGGCGTCCGCGACCCGGACGATCCCCGCTTCGACCGTGTAGGGCTGGCCCCGCCGACGGTGACCGATGATCGCGTGAAGCACCTCGGCCATGACGATCGACTTCTCGGGTTCCTCATAAATGCCTTCGAGCAGCCGCGGCAAAGCCTCACGGGCCAGAAACAGGCTGTACTCCTCGTGATCCGCCCGGTGAATCGACATGCCGACATCGTGGAGCAGGGCGCCTCCGGCAACCACGACTTCGACGTCGCGCTCGCTCATCCCGTGATCGGTGACCATCGCCCCTTCCACCCCGCCCTTGTCGAGCAAACGGGTCAGGCGAAGCGCGATGTTGAGCACGATCTGCATGTGAACCCAGGAGTGATCCGACATGCCGAGCCGTTCGGCATGGGTCTGGGCCATGTACCACCAGGTCCTGACTTCGTCGTCACGGTTCACCGCTTCGAGGAACTTCTCCAGTTTGCGATTGCCCCGGGTCGGCGCTTTGATCCGGACCGAGCGAATGCCCTCCCGGCTGTGCATGGCCGGAGCCTCCTGTTCGGCGGTGGGAGCTCCCACTTCCAGCTCGTCTTCCTCTGCCGGCTCGGTTTCCCGGGTCAATTCATCTCTCCGCCGGCGACGAGGGTTTCGCGTTCGGCCAGCCACCAGCGGCTGGCCGGAAGGTCGGCAACCGCTGGTTCGACCCGGACTCCGAGGCCCTCGGCCAGGGCGGCATGACCGACGATGATCCCCGGCAGGTGCCGGGCAAGGGCCCCCTCGGCACCGAACCAGGCGGAAACGTCATCGCTGGTCTGACCGAGAATCGCGTCGAGCCCCTTGCGGGCTTCATCCGGACCGATCGTTGAGCCGCAGAGCCGTTCAACCACCGCTGCCAGCGGCGAAACGACCAGCACCCGACCGGCTTCCGGCGGGAACATCGAGGCGATTCCCCTCGAAGCACCGGCGATCGCCGCCTCGATCTGTCCCGGACGAGGCGGATCCTGAAAGCGGGCCTTGCGGGTCATGGTCGAAGCACCGACCGGCCGAGACCCGATCCACCCGGGGACTTCACCCGGTGAACCGACCGCGTATCCGATTGCGGTTTCGCCGATCGATGCCACCGCCACCGGTGCCGGCAACGAACCGGAAGCGGGAACGGTCACGCCGAGGAAGTTTGCGGCCGACCAGTCTTTCCGCGTGGGAATCCGGACCGGACCGGCCCCGAGCGCGTCGGTGACCCGATCCAGCAGGCGGACCAGTCGGGAGCCACGCAGGGAGGGAACGGCAATTACTTCGACCGTCTCGGCACCCTGATCCCGGGCGAACTCGACCTCGGACATGATCAGGGCCGTGATGCGATCCAGGCTTTCAACCCGGGCGGTCACCGCGTGGCTTCGCTCGACCATGCGACGGGCCGAGTCAAACGAGACCTCCGAAAGCGAAAAACGCGTGGACCGGAGCGAGATTTCTATGGCCCCAAGGATCAAGACGGGGCCAATGGTAAAGCCTTACAGGCCGCAGACCGGCCACTGGCCGGGACCGGAACGCTCATAGAGCAGCGCGGCCCGGTAATCCTGCTCGGCTTCGGGCGCCTCGGAGGGAAGTCCCTTTCCACCGACCGACTCCCATGTATCGGGACTGAACTGGTACTTGCCGTGGTACAGCCCGTTCGACGAAACGATCTCCGGATCACCGCCTGACTCGCAGTCGGCGATCGCCTCGAGCGTCTCGCGGGAAACCGAACCCGGAAGGTCGCCGAACTTCTCCTTCTCCAGCTTTGCCTTCCGCTGCTCTTCCAGCTTCCGTTCCAGCGCGTCCTGCTGCTCCTCGGCGATCCGCTCGGCCGCGTCAGCCCGGGCGTCATCGATCATGGATCCGAGCTGAAAAGCAACCCCGATCGGGGTTTCGGAGGTCACGGCGGCGAGGGCAATATCCGGACCGGACCGGCCGGAGTCATCGCCGGAACGGTCGACGACCAGGTTCCCGGCGATAATCAGGACGCCGATCAGCGCCAGAATGATCAGTGAATTTCGCGTGGTAAGAATGAATTCGTCCTTTTGTTAGCAAACACTCATATCAGAGCGGACCGGCAGCCGCAGTCCGGCTGGCAATTGCTCCGCGAAGGTTTTCCCGACCGGCCGGAAATCGGACCGGCGCTTTCACGGGTTCTGCTCGAACAGGTGTCGCAGGGCACCCGGCCGGCGACGATCAGGCTGAGCCGGCCGGGGCGGGTGATCGCCTTCGGGCGCCGCGACGTGGTCGCCCCCGGCTACAGGAACGCGGTCAGGGCGGCGGCAGCCGGAGGATTCCCGGGGATGGAACGGATTTCCGGAGGAAGGGCCGCGGCCTTCTCCGAAGGCGCGCTCAGCCTCACCCTGACCCTGCCCGATGCCAATCCCGCGAAGCGGACCAGCCAGAGGTTCGAACAGTGGACGGGCCTGCTGAGGGAGGCATTCACCGAACTCGGTGCCGATGCCCGGATCGGGCCGGTGCCGGCCGAGTACTGCCCGGGAGAGTTCAGCGTCAATGCCGGGGGCCGGATCAAGCTGGCCGGAGTGGGCCAGCGGATGATCCGGGGCGGTGCCCACATCGGCTTCGTGATCATGGTTTCCGGCTCCGGAATCGTCGCCGGGGTACTCGGGCCGGTTTACGAGGCTCTCGGACTCGATTTCGACCCGGCAAGCGTCGGCAGCCTCGAGGACGAACTCCCCGGGATCGGGCGCGGCGAGGTTGAACGGGCGATCCTGAACCGGATCGAAGCGGCACTCGGTTCAGCGGGCACCCCTCTGATCGAGGCCGAACTGGACCGCCCCACACTCGAAGAAGCCGAATCCCGGGCCGAAGATTTCCGCTCAGACCCCGCGACCGGACTAATCTGAGGCCATGGAACCCGACTCGAACGGTCAGCCGCCCGGGAAAGCAACCGATTCCGAATCCGCTTCCGGGTCGTCGAGCTCGCTGGCCGGAAGGATCCTCGGGGCCGGCACCGGCGGCGCCAGGAAGATGGTCGGGGCGACCGGGATCGACCAGGCGATGGAGACCGCGATCGAGGAAGCGATCGTCCGGGCCGTCGAGAGCGAGGCGGTCGAGAACTCGATCACCCGGATCATCAACGGACCCCTGATCGAGAACGCGGTCCGGGATGCGATGAAGAGCGAAGCGGTCGAACAGTCGCTGATGGAGATCGCGGACTCGGAGTTGATCGACCGGCTGTGGGCCAGGATCCTCGACAGCAACGAGACGCAGCGGCTGATCGAGCGGATCGCCGAAGCGCCGGAAGTCCGGGCCGCAATCGCCTCCCAGGGCCTGGGACTGGTCGATGACCTGGGTCGCGGGATTGCCCGGGTGACCAGGGCCCTGGATTTCGGCCTCGAACGGCTCGCCCGGAAGATTCTCTTCCGCCGCAAGCGTGATGTTCCGACCGACCGGGTCGGGGTCGCGACCCGCATGCTGGCACTGGCATTGGACGCGGTCATCGTCAACGTGGTGATGATCACCTCGACCGCCGTGCTCGGGCTGATCGCTTCGGTGGTCGGGGTCGACCTGGGCAATCTGAGCGGGGCGGCATATGCGGTCGGAGGAGTGGCCTGGCTGGGACTCGGGTCGCTCTACCTGCTCGTCTTCTGGGCCCTCTCGGGACAGACGCCAGGCATGCGCTTTCTTGACATCCGGATTGAGCACGAGGGCAAGCGGGCGATCGGACCAAAGCGGGCCTTCAGGAGACTGGTCGGCTTCTGGCTTGCCGCCTTGCCACTCTGCCTCGGTTTCCTGGGAGTCCTGACCCGGCTGGACCGCCGCGGCTTCCACGACCGCCTGGGTCGGACCCAGGTCTTCTACATAAACCCGGCCGGACCGAATCAACCGCATCTGGAAGCGGTTATTGAACCGGGAATGGACTTTGTCGATGACCTGATGGCTGATCAACCACCGATTCCAGCCGGAAAGCCGGTAGATTCTCCCTAGGGCCTACCTCGGGAGGTGAGGAGGCAAGGGAAAATGAGTGTCATGGGAGGAATGTCTTGTTCTTGAATCGCGTCTTTGCCGTGCTCGCCTGCGTCTCGGCAATTCTCGTAGCCGGAACCGCAACCGCTGCCGCCGATCCGGCGCCGGAACTGCCGGCCGGCCCGATCCTCCAGAAGGCCGAATGGCCGAATGACCCCAACTTCGCCCGCTGCGAGCTGCAGGACCCGGTCACCGGCTGTCAGGACAGCGAGCAGTGGAACCTCTACGGACCGATGGACGGGCTCTGCCTGGCCCCCGGAGGCGCTGTTTTCGACCAGCCCCGCCCCGACGGCGGACTGCCCTGCTGGGCCCGCGACGCGACCGACCCCGAGTCTTCATCCGGTATCAACATGACCGGAGCCTGGGCCCAGGGCAACGTCGGCCGTGATGACATCCTGATCGCCTACATCGAGGGCGGCGTCAACTACAGCGCCAACGGAATCAAGGATGGGCTCAACTCGATCTATCTGAACGAGGCCGAGCTTCCCTATCCGCAGGGCTGGGATGGCCAGGACCTCGGTCGTTACGACTTCGACGGCAACGGTCAGTTCGACATCCGCGACTACGCGAAGGATCCGCGGGTCAACCCGGCATGTCCCGAGGCCACCCCCCAGTTCACGGTTTACGAAGAGGGAACCACCCGGGGCTGCGCCACCAGCGGCACCCATCAGTACATCCACCAGGTCAACATCGGCGGCCCGCTGACCAGGTACCTCTCGCCCGAAGACCTGATCGACGTCTTCGGCAACTGCCAGATCGTCGATAACCGGCTCGGCTCCTGCCCGAGCGACGGCAAGTTCGACAACGACGGCAACGGCTATCCGAATGACATCTCCGGCTGGAACGCCTACCACCACACCAACGATCCGCAGACCGAGGACCGGGCCTACGGCCACGCCTCGGGCCTGATCGGAGAAATGGGCGGCGAGGCGAACAACAACTTCGCCGGGGTCGGCAACTGCCGCGACTGCCGAGTGGTTCCGGTCAAGTCCGGGGCCGAGTCGGTCGGCAAGGCCGACGGTCTGGCGCCGGCGATCACCTACGCGGCCGACCTTGGAGTTGACGCGATGTCCACGGTCGTCGTTTCCTACGCCTACTCCAGCGCCCTTCGGGAAGCGGTCAAGTACGCCGTGGAGCAGAAGGGAATCCTGATGTCGATGGACTCGAATGACTTCGACTCCATGGATCACACCGACGGCCACCTCTTTGACGACGTCTACCCCGGCAACGGCCTGGTGCAGGACATCGAAGGCAAGGATGCCCAGACCTTCCGCGGCCGGTCGAACGTGACCAGCTACGGCACCCACTCGATCTTCTCGGGCGGCGAGACGACTACCTCCGGTGCCACCCCCTTCCAGGCGGCGTTCCTCGGAATGGTCCAGTCCGCCGCGTTGAACGCGGTCGATGACCCGACCAATCCCTACACGCGGCGCCTGACGCCGAACGAGGTCAAGCAGGTCCTGATCAACACCTCGAGCGAGATCCTGACCCAGCGCGACCACCCCGACGTCCCGAACCAGTGGCCGGGCAACCCGGGCTCGAAGACCGATTCCACCCACACCGCCTGGTCGACCCAGTACGGCTACGGCCGGGTGAACATCGGCAAGGCGACCAAGCTGATCATGGACGGAAGGATCCCTCCGACCGCCGACATCGACTCACCCGCCTGGTACAAGTACGTCGACCCGACCCGCCAGAAGACGCTTCAGATCAAGGGCAAGGTCGCTCCCTCGGCCTGGGGTTCCGAAGGTCTCGAGTGGACTCTCGAGTGGGCCCAGGGCGCCGACCCCGCCGACACCGATTTCAAGACGATCTCGACCGGCAAGGCAGCCAAGTCCGGCGTACTCGGCACGCTTGACCTCAAGGACCTCTCCGCGGCGGCGGCCAAGGCCGACCCGGCCGAAAATGTGATGCCCCCGACCGGTCCCGAGCAGTACACGGTGACCATCCGCCTGAGGGCGCGGGACGGCAACGGACTCAAGGGTGAGGACCGGCGCTCGATCGGCTCACGGGCCGACAAGGACATGGTCGAGGGCTACCCGAAGTCGATCGGCACCGAGATGAGCGCCGCCCCGACCTTCGTCGACCTCGGCGGCAAGCGCCAGCTCGACCTGGTCTTCGGAAACATGGACGGCACGGTAAGCGCGATTCAGCCGGACGGCTCCCAGGCCCCGGGCTTCCCGGTCTACACCCGCCAGCTGCGCCAGATCGACAGCAACAACCCGCAGGGCTACGACACCGAGGCCTACCGCAAGGTCGAGGCGCTGCGTGAGGCCCGTGACCCGATCAGCGGTATCGCGGTCGGCGATCTCGACGGCAACGGAACCCAGTCGATCATCGCGACCACGACCAGCGGCTGGATCTACGTCTGGAGCGCCGGCGGCAAGCTGCGGGACGGCTTCCCGGTCCACGGTGACGACCAGTACAACACCCTGCCCGTCCCGACCCCGGATTCGGGCTGCCGGCGTTGCCGGCTCCCGGTGCGAGGCAACTGGTCGGCCCCGGCCCTCGGCAATCTCGAGGGTGACGGCAAGCTGAGCATCCTGATGTCGAGCTACGACGGCCACGTCTATGCCTTCCGGGCCGACGGATCGACCGTCCCCGGCTGGCCGGTCGAGGTGAAGCTGCCCCAGGCTATCCGCGACACGATCCCGGACAGCAACTACATCCGCGATCCGAAGCTGATGATGACCCCGGCCGTCGGTGATGTTCTCGGCAACGGCACCGACCAGGTGTTCCTGCCCAGCTTCGAATGTGATTCCGGTGCCAACCGCACCTTCGCCTACGGCATCCAGTCCGACGGCAACAACAATCCGGGTGGCGCCTACCTGCCCGGCTGGCCGGTCCGGATGGGCTCGATTGCGGGCTGTTACTCGCAGTCGATCGACTTCGTCCAGGAAGGCGGCAACTCCGCCTCGATCGCCGACGTCGACGGCTCCGGAACCCTGCGGGTCGCGATCACCCCGGTGGCCGGCGCCCCGCTCATCCTCAACGGTGACGGCAGCATCTTCAAGGGCATGACCCCGGGATGCACATCGGACCCCTGCAACGGCTACCCGCCGTACTACAACTCGGATGCGATCACGGTCGGCGTGACCGGCCAGTCGGCCTTCGGTGACCTGAACGGTGACGGCAAGCCCGAGTTCATGCAGCCGACCGCCGGCGGCGCGACCCTGACCGGGTCTCTCAACCTGGCCGGTCAGGCCGCCCTCCCCCATGTCTTCGACCAGGCCTGGGATCCGGTTTCCGGTGCCGTGCTCGAGAACTTCCCGACCAACCAGGACGGATTCCCGTTCTACGTGTCACCGGTGGTGGGCAACCTGACCGAAGACGGCAACCGTTCGATGGTCGCCTCGAACGATTCGTACTGGATCCACGCCCGTGGTCCGGACGGCGAGGAAGCGCCCGGATTCCCGAAGTGGACCGGTCAGTGGACCTCCTTCGGCGGCGCCCTCGGTGACGCCAAGCTGGACGGCCAGCAGTACCTCGCCTACGGCACCCGGGAAGGCCAGCTCTTCCTCTGGAAGGTCGGCGGCAAGCCGTCGATGAACGACCAGTGGTGGCACTACCGCCACGACGAGCACAACTCGGGCCGCTACGGAAACGACACCCGGCCCCCGGCTGGCGTGAAGTTCGTCGTCAACCGTTCGAAGAAGTCGGCCCAGATCACCTGGCGTGCTTCCGGAGACGACGGGGTCAGCGGCGACAAGGTCACTGCCCTTCAGGTCTACAAGTCGAACCAGAAGATCAGCCTGTCGAAGCTCGGCACGAGGCTCAAGTCACCGGCGATCGCCAAGCCGAACGGACAGCAGAAGCTCCGGATCAACCTCGGCGCGAAGAAGAGCATCTACATTGCGGTCCGGCAGCGCGACGCGGACGGCAACTGGTCCTCGCTCAGCCGTTTCAAGGTCAAGCCCTTCAAGAGCTACAACCTGAAGAAGCAGAAGAAGATCTGCCGCAAGAAGTTCAATCCCCGAGGCAAGCGCGGCGCGGCGAAGCGAAAGGCCACGAAGAACCGCAAGAGCTGCATCAAGAAGGCCACGAAGAAGTCGAAGCAGGTCAAGAAGCAGAACGTTCAGCGGAGCTGAACGCTTAACCGCAGTCGGGCCGGTCTCCGCCGGACCGTTGGGGTGGGCGGGACGAATACTCACCCGCCCCTCCCGTTCGGACCAAATGATGGTCGGGAGGGGCTCTATTCGGCGTGCCTCAGATTCGGCCTGCGGCGAGGAGGCGGCGGAGGAACTTCCGGGTTTCTGGGCGCTCGGGCTCGCTGAGGATCTTCTCCGGGCTGCCCTGTTCGATGATCCGGCCTTCGTGGAGGAAGGCGACCTCGTCGGCGACCTCGCGGGCGAAGCTCATCTCGTGAGTGGCGATCAGCATGGTCATTCCCTCCGCCTTGAGGTCGCGGACCGCGTCGAGCACGTCACCGACCAGCTCGGGATCGAGGGCGCTGGTCACTTCGTCCAGCAGCAGGGCCCGGGGGCGGGCGGAAAGCGCGCGACAGAGGGCCACCCGCTGCTGCTGGCCACCGGAGAGCTGGTCCGGCTTGTCGTCCTCGCGGCCCCCGAGGCCGAAGCGTTCGAGTAGCTCCCGCCCCCTTTCCCGTGCCTCTTTGCGGCTCTCGCCCTGGGCGTGAACCGAGCCGAGGGTGACGTTGTCGATCA
>JAGQUQ010000060.1 GCA_020438425.1 Solirubrobacterales bacterium
GCTTCGCCTTCATCCAGCTTGGCCCGTACCTCGAAGGAGTGGTCGATGTCGGCGGCAAGCGCGAGGGCCCGCTCTTCCGGCATCACGTTCCTGATCAGCAGGCAGCCGGCCTCGAGGAAGGCGGCACGAACAACTTCGGGCGAGAGTTCCTCCGGGGTGATCTCCGGGCAGCGGGACTGCTCGCCCCGGGCCGGAACCTCGGCCGCCGGCTCGGGATACTGCGGGCCGGTCGGGGCGTTCTCCAGCAGGTTGATTCCGGCGAGGTGCCTGATGTCGCGAAGCTCGCGCTCGATCTGGGGGTCACGTGAAGCGCGGTTGGCGGCGTTCAGCGTGTCGATCGCCTCGAAGTACTTTCCTTCGGCGACCAGGTTCTCTGCCTCGATCGACTCCGGACGGCGTTCCTTGACTGCGGTGTCAGCCGAGCGGTTCTTGCGGGAACGAAACAGCATCAAAACCTACCTCCAAATGTGGACCCGGTAGCGGGAGAGTTTGGGCAGGCTAACACTACCCGCAGAAGACCGATCTCAAATTGCGGCCGAATACGGAACCGGAAATCAGCTGGAACCCAGTTCCCGCGCGGGAACCCCGGCCACTCGCGCCCCTTCGGGAACGTCCTTGGTGACCACCGCGTTGGCCCCGACCTTGGCCAGGGAACCGACCGTGATCGGGCCGATCAGCTTCGCTCCGGTGCCGATGAAGACGTGCTCGCCGACGGTCGGGCCCTGAATCACGCCTTCCTTCAGGCCCATCGTGGTCCACGGGCCGATCACCGAACCGGAGCCGACTTCGGTCACGCCGTCGAGCACCACCTGGCCATGAATGATGTAGATGCCGGGATGAAGCAGGACCGGATCACCGATCGAAACCTGGGCGGTCATCATCGAGATCCGGTGGAGCAGCCGCGGCAGGATCGGGATGCCCCGGGCCACCAGCCGCATCCTCAGCCGGTAACAGACATGGGCAAAGAAGGCGTCGCTGACCCAGCAGAGCCGGAGCGCCCGGGCCAGCACATGCAGACCGTTGCGGGCCTCGAAAGCTTCGCCGCGGTGAATCGAGGTGATCCGGACATCCTCGGTCACCGCGATCCGGAAGCCGGGCTGGCGGGCGTGAAGGAGTTTCCAGAAGGCCTTTCGCTCGGCCTTGGTCGGTTGCGAACTCATTGGAGGGGCGTGAGCCTATAGCCTCCCGCCCGGTCAAAGTGGCAGAGGGAAAAGTGGAAAACAACGGTCAGGTGACTGACGCACTCCAGTGGGGTTACTCGCTGGCCAACGTCAGCGAGATCATGACCCCCTGCCTCGACGCGGCCGGGGTGAAGAGTCTGCTCGAGATCGGTTCCTACGCCGGCGAGCTGACCGAGGTCCTGCTCGAGTGGGCCGAAGGATCGGGAGCAACGGTCGCCACGGTCGAGCCGCTGCCGCCCGACCGGCTGCGTGACCTGGTCCGGCGCCGGCCCGAGCTGGAGCTGATCGAGGACACCGGGGTCGGAGCGCTGGCCGGGCTTTCGGAGCTTCCCGATGCGATCGTGATCGACGGCGATCACAACTACTACACGCTGACCCAGGAACTCGACAAGATCGCCGAGATGGCTGGCGACCAGGCCCTGCCGCTGCTGCTCTTCCATGACGTCGGCTGGCCCCATGAGCGGCGCGACACCTACTACGCGCCGGACCGCGTGCCCGAATCAGAACGCCAGCCGCTGGCCAAGGACTGCACGATCGCCCCGGGCAACCCGGGCCTGAGCGACGGCGGCCTGCCGTACGAGTACGCCGCCGCCTTCGAGGGCGGACCGAAGAACGGCGTCCTCACCGCGATCGAGGATTTCATGAAGCGGAACGAGGGTCTCGAACTGGCGACCGTTCCGGTCTTCTTCGGGATGGGCATGCTCTGGCCGAAGTCCGCGCCATGGGCCGACGAGGTCAGGGAGCTGATCGCGCCCTACAACCGCAACCCGGTCATGGAAAGGGCCGAGGCGAACCGGGTCGCCCACCTGGTCCGGGGCCACGTCGATGCGGCCACGATCCGCGAGCAACAGGCAAAGATCGCCCGTTACGAGGAACTGCTCGGTCGCCTGCTCTCATCCAGTTCGATGGGCGTGGCCGAAAGGCTGACCAAGCTCAGGCAACGGGGAAACCCGGTCTTCACCCGCCAGGAAATCCAGGACCTCCTGGATCAGGAATGAGTAGTCGGCGAGCTTCGCCCCGCCTCCAGGTTCAACCCGCCGGCCCACAGAAACAAATGATGGATGGGCCAGCTCCGCCTTGAGGGGCTCTGGTGGAAGTACCTCCTGACCTGCCGCAGGTCTTGCATTGTTAGCCGTGCGAAACCTGCGGCACCTCTGGCTTCGACCGGTCAGGTGCGGGTATGCCGCTCATGGGCCCGAAACCCGGGAGTGTGTTGCCTTTCAGCATTATCTGTGCCGAAAGGCGACCCACTCTTGGTCTCGGGTAGCCAGGGCTAGTAGGTCTTTTCGGGTTTCTTCTTGAAGAGGTTGGTGAACCAGCGGAGGGGTCTGGTGATCTTCCAGCTCTTGCTGTTCAGGATCTCGTCGATCTGCTGTTCGAAGACATCGTTGATCAGGCGTCCGGCACCGGCCATGGTCCGGGCGGCCGAAGCCTCGGCCTCGGCCCGCCGGGCCCTGCCTTCCCAATAATGATCGTCCGGGCCCTCCGGCGAGGGCAGCATGTGATCCCACTTCTTGGCGAAGTCGACGTGGGCATTCACCCAGCTGTCGACATCCCGGATCAGCTCGATCGAGTGGTGGTGGACGACCTTGAGGTCGGCGGTGACCACCTTCTTGCCGGCATCCCGGGCCTGGAAGCTGATGTCGAAGTCGTAACCATGCAGGGCGCTGCCGGTGATCTCGTCGAAACGGAGGTTCTGGATCGCCCAGGGCGAGAAGCCGATCACGAAGCCGTCGATCATGTCGACCTCACCGAGGCTCGCGTAGGAAGGGGTCTCCTCGGTCAGCCAGGTCAGGGCGGGGATCTCGCCACCGCCGAGGTCGTCATAGACGTGGGTGAATGAAGCCCAGGTGACGGCACCTTCCCACCAGGCGATGTTGCGGACCCCGATCGCTCCGGCACAGCCGACCAGGGCCACATCCGGATCCTTGAACTCGTTCCGGATCTTCTGGATGAACTCCGGGTCCTCGATCTGGGCGTCCTGATGGATCAGAACGAGGAACTCGAGATCCTCCATTTTGGAGGCCTCGTCGAGAATGATGTTGTAGCTGCGGAAGAGGCTGCCGGCGCTGGCACGGCTGAGCACCACCGTGTCCGGTTCCGCCGCGAGGCGGATACCCGGTTCGGCGAGGGCTTCGTACTTCTCGGGGGATGTGACGGCACTTCCGATGGCTACCAAGGGATGGTGAAGATACCTTTCCGGAGGTCAGGTCCGCCGGGCGATGACCACGTTGTGGGCGCAGAAGCTGCGGGCACCGGGGATCTTTTCGACCGCTTTTTCGAAGCCGCGGGCAACCCCGAGCATCGAGGGCGGGACGAAATCGGGGACCATCCCGAGCCGGCGGCTCGACTCGATCACGGCCCCGCCGTCAACCAGGCCCCCGGTGATCTCGGCCTCGGGGATCAGACGTTCCGAACCGTCATCCTGCGGCACCCGGGCCATCAGATGCTTCCAGTACGGGTTGCGGGGATTGTGGTCCCAGACCAGGACCAGCCCGCCGGGTCGGGTAACCCGGACCATCTCTCCCAGAGCCGTATGGACCTCGCCGGGATCGGCGATGTGGTGCATGACCGCGACACAGAAGGTGAGGTCGAAACCGCCATCTTCGAAAGGCATCGCGGTGGCTGAACCGTGAACCGCCTCAACTCTCGGGTCGCGTTGCCGGAGGTGTTCGAGCATCCCGGCGGAGGGATCGAGGCCGGTCACCTCGTATCCCCGGTCGGCGAGCCTCGAGGCGACCACCCCGGTCCCGCAGCCGGCGTCGAGGACCTTGCCCTGCGGCATCAGATCCCCGATCAGCGCGACCCGCTTTTCGAGGTAATGCTCGACCACATGCGGGGGCAGGGACTCGTCGTACTCGTCGGCGATCTGGTCGAAGTGCCTGTCGGTTTCGGTACTCACTTGCCCGGTGATCCTTTCGCATCTCCGCTTTCCTGCTCGAACCGGGAAACGGTCAAGGGCAGGAGCCCCCCGAACTCGGTCTGGCTGACCATGGTCCAGCCGCCCGGAATCAGCACGGTCTGGCCGTTCATGTGGAAACGGTATTTCGAGCCGCCGGGCCCATCCTCGGCGAATGGTGTCCGCTGACGGTCGAGGGTGACGAGCTCGACCGGGCCCGGGCCCTCGAAGGCCCGGTCGGACAGAGCCTGGATGTCATAGGGGTCATAGATGTGCTCGATGAAATCGGGCTCGTCCTTGATGTTGGTCAGGTCGATGACCCGGTAATCGCCCTTCAGGTAGATGTCGAGCGAGGTCTGTGGGGCCGGGCTGAGGATGCTTCCGTCGATTACCGCCTCCGCGGGAACCTCGCGGCCATCGATCAGCTCGGTGGCATCCTTGTACGGCACTCCGGTGTGGCCGGGGTCGGCCAGCCAGATGGAGCCGAAGCCGAGAGCGATGGCGAGGATCACGGCGGCGATCGATCCCGGCTTCCGGCCGGCCGCGACGCAGATCGCCGCGAAGACGAGCGGCAGTCCGGCCCAGACCGGAGCCAGGTTGCGGATGCCGTAGATGTCGGTGCCGATCGCCAGCAACAGCAGCTCGCCGAGGATCACCGCGAGAACCATCAGCAGCGGCAGCAGCGCCCCGCGAGCCCGCTCCCCCCGGAAGATCCGCAGACCCCCGGAGGAGATTCGCCGGCCGATCCCGACCGCCGCGACGATCAATCCGAGCGCCCCGAGCAGGACATCCGGCCGACTCCAGAAGATCGGGGCAGACCCGACCTGGATTCGCAGGAAGATCAGCTCCTGGGTGTTCCTCAGGCGGGCTTCGAACCCGGTCTGCTGGATGCCCTGGAGGATGTCGCTGGTCGGTGAGTTGAGGTCGGCCCGGAAACCTCCCAGCCATGGGGCGAACAGGAGCGCGGCGACCGCTGACCAGCCGATCACCTTCCAGCGCGATCCGGGGCAACAGATCAGAACCCAGATGACCTGGCCCCCGACGGCAAGGGCCCCGACGTAGTGGCTGTAAACCGCGAGAGCCGAAGCCACGGCCCAGCCCAGCCAGTGCCACCACTTGCCGTTTTCCGAGGTGGCGACAACCAGGGCCAGGGTCGCCAGCGCCAGCGTCAGGATCATCACCGAGTAGGCGCGCGCGTTGGCGGAGAAGTAGACAAGGAACGGCGAGAGGCAGGCGAAGGCGGCGGCGAGGTAGCCCCCGTTTCGACCCAGGGTCCGAAGCCCGATCAGGTAGAAGACCGGGATCACCGCTACCCCGGCAACCATCGATGGAAGCCGGACCGAGGTGCCGGTCGCCCCGAAGACGGAGAAGACCTTGGCCAGCAGGAAGAAGAAAGGCGGGCTGATCTCGGCGTCGGAGTAAACCGTCGAGACGACCCCGGAGAGGCCGTTGCCGTTGACGATCCAGAAGGTGGAGAGCTCGTCCCCGACCACCGGCTGCTGCAGCACCACGAGCCGGATCGCGAGCGCGACCAGGGTTACCGCCCCGACGATCGCCCACGACATCCACCGCTGTCTGGGGGCTGCGCCGCTCACAGCGGGCAGAATAAGCGGGCTACCGGCGCGGCGCTCAGCGACTCCTGTCAAGATTGCCGCGAATGTCAGAGAAGATCACGGGAGAAAGGGCAAGCGGCAAGACCGGCGGGTTCAATCCTGCCTGGCAGCGCCATTCCTTCGCCTACTCCCTGGCGGCCGGGGAGCTCGAAGGCAAGAGGATCCTCGACCTCGGTTGTGGAACCGGCCACAGTTTCGAAGCGTTCGCGCCCCGGGAAACGGTCGGAGTCGACATCTCCGCCGAAGCCCTGGCCGGGCAGGATCGCGAGACGCTCCAGGCCGACATCCGCGAGGTTCCGCTGCCGGACCAGAGTTTCGACTCGATCTTCTCGTCCCATGCGATCGAGCATGTCCCCGACCCCGAGCGGGTGGTGAGCGAGGTCAGGCGGCTGCTGACCGCGGACGGAGAAGCGATCATCGTGACCCCGAACCGGCTCACCTTTGGCCGGCCGGACGAGATCATCGATCCCTTCCACTTCATCGAGTTCAGCCCGGAGGAGTTCGAGCAGATCTGCCGGACCGGCTTCGGCCAGGTCGAGGTGCGGGGACTGTTCGCTTCACCGCGCTACATGGAGCTCCACGACGAGGAGCGCCGCACCCTCGACAAGTTGCTCAGGCTCGACCCGCTCCGACTGCGCAGGTTCGTGCCGATGAAGGTGAAGCAGTGGCTGTATGACTTCATGCTCCGGCACTTCCGAAAGGAGTCGGACCCGCGGGCCGAAGCGATCGACCAGTCGGATTTCGAATTGCGCGGTGACTCATTGGATGAGTCGCTGGACCTGTACGCCTTTTGCCGAGAACCAATGAATGGAGGGTCCTGACGTGTCAGTCGACCACGAGCCGGAAACCAACGGGACCGATTCCGAGAGGCGCACCAAGGTAATCGTCGTCATGCCGGCCCGGCAGGCCGCCGAGACCCTGGAAGCCACTTTCGCCGAGATCCCGCAGGACGCGGTCGACGAGGTGATCCTGGTCGACGACTCCTCGACCGACGCGACGGTCGACCTGGCCCGCTCGCTCAAGGTCGACGTGGTCTGGCATCCCCATCAGGTCGGGTACGGCGGCAACCAGAAGACCTGCTACCTCGAAGCGCTGCAGCGCGGCGCCGATGTGGTCGTGATGCTCCACCCCGACGGCCAGTACGAACCGGGACTGATCCCCAGCATGATCAAGCCGATCGCCGACGGCGAGGCAGACCTGGTCATGGGCTCGCGGCTGCTGGTGCCCGGCTGGGCGCTGGATGCCGGCATGCCCCGCTGGAAGTTCGTCGCCAATCGCTTCCTGACTACGATCCAGAACCGGATCATGGGCACCCACCTCTCGGAGGCCCACACCGGTTACCGCGCGTACTCGCGCGAGCTGCTGCTGACCGTGCCGTTCCTGCGGAACTCGCTCGATTTCGTCTTCGACGCCGAGCTGCTCTACCAGGCTTCCCACATGGGCTTCCGGATCGAGGAAGTTCCCGCTCGCTGCCGCTACTTCGACGAGATGTCCTCGGTCGGTTTCAACACCGGCGTCGTTTACGGGCTGAAGACGCTCTGGGCCGGTTTCCGGCTGGTCCTGCACCGCAACCGGATCCTGCCTTCACGCAAGTACGTGAAGTAGTCCGCGCTCAGCGCGGGACCAGCTCGACCACCGTCAGATCACCTTCGCGGGCGACCGGCTTGATCCGGAAGTTCTCGGTCAGGGCGAGGATCGCGACCTGCTGGATGAAGGAGATCCCCGACTCGTCCGTGATCTCTTCCAGGTCCGCTTCCGGGTCCCGGGCCAGGGTCCGGAACGCGTCGAGAGCCGCGGTGTCGAGCAGCATCCGGTCACCGGCTTCGAGCTTCCGGGCGGCCGCCGCGACCGGCTCGACGTGCGGGTCCGGAACCCAGCTCTGTTCCTTGGCATCGGTGAGCCCCAGCCGGTTCGAGCGGCCGGTCAACACCAGCACGTTCACGTCGAGGTCGGGAACGGTGATGATCGCCGTCTGGTCTTCTCCGGGCATGTACTGCTCGATCAGCCTGGCTCCCACATCCGCTTCCGGAACCACCGGCGGCAGATCTTTCAGACGATCGATTCCGTCGCTGAACGACTCCCCGCCGGGAAGAGCCCAGGCCAGCATGCTGTCGGTGGCCCGGTCGCTGGCCGACTGCCAGACCACCGAAACCGAGAACGCGGCCAGGCAAAGCGTCGTGGCCAGCAACGCCGCCTTCGCCTTCCGGCCGAGGTCGGTCCCGGTCAGGGCGAGGTTCAGCCAGAGCACGATCGAGAGCAGCAGCGGCAGGCTGACGTACTGGAGGATGTGGGCGAGCGAGCGGTTGTCGAAGTAGCTGAAGAGGGCGACTCCGTAGGCGGTCAGTCCACCGATCGCGAAGATTGCGAGGCGGTGCTTTTCGCACCACTGCGGGTTTCGCAGCAGGTTGGCGAAGAGCAGCAGGGCCGAGGCGGCGTAGCCGGCGCCGACCAGGAAGCCCGGCGAGAAGGCCAGGAAGTCATAGGTGAGGTCACCGACGTCCCCGGTCAGGAAGTCCCTGAGATAGGTGAAGTACATGCCCCAGTCCGGCAGCGAGCCGGAGGCGATCAGGGTCCCCGCCGCGAAGGCGAGGTGAACCGCCAGCCAGGCGAGCAGGGTCCGGCCGACCTGTCCGAGCAGCCAGCCGAGCCGCTTCTCCCGGGGCTGCCAGGTCATCGCCACGAGGGTCATTCCGGCCAGGGTCGCGGTTGTGTAGAGGAAGCTCTCGAGCGCCCAGATCGAAGAAAGGCCAACCACGAACCAGGCCAGAATCGAAGTCACCCGGGAACTCGCCGGCCAGCGGAGCGCCGCCATTCGCAAAGTGACCAAGGTGACCGGCAGCAGTCCGAAGCGGATCGCTCCGTGCTGGAGCAAACCCCCGATCGGATAGGTGGTGCTGTAGATCAGGATGAAGACCGCGATCGCGATTGACCCGCTGGCCAGGAGACGGTTCACCCCCGACATGCGGAGGATCGAGAAGCCGAAGGCGAAGACGAACCCGGAAAGCACCGCGTCGGTCAGGCTGAGGGTGCCGTAGCCGAGGCCGATCAGATCGAGCACCCCGGCGAGGAAGTAGATCGAGGCGACGCCGTACTGCGAAACGGTGTCGACCAGCAACGCATCGCCGTCGAGGATCTGGCTGATCGGCCCGATGAAGAGGGCTCCGTGGAACTGCTGGACGTACACCCCGAGGGCGTCTTCGGCCCCGGTCGAGAACTCCCCGAGCCGGTAGATGACCATGTCCGGCACCGCCAGCACGACCAGCACGAACAGGGTCAGGTCGAGCAGGATTCCCCAAGGCCTGCGCAGATGCCCGGGACGAAATCTCGTGTAGGCCCAGGTCACGGCGGCCGCGAGAAGAAGCCCGACGATCAGCGCCGGCAGGCTGACCTCTCCGAAGTTGCTCAAGCCGAAAATCAGCACCGCGAGGCAGCCGGTGGCCAGGACGATCCCGGCGGGGCTGCTTGCGACGAACCGGTCCAGGGACCGGACGCCCTTGCCCCGAAGGATCGCGGCCAGCAGGAAGCCGGCGACCAGGGCCCAGCCCGCGGTGAGGACGAAGAGGGTTTCCAGCCCTCCACCGTGACCGAGCCGGAAGGCCAGCCTGGTCAGACCGACGACAAGGAAGAGGCCGCCGACCAGAATCCCGGCCAGCCAGGGCAACCGTCCGGGAGCCGAAAGCTCGGCCCGGTCGGCAATGCGCAGCGAGGCCCAGAGCGAGGCCGGGAGCAGGACGAAGAAGGAGAGGAGGTAGAGCAGGTTCTCGGCCGGCTGATGCTGGGGGACCAGCGGCGGTTCGGGTACCCCTTCCGGCACCACCGCGTAGAGCACCGGCAGCAGCAGCATGAACGCACCGGCCAGAAAGGCGAAAGCGAGCAGGAAGACGCCGAACGCCGAAGCCTTTGCCGGGCTGGCTGAACGCGTTGATCCGGCGGCGGGCACCCGGCGATCCTAGCTTCCGGACCCGCCTGGATCCTCAGGAACTCGACTGACTCTGGCCTTCGAGCCGCTGCATCAGGTCCCGTTCGCGCATCGAGGGGATCCTGAGATGACTCTGGCGCTGGACCTTGCGCTTCGAACCGTCGGTCCCTTCGCCGCGCCCGAGATCGCCACCGCTGGTGGTGGCTTCGGTTTCCTTGCGCCAGCGGGCCCCGGTCCAGTCGATCGCTTCGATCGGCTCGGTGATCCCGTGCTCGGCCCGGAACTCCTCGACCGCCCGCTTGCATTCCGGCAGGAACCCGTAGTCGTCGAGAACCAGGTAGCCACCTTTGGCGAGGCCCGGGTAGAGCGCCCGCAGCGAGAGCATGGTGGACTCGTAGGTGTCGCCATCGAGCCGGACCAGTGACCAGCGGCCGTCGGAAAGACCTTCCATGGTGTCCTCGAAGAAGCCTTCGACGAACTCGAGGTCGTGATTGAGGCCGAGTCGTTCGAAGTTGCCGCGCACCTCCTCGACCGGAACCGCCAGGAAATCCGCCTTGCTGAGGTCGACGCTGATTCCGAAGTTGAGGTTGCGGTCCTCGGGGAAACTTTCGTCGTCCGGTTCGGGGAAGCCGCTGAAGGAATCGGCCAGCCACACCTTGCGACTGTTCTCGCCGAGGCTGTCGAGGGTGGCCCGCATCAGAATCGAGGATCCGCCCCGCCAGGTTCCGGCTTCGATCACATCTCCTTCAACGCCGTCCCGCACGATCGCCTCGACGCATTCCTGGAGATCATCGAGCCGCTGGAGACCGGTCATGGTCAGTCCGTTGACCGGCCAGTCGATCCCGGCCGCGCGGTACTTGAGCTCGTCTTCCTTGAGGTCGCGGGTGAACATCTGGCCGTCGGGCTGGAAGTGGACGGCCGAGGTCCGGGCGCCGGCGAGATCGACCAGGGAAAGCTTGAGCAGGCTCAGGTACGCCTGACGGTTCTGGTCGGCTCCGCTCCCGGGCGTGAGCGCCACGGGTTCGCGCTGGGTCTCGGTCTCTTCGGCCATCTGCCTAGATTAGGGCAGGTGAGTGATCCGGCGACGCGCTGCCATCGCCTCAGCGGAGCCGGACGGAGCGCCGGTACAGGTTCAGGGCCCGCAGATCGTCGATCGGGCTTCCGTCGGGGCCGGCTTCCTTCTTCGGCCGGATGTCTTTCGCTTCGACCGGCTCTTCGACCCCGCCCTCTTCACCGCGGGTGACCTTCCAGACTCCGGCACCTTCGCGGGCCGTGAACACCTCGCTCAGCTCGCCGTCGGCAAACAGCAGACCGGTCTGGTCGTCCGCCCCGTATCCCGGGGGCATGCCCTTGCCGACCTCGGCCAGGTACCTGCTGCGGCGATCCGGGTCGCGGTGGTAGTGGACGCAGAGACTGCCCTTGAGCAGCCCGAGCCCCTCGGCCGGTTCGGGTCGGCCGGAAGAGGAGGTGATGCCGGCCTCGAACCAGCACATCGCCCCGGCGCTCTGGCCGACCACCATCACGCCTCGCTCGAGGCATTCCTCGATCAGTTCGGCGATCCCGTGAGGCCGCCAGACCGCGACCAGGTTGACCAGGCTGCCTCCGCCCACATAGATCGCGTCCTGCTTCATCAGGTGGGCGGAAACGTCGATCGGGTTGGCTCCGAGCCGGAAGAGCGATATGTCGCTGACCTCGCAGCCGCGGCTGCCGAAGGACCGGCGGAAGCGGGAGATCTGATCCTCCGGGTCACCCGAAGCGGTCGGCAGCAGGCAGATCTTCGGGGCCTTCTTCCCGGTCAGCGAAATCACGTGCTCGACGATCGCCTCGTTGCCGTCGAGCCGGTCGAACTCGTGACCTCCCATGACCAGAATCCGGCCCTTCATCAGCCGACCTCGATCGGGGTCGATGCCCAGGGGATCGGTGACTCCTCGATCAGGGGCACATGGTCGGGCGAGCCGAGGTACCGGGTCGCCAGCTGGGTGGTCTTCGGCTTCTCGCCCTTCAGTTCGATCCGGTAGGCGCGGGCCTCGGGCCGGGAGGCGACAACCTGGGCGAGTTCGGTGTCGATGAAGTGAAAGGCGGCGCCGTCGGTCGCCGCGTAGCCGGGCCGGAGCCCTTCCTTGAGCTTTCCTTCGAAGGCCCGGTGGGCGGGGGAATCGAGCTCGAAGTGCACCTGATTCGACCAGGGCAGGAAGCCGAGGCCGATCGTCACCTTGGTCTCCTTCTGGTAGGTGGTGACGCATTCCTCGAACCAGCAGAGCGAGCCGGCCGAAAGTCCGCAGAGCACGATGCCCCGCTCCCATGCCTCACGCAGGATCTGGTCGATGCCGTGGGCCCGCCAGACCCCGAGCATGCTGATCACCGACCCGCCACCCACGTAGATCAGGTCCTGGGAGAGCAGGTGATCGCGGATCGATTCGGCCCCGCGTTCGCGTCGGAAGAGGGAAATGTGGGAGGCCTCGCCCCGGTTTCGGAAAGCGTTGTAGAAACGGACCAGGTAGTGGTCGGCGTCGCCGGATGCGGTCGGCAGGAAGCAGACCCTCGGTCTCTTCAGGCCGGTGGCCGAAACCACGAAGTCATCCAGCAGGGGATTGCCGGATTCCATCGAGAATCCGCCACCACCAAACGCCACGATCTGTCTCCGCGTTCCCATGGGGAAATGTTCCCCACAACCCCCCGAATCCCATTTGGCCCCAGGTCCAGACTTCGGAAAGCCCCATTTATCCAACCGACCGTGCAGTTCCACGCTCACTCCACCGCGTGAGACCCGGTCCCTGTTTGAAAAACCTCGCGTTTGTCAATTAAGGAGGCAGGCGCTACAGGCAGCGTCGATTTGGGAACTTTTCGTCCAACAAGGAGAACCAGGTTCGATGCGTACCGATTCAGCCACCCCTGCAAGCAGTCCCATCAAGAAGGCCGGGCTTCTGGCCCTGGCCCTCGCCCTGGCTCTCACCGGCCTGGTTGCAGCCGCCCCGCAGGCAAGCGCGGCTCCCGTGCAGCTCACCTTCGACAACGGCCGGGCCAACTTCGGATTCTTCAGGGACCGGGTCGTCCTCCCGGCCGGCAACACCTTCCCGTCGCCGGACCTGCCCGCCCCGCAGCGCACCGACATCCAGCTGAACGGCGATCTCACCGACGGCGCGATAACCATCCCCCAGGCGACCAACCCGGGAACCCAGTTTCCGTACATGCACATCATGCATCCGATCGAGCAGGACCTGAAGATCCCGATCACGCTCCGCCTGAACCAGGAGGGCCTGACCGGCACCTGGGACGAGGCGACCGGGGCGATGACCCTCGAAGGCCCGGTGGACATCATCGTGGTGACCGGCACCGGAACCAACTTCCCCCTGCCGGACTCGCTCGACGACATTGCGGTGCCGCCGCTCGGCCTCTTCGCACGCTGCCGTTTCGACAACGTCCCGATGAGCTTCTCGACCGCAACCAAGAGCCCGACCACCGGCGAAAACTTCACCGGCGGCTTCGGCATCAACGGCGCGATCTCGGCCTCCTGGAAGTCCCTGGCCAAAGCGACCTCGGAGAACGGTGGCGAATGCGGTGA
>JAGQUQ010000061.1 GCA_020438425.1 Solirubrobacterales bacterium
GATCGCCACGCCCTCCTTGGCCTCGACCGCCTGGTGCAGACCCTCGGACCAGCGCCGGCCCTCGAGGATGCGCCCGGTGAACTCGTCGATGATCATCACTTCGCCGTCGACCACCGCGTAGTCCTTGTCCTTCTTGTAGAGGGACTCGGCCTTCAGCGACTGGATCAGGTGGTTGACCAGGTTTCCGTTCTCGGCCATGTAGAGGTTCTCGACTCCGACGAACTTCTCGGCGTTCTCGACCCCGCGTTCGGTCGGCGAGACGGTCTTGTGCTTCTCGTCGAACTCGTAGTCGTAGTCGGCGTCGGAGGTGTCCTTGCTCTCGCCCATCGACTTCAGTTTGGTCTTCGCCGGAACACCTTCGAGCTGCTTCGCGAGTCGGGCGAACGTGTAATAGGTCTGGGCCGCTTCTTCCGGGGCACCGGAGATGATCAGCGGCGTCCGGGCCTCGTCGATCAGGATGTTGTCGACCTCGTCGACGATCGCAAAGTCATGCTTGCCCTGGACCTTCTGCTCGAGCGAGCCGGCCATGTTGTCGCGCAGGTAGTCGAACCCGAACTCGGAGTTGGTGCCGTAGGTCACGTCGCAGGCGTACTTCTCACGACGGGATTCCGGATCGTCGCTTTCCTGGATCCACCCGACCGACACGCCGAGCAGGTCGTAGATCGGCTTCATCCAGAGCGCGTCTCGCTTCGAGAGGTAATCGTTGACCGTGACCACATGGACGGACTTGCCGGCCAGGGCGTTCAGCACGATGGCCAGGGTGCTGGTCAGGGTCTTGCCCTCACCGGTCTTCATCTCGGCGATCGCGCCGTCGTTGACGACCATTCCACCGATCAGCTGTACGTCATAGTGCCGCTGGCCAAGGGCCCGCCAGGCAGCTTCACGGGTCAAGGCAAACGACTCGGGAAGCAGGTCGTCGAGCGCCTCGCCGTTCTTCGCCCGTTCCCGCAGCGCGTTGGCTTCTTCGAGCAGCTCGTTGTCCTCGAGCTCCTTCATTTCGGGCTCGATCCGGTTGATCGATTCGACCCGCTTTTCGTATGCCTTGAACTTGCGCCCCTCCCCCATCCTGAGCGCACGATCGATTAGCTGAATGGCCATGAGACCAAGGTTAGCCGTTGCGCTTCACCGCCGACTGAAGCCTGCAAGACGGAGGGGCCGGATTTCCGGCCCCTCCGCACTGACTGGTTTCCTTCCGGTCCTGCGGCCGTGGGCCGGGGACCGTCCCCTTTCTCCGGCCCGTTCGGGGCCGGTCCGGTCTAGAGACCGGGCTGAGCGCCTCCGGTTTCGCGTCCCTGGAGGCGGTTTACAAGCTTGCGGGTTTCCCTCCGCTTCCTTCGCTTCTCCCGATGTCGTTTCACCTGCCTGCGCATGTCCTCTGCGAGTTCGTGGATCGTGTGGGTCATCTCGGGGCTGGCCTCATGGGCATGCAGCGTGACTCCCTTGAGGTGCAGGTTGGCCTCGGCCACGAACTTGTCGGCGATGGCCGGGTTCTGCTCCTCGGAGACGACAACTTCGATGCGGGCAAGCGACGAAACCTGTTCACCAAGCCGCTTGAACCGCTGGGTCACCTGCTCGCGCAATTCGTCGGTGACTTCGACGTTGCGACCACGAATCTCAATTCGCATGGGACCTCCTGGCGGGGTTGTGTTCCTTGCGCCGATGGTAGCCGGGTCACAGGATGTTGACAAGGGGGCGAACTACGGAATAACGGGATTTGCCAGATTTCTTGCGATGAAATCAGAGCCTTCGGGTGAAGGTCAAAGCCACCACCGAAGCCGCTCCGGCGTGGCGCAGTGCCCCGGCCGCTGTCGAGAGGGTTGCTCCGGTGGTCATCACGTCATCGACCAGGAGGATTTCCCGGCCGCCGATGATCCGCCCTGCATCATCCGATGGCCGGATGTCGGGAGGGTTGGCGAGCCGTCCCGTCCTTCCACGACCGCGCTGCCTTCCGGAGCCGCGACGCCGGAGCACCGCCTCTCCCGGCCGGGGCAGGTCGATCAATGCCGAGATCTCGTCGGCGAGCAGACCGACCGGATCGAAGCCGCGCATCCGGGTTCTCAGCCTGGCCGGAGGCACCGGAACCAGCAGCCCATGCTCGTCAGGCAAACCGGCGGCATCGGTCATGAACCCGGCGATCAGTCCGACCAGGCCGGTCAGATGACGGAACTTGAACGCGGCCAGCAGGTGTCGGGGGATGCCTTCGTGGTCGGCAAAAGAGGTGATCCGGTCGACACCCTCGGGCGGGTCCGCCCGCAGCACCCGGGAACGATTGAGCTCCCGCATGCACTCGCCGCAGAGCAGGGAATCGGGGTCCACGCCCTGCCGACATACCGGGCAACGGGACGGCACGAAGAGGTTGGCGATCCGACCGGGATCCATCCCCCGACCATGCCGGAGAAAACCTCACACGTGGCACTACAACTGCAACAAAAGCCTCAATCCCTCGTTGGTCCGAGGAGGCCTCCAGCCAGGAAGGCGCCCTTTTCGAGCGAGGAACGTCCCAGCAGGACCGCCTCCCGCACGCCGGCCCCGGCTCCAATCGAGCAACCCTTGCCGAGCACCAGGGGACCGACCAGCTGGGCGCCCTCGCCGATCCGGGCGCCGTCACCGATCAGGACCGGACCGTCGATCTCCGCAGTCTCGAGACCTTCAACCTCGCCTTCCACCCAGACCTCGGGCTGCACCTGGCGGTCGGGCAGACCGAGATCGACTTCACCGAAAAGCCCGTCGAAATTGCTCTGGATGAGTTCGTCGATCGTGCCGATGTCATTCCAGTAGGCATCGGTTTCATGGGCGAAGAAGTCGACACCCGAGTCGAGCAGGCCGGGGAAGACGTCGTAGGCCCAGTCCGCGAAGTCCTCCGGGTGCCCGGGTGCGGCCAGCTTGCTTTCCCCCGGTGCCGGGAAGAAATCGAAAATCTCCCGGTTGAACATGTAGATGCCACAGTTGGCCAGATCGGAGAGCGCCTCGTCGGGATCCGGCTTTTCCTGAAAGCCCTGGATGCGACCCCCGTCGTCGGTGATCACCACGCCGAACTCGGATGTGTCGGTGACCCGTCGGGTCGCGAGGGTGGCGATGCCGCCATGTGAGCGGTGGAAGTCGCGCATCGCCGTGAGGTCGATGTCGGTCATCGCGTCGCCGGAGATGACCAGGAAGTCATCTTCGAAGAAATGGGAAGCGAAGCGCACCCCGCCGGCCGTGCCGAGCAGTTCCTCCTCGAAGCTGTAGGTCAGATCGATACCGAAGCCGGAGCCGTCACCGAAGTGTTCCCTGATCGCCTCCGGATACCAGTGGATGTTGGCGATCACTTCGGTGAAATCGTGCCGGGCGAGCAGGTTGACGATGTGTTCCATCACCGGCCGGTTCAGGACCGGGACCATCGGCTTGGGCACTGATCGGGTGACTGGCCTGAGCCTCGTGCCCAATCCGGCGGCCAGCACCATCGCTCTCATCAGGTCTTGCCCAGGCGCCGCTTGAAGTTCTGGATTTCGTCAACCGGCAGAGGGTCGACTCCGCGAAGTGAAGCAACCTCGACCGAAACCAGGTCACCGAACATGACCGCCCAGAAGATCCGCTCGGAACGGGTCTCCCCCGAGGTCTCGACCGAAAACACGGGCGCACCAGTCTTCTCGATCGACTCCGCCGTGAGCTCCATGCGTCGACGCTCCCGGGGCGACTGGCCCGAATCGGTGAGAAAGATCGCCCCGAGGCCGCCTGTGCCCTTCGACCAGGCCTCCATCAGGTTGTGGTTTGCCTCGGGAATCTCGGCGGAAAAGGCGAGCTGCTTGGCGTTCTCGTTGAACTGGTTGGCCCAGCGCCTGGCCGGGGCCGTAGTGAGGCTTGCTCCATGCACGACTACTGGAGTGTCGCCTATTTGCGAGGCAAGTGCCCTCGCGAGAGGCTCCATGTCGCTCTTGCAACTGTCCAGAAAGTCGGCGGCCTGTTCGAGTTCGCGCCTGACGTCGGGGGCGACTCCGGCCAGGTGCGCAACGTGGGTCGAGACCACGGTCATGTAGCCGACCGTCATGCGCGGTTGAAAAAAGCCCGGCAGCCCGACCACGCCGATTCCGGCATCGCGGGCCCTCGCCACGAGTTCACCGCCGGTGCCGGCTACCCAGCGGTGGGTTCCTGCCTCACCGGCGTCCTTGAACGAGGAGATCGTCTCCTCGGTGTCGCCGGAATAGCTCGAAGCGAGCACCGCCCAGTCGGCCGTGATCCACTTCGGCAATCCATAGGTCCGGGAAACGATCATCGGCCCGGTCAGGCGATTGTCGAGAAGTCCCCGGGCCAGCTCGGCCCCGATTGCCGATCCGCCCATGCCGCAAACCACGAATCCGGATGAAGGGCGAGCCTGCAGCTGGGCAGAGTCAACCCGCCAGAGCGCGTCTCGGATGTGGTTTGGGATGTCCAGTACGTCCTCAAGCATTCACGACCTCACCGATCTCATTCTTGCCAAGGACTTCATCTCCTACCGTATCTCCTGCGGCAACTTTTACACCGGGACCGATGATCGACCCTTCGACCTCGGCGCCTTCGCCAACTTCGCTTCCTTCCAGCAGGACCGAGCCGTTGACCTTCGCTCCCGGGCCGACCTTCACCCCGGGGCCGATCACCGCCCGGGGACCGATCGTTGCGTTGGGGTCGATCTCGGCGTCGGGCGAGATGTGAACCCCGTCAGAGTTGGTCTTCACCTCGGTGTGAATCCGGCCCTGGAGGATGTCCCAGCTCGCCTCGAAGTAGCGCTCCGGCGTGCCGAAGTCCATCCAGTACCCGTCCAGCTGCCGGGCGAACAGGCCCTTGCCGGTGATCGAGGGATAGAACTCCCGCTCGATCGAGACTTCGCGCCCCGGCTCGACTTCGGCAATCGCTTCCCGTTCGAGAACGTAGGTGCCGGCATTGATCAGTCCGGGTCCGGTCCGGCCGGAATCCTTTTCGCTGAACCGGAGCACCTTGCCCTCGTCGTCAATGTCGACCAGTCCGTAGCTGCTGGAGTCCTCGACCCGGTAAAGGCCGAGCGTGGCACGGGCACCGGTTTCTTCGTGCTGCTTCCAGAGGGCGGTGAGGTCGAGATCAGCGAGCACGTCACCGTTCAGGGCGAAGAACCTCTCGTCGAGATGATCGAGCGCGAAACGAATCGCTCCGGCGGTGCCGAGGGTGTCTTCCTCGACCAGGTACTTGAGGCGTGGCCCGCCGGGTTCCCCGTCGCCGAGCACGCTTTTCATCTCGTCCGGGAGAAAGCCGCAGGCGAGAATCACTTCGTCGACTCCGTGGCTGCCCAGCCACTCGGTCATGTAGTTGAGAAACGGCCTGTCGACCAGAGTCAGGGCCGGCTTGGGCGTTTCATATGTAAGCGGTCTGAGTCTTGTTCCCCTGCCTCCGACCAGTACCAGAGCCTGCAATCTTCCTTACCCGCTTTCGTTACCGGTCCCCGGCTTTGCCGATCCCTTCGTAGAGGAACCCGGCTGAGCGGAGGTTGCCGGCGTCAAGAAAATTTCTTCCGTCTATGAGCAAAGGCCTCCGCATCCGATCGGCCGCCACGGTCCAGTCGATATCCCTGAACTCGGACCATTCTGTAACAAGAACGGCTGCGTCCGAATCAGCGAGAGCGTCCTGGGCTGTGTCCTTCATTTCCACCCCGGGGAGAAGACTCCTTGCGTTGTTCATGGCCACCGGGTCATATGCAACAACTTCCGCACCTTCGCCTCTTAGGCGGGCGGACAAAACCAGACTCGATGCTTCCCGCATGTCGTCGGTATCCGGCTTGAAAGCCAGCCCCAGCAGGGCGATTTTCCTGCCGACAAGTGATCCCAGGTGTTTGGTCAATTTGCTCACTACCCGGCGCTTCTGAAGTTCGTTGACTTCGATCACGGAGTTCAGCAGCTGGAAGTGGTACCCCGAGTTACCGGCCAGTAATTTCAGGGCGTTCACATCTTTCGGGAAGCAGGAACCTCCGAACCCGATTCCCGGGCGCAGGAAGTGGGGGCCGATCCTTTCGTCGAGACCCATTCCACGGGCTACCTCGCTGACGTCGGCACCGACTTCTTCACAGACGTTGGCAATCTCGTTGATGAAGGAGATGCGGGTCGCCAGATAGGCGTTCGAGGCCAGCTTGATCATCTCGGCGCTCGAGGTGTCGGTCATCACGATCTCTCCGCCCAGGGGCCGGTAGAGATCAGCGACCTCGCCGGCGGCGGCTTCGTCCTCCGGCTCGGCCCCGACCACGACCCGGTCGGGGTGCATGAAGTCCTCGACTGCCGTTCCTTCCTTGAGGAACTCCGGGCAGGAGACATAGGCCAGGCCCGGCAGCTCGCGGCGGATCGACTCTCCGGTTCCGGCCGGCACGGTGCTCTTCATGATCAGCACGTGGTCACTATCGGCCTTGAGGTCGTCGACCACCGATCGGACCCGGGAGAGATCAGCGTCACCGGAGTAGGTGGGCGGCGTATCGACGCAGACGAAGAGCAGCCGGGCGGAGTCCAGCAGGAGATCCATGTCGGTCGTGAAAGTCAGCCGGTCGCGGTTCTTTTCCAGCAGTTCGGCCAGCCCGGGTTCGTGGATCGTGATCTCGCCCCGGCTGAGCGAATCGACCTTCTCCTGAAGCACGTCCCGGGCAATCACCGGGTGTCCGAGCTCGGCGAAGCATGCTGCTGTAACGAGGCCGACCCAGCCGACCCCGACGACACCGATCGGCGCCTTCTCTTCTGAATTCATCTCACTCAATCGTTGGGGGTGAATGCCCGGGTGGACCGGGCCATGCCGAGCATCTGCTCGTTCTCAAGGGTCAGGAGCAACGAGTTGGAGACCCAGTACACGTTGTCGCCGTCGGTCCAGGAGATCAGGCGGATCCTGTCTCCCTCGTTGTAGACGTTGAAAGTCCGGTCGTCCATCTCGATTTCATCGTGTGGAGCCTCGAGGATCGGCGGGTCGGTCCAGCCGCGAAGGCCCTGAAGGCCGAAATAGTGGGTGCCGTCGTCCTTCTGGACTTCCATGACCATCCGGTAGGCGCCGTAGACGTTCTTGTCCGGGTCACGCGTGTGGTACACCCGGCTCTGGCCATCGGCGTAGAACGCGCCGTCGGGCAGTCGCTTCGGGTAGTAGACGGGGAAGTCGGTCCGGGTGATCTCCTCGTCCAGCGGAACCGCCACGTCGAGGCCGCTCTGCGCCATATCGACCAGGCCGTCGGACTCCTTGTTGGGGATCTCGGTCCTGGTTTCTTCCTTCTCTTTCTTCTTCTTTTTCTGCTTGTTGCCGGCGCCGTCGCCCTCATCGAGGGTGCCGACCGGGCCCGGATCGTCTTCGAAACCGAGGAACTGGTTGACGACAGCGTCGATTTCTTCCGGGGACGCTTCGACATAGGAGACTCCGTCGATCATGCTGAAGTTCTGCGGGAAGGAGATCTCGGTCACGTTCGCACCCCGGGAATCGAAGAGCAGCCGGATCAGCTGGAAAACTTCTTCGGTACCGCTGATGTCCGACCGGGTGTTCTCGGAGAAGGCGTCGAGCAGTTCCTTGCGGCCGCTGTAGATCTCGCCCAGGGAGAGCCGGTTACGGACCTCTCCGATCAGATCCTGCTGGCGGGCGGCCCGGACCAGGTCCGAGTCGGTGTGCCGGTAGCGGGCGAAATCGAGGGCGTCGTAGCCGCAGAGCTTCTGGTAGCCGGCTTCGATGTCGATCACCGCGTACTCCTCGCCGCCCTGACTGTTGTCGTTGAAGTAGTGACGGTCGACATCGACGTAGACGCAGCCGATCGCGTCGATCACGTCGGCGAAGCCCTGGAAGTCGACGTTGACCACGTGATTGATCTCAAGCCCGGTCAGCTGCTTCACCGTCTTGATGGTCAGGCGGGGACCGCCGTACGAGTAGGCAGCGTTGAATTTGTCGGTGCCGATTCCCGGGATCTCCACCCGGAGGTCGCGGGGAATCGAAAGCATCGCGATCTGGTCGGTATCCGGATCCAGCCTGAGCAGAATCGTCGTGTCGGAGCGGCCGGGGTCGTCCTCGGGAGCGCCGCCACCGGTCCGGACGTCCGATCCGAGCAGGGCGATGGTCTGAGGGCCGTCCGTATTCGCGGGCAGCAGATCGTCGAGTGATTTCCGGAAGCCTTCGTCTTCGAGACCGACCGTGATGTCATTGACAATGTTCATCACCGAGGCCTGGGTCGCGGTCGCGAACGACCCGATGATGATCAGGACGGCGAGCAGGAAACGCCACCAGTAGCGGGGCCGCTTGGCCGGCCGGTCGAAATCTCCGCCCCGGGGCGGGCGTGGCGGATCCCATGCCCTGCCGGTCCGGCGGGAAAACTCGATCGCGTCGTGAGCCTGGCTTCGCGCCGTCGCCTGAAGCACTGCGGTCTGTTCCGCCGTGATCCCGGTCTCCGAAGGCGCTTCCTCCCATTCGTGGGTCCCGGTATATGGCTCCTCGCCCGTGTAGGGCTCCTCGCCGGTCAGCGGTTGCTCGCCGGTGGCCGCGAAGTCTCCGGTGGCCGGTCCGGCAGGCTCCCCGGGGCCCGACGGGGCTTCGTCGGCGGGCGCTTCCCCTGCGGTCCCGGCATCGGCGCCATCGGCAGGCTCGCCGGCGACAGCGCTCTCGGAACTTTCCAGAAGCGCCGCCCGGAAAACGGGGTCGAGGTCGGGGACCTCGCCTTCCTCCACCCTCGCTTCGAAGGCAAACAGTTCCTCGGTCGGTGGTTCGACGTACTCGCCGGATTCGGGGGCGGGCGGAGGGGTTTCCTCCGGGCCCTGTTCCGGGTCGGCCTTCGGGGCCGGCACCGCGGGCGGGTACTCGCCTTCGGGACGTTCTTCTTCCTGCTCGTCGAAATCGCCTGGTTTGTCGCTCACCGGTTCACCCCCTCCCCGCTGCCCTTTCGAGGAATCCGCGCAGCGCCGAGCGGTAAGAGATCAGGGAGGAAATTGACACCCACTCGTCGGGACCGTGATGACCGGCCCCTACGGGTCCGAACTCGACCGCCGGGATGCCCGCCCTGATGAAGAAGACCGCATCGGAGGCCCCGTCCCGGCCGACCGAAAGCGAAGGTCCTTCGTGGTGATCGGATGCTGCAGAGGTCAGCGCCTGAAGCCAGGGCGAGTCCGTACCTCCGCCGCTCACCGGCGGAAGTTCGATGATCGTCTCCACCCGGGCAGGGCCGAGCCCCGCGATCTGTTCGCGGATCTGTGCCGGGTCCTGATGGGGCAGGTAGCGGATGTCTACGTCTATCGCGCAAGAGTCGGGAACCTTGTTGAGCGCATCGCCACCCCAAATCCGGCCAAGATTTATCGAGGGGCGGTCGAAGAGCTCGGAGCTTTCTCTGGCAAAGGGTAGTGATTCAACCCCCCGGAACAGGTCCACGGCGCGCAGGACGGCATTGTCACCCAGCCAGGGAGTCGATCCGTGGGCCGCTCGTCCGGCCACCGTCAGCCGCAAAGCGAGCACCCCCTTGGCCGCCACCCCGACATGCATGTCGGTCGGTTCCCCGGTGATCGCGAAGCTCCCGGTTAGCCCCATGCCGCCCGTGACCGGGTGCTCGCCACTGGCTGCCGGCCCGGTGGTTTCCGGTCTCCGGACCAGGTAGTTACTGCCCCGGTTCTCCGGCTCCTCGGACTCCTCGTCGGAGACGATTCCGAGCACCACCCGCAGTCCCGAAACCGGTTCCTCGTCGGTTGGCAGGGCCAGCATCATCGCGGCCAGCGCAGCCTTCATGTCGTAGGCGCCCCTGCCGATCAGCCGGTCACCCTCGACTCGCGCTTCGAACTGACCCGCCGTAGCCGGCACGACATCGATGTGACCGTGAAGGATCACGGTCGGATCGGCCGGATCGCCATGCGAGGCGGTAATCACCGGCAGCCCGCGGCAGGTGCCCTGGTCGGTCTCGACCCCCCGGCTGTCCAGCCAGCCCTTGACGAAACCGGCAGCCTCGTGCACCCCGTCTTCCGACGAGGTGTCATAACCGATCAGTTGCTCCGCCAGAGAGAGCAGTTCGTCCATCAGGGAAGGGTATCTGCGGAGCGGCTATCGAGGTGCCCGGCGCGGGGGTGTCCGAAAAAAGATATCGCTGCGCTCACTATCCATCTTTTTTCGGACACCCCCACCCCGGGCACCTCTCTGACCAAAGCAACCTGGAGTGACGGGTGTAGATCGGGTGGGGCTGGTATGCATCTCCGGGACACTCAGGAGTAGGGCGGCTGAATGCCGCCCGATGCCGCGTCCCGGGGATGCCCGCCCGGCCCCGCGGCGTAACGCTAGGCGCTGGCGATCTGGAGGAAGGCTTCTACCCGCTCGAGGTCGCGTTCTGCGACCTCGCGGGCTGCTTCGCCGGTTGAATCGTCGGCGAGGCGGGCTTCGGCGTCCGCCTTCTGCTCTTCGAGGGCAGCCGTGTCCAGGTTGGACGGCTCGATCGCTTCCTCGAGCAGCAGCTGGGCGTGATTCGCGAACACCTGCAGCATGCCGTGCGACTGGGCCCACTCCCTGGTCTCGGAATCCGAGATCTTGAGTCGCAGCAGGGTCGGCTTGAGCGCGGCCAGAACCGGGACGTGACGGGCCAGAATGCCGATCTCGCCGGTGACGGTACGGGTCGAGAGCTGGGCAACCTCGCCGCCGAAGACCTCACCCTCGGGGGTGAGGACCTCGACCGTGAATGTGCTGTCTCCGGCCAACGTCCTAGTTGCCCGAGCTCTTGCCCTGCTCGATGACCTGGTCGATCGAGCCCTTCATGTAGAACGCGCTCTCGGCGTAATCGTCCATCTCGCCGTCGAGGATCATGCGGAAGCCGCGAACCGTCTCGGCGACCGGCACGTACTCGCCGGAAGTACCGGTGAACTGCTCGGCGACGAAGAACGGCTGCGAGAGGAAACGCTCGATCTTGCGGGCGCGGTAAACGAGCACCTTGTCCTCGTCGGCCAGTTCGTCGATGCCGAGAATCGCGATGATCTGCTGCAGCTCGCTGTAGCGCTGCAGGACCTGCTGGACCTCGGTCGCCGTGTTGTAATGGTCCTCGCCGAGCACGTCGGGCTTGAGGATGGTCGACGACGAGTCGAGCGGATCGACGGCCGGGTAGATGCCCTTCTCCGAGATCGCCCGCGAAAGCGCGGTGGTCGCGTTGAGGTGGGCGAACACCGAGGCCGGCGCCGGGTCGGTGTAGTCGTCGGCCGGGACGTAAATCGCCTGGACCGAGGTGACCGATCCGCGCGAGGTCGAGGTGATCCGCTCCTGGAGCTGGCCCATCTCGGTTTCCAGCGTCGGCTGGTAACCGACGGCGGAAGGCATGCGGCCGAGCAGGGCCGACACTTCCGAACCGGCCTGGGTGAACCGGAAGATGTTGTCGATGAAGAGCAGCACGTCCTGGCCGCCGGCTTCACGGTAGTACTCGGCCATGGTCAGGCCGGACAGGGCGACGCGGAGCCGGGCTCCGGGAGGCTCGTTCATCTGGCCGAAGACCATCATCGTCTTGTCGATGACTCCGGACTCGGTCATTTCGATGTAGAGGTCGGTGCCCTCACGGGTCCGCTCGCCGACACCGCAGAAGGCGGAAAGGCCGCCGTGCTCCTGGGCGATGTTGTGGATCAGCTCCTGGATCAGAACGGTCTTGCCGACGCCGGCGCCGCCGAACAGGCCGATCTTGCCGCCCTTCACGTACGGGGCGAGGAGGTCGACGACCTTGATGCCGGTCTCGAGGATCTCCTGGTTCGGAGTCAGGTCGGTAGCTTCGGGCGAAGGACGGTGGATCGGCCAGCGCTCGACATCGGCCGGGAGGGCGTCGCCGCCGTCGATCGGCTCGCCGAGCAGGTTGAAGATCCGGCCCAGGGTGACGTCGCCGACCGGAACGGTGATCGGGCCACCGGTGTCGACCACGAGATCACCGCGGCGCAGGCCGTCGGTCGCGTCCATGGCGACGGTGCGGACGCGGTCATCGCCGAGGTGCTGCTGGACTTCGCAGACCAGGTTCTGAGCTTCGCGGGCGTCGCTTTCCTCGACCTGGATCTCGATCGCCGAGTAGATCTCGGGCAGTTTGTCGGGGAAAAGTACGTCGACCACGACGCCCTGAATTTCCTCGATTCGTCCGGTGTTCTTGCCGTTTTCTTCTGACATATCTCCAGTTCCAGTTTCAGTCGGTGACGTCGCGTTAACCCAGCGCCTCGGCGCCGCCCACGACTTCCAGAATTTCCTGTGTGATCTCGGCCTGACGGACCCGGTTCATCTCCAGGGTCAGGTCGTCGATCATGGTTTCCGCGTTCTCGGCCGCGCTGCGCATGGCCGTCATCCGGGCCCCGAGCTCGGACGCTGCCGACTCGAGAAGATTGCGGTAAAGCGAAGTGTTCACGTAATCGGGGATCACCGTGGCCAGCAGCTTCTCGGCCTCCGGCTCGTATTCCCAGGAAGCGCGGCTGTGAGCCTCGGCGAGTTCGCCCGCTTCTTCCTCACCCTGTTCGTCTTCGGCCCCGGCACCGACGACTTCCGCTTCCTGAACCGGAAGCAGGGTCAGCCGCTGAACGTGCTGGGTGAGCGGCGAGACATAGCGGTTGTAGATGACCTCGACCCGGTCGACCTCGCCGTCGACGTAGGCCGCGGCAAGCGTTTCACCGATCTCGCGGGCATCCGAGAAGGCCGGCCGGTCGGTGAAACCGGTCCAGGATTCCTTTGGCTCGGCCTTGCGGAAGGTGAGGGCGCCGTCGCCACGGCGGCCGACCGCATAGAACACGGTCTCGATGCCTTCGGCCTTCAGTTCGTCCCGGCGGTTGAGGCCGTCACGGAGGATGTTGGCGTTGAAGGCGCCGGCCAGCCCGCGGTCGCCGGTAACCAGGAGCAGCGCGACGTGCTTGACGTTTTCGCGCTGCTGAAGGATCGGAACCTGGGTGACGGCCCCGGCTTCGGCCGCG